>CAJUIH010000001.1:0-22032 GCA_910586045.1 uncultured Eubacterium sp.
AGCGGGGAAGAGCTGCGGCGGGAACTGTTGTAATCATAGCGTTTTGTGTTATGTTCCGGCTGTTCACGAAAGAATATAGTTTACGTGATTTTAACCGATGCGGTATCCTATGTTCAACGGTTTGATACAGTAAACGTTTGCTTTGATTTAATTGTTTTATTATACAAGAAAGAAAAGACTTTTTTATTATTTATTATATAACGATTTCATAACCTGTGCTGCTTCCGGTTTCCATTAAATCATGAAAAAATAAGGATCTTGGAAAATCATAAAAATTATATAAAGACTAAAATATAATAAATTTTTATGTTTTATGTGATTACAGAAACAAGAGATTACATCTGAATTTCGGCTGACCAGACTTTAAATCCAAAATAATCGCATCGCATTTTTCATAATTACCCGCAGCAGAGAACTATTCGCCATCTGCTCACACGCAGCAGCCGGAGCGTTTACCATACCGGCTAACCGACCATTTCCTGTTACGCAACCCCATTCACCGCATTACGTACAGCCAGAGAAAACCAGTCGGATCAGGGGCGGGGGTTTGGCTGCGCGGACGGCGCACCAGGGGCGGGGGCTGGCTTGCGGCGACGTTGGAAGAATGTCTAGAAGCTCTTAGTATTCTGCAAAACAACCTAAGGGGCGAAGCCAAGCAGCGCCTTTAGCCGCTGGCGAAAGCCAGGGCGAATTAGGCGCTGCGTCCGGGCAGGCCGCTACGTAAATGCAGAATACTTAGGGCTTCTTGACATTCTGGAGCCGGAGCCGCAAGCCAGCCCCCGCCCCTGGTCCGGCGTCCGCGCAGCCAAACCCCCGTCCCTGGTCCGGCGTCCGCGCAGCCAACCCCCCCCCGCCCCTGATCCGGCGTCCGCGCAGCCAACCCAGAGAACGCTTCCTAACATTTTTTGAGGTGTTCCGCTCTTTCATACTCCCGCATATAAGGCGAAATATGATTCCGATAATCTTTCGGCGTTTTCCCAACAATCTTTTTAAATGTTTTCGTAAAATAATTTACATCAGAAATACCGCAGTTTTGCGCGACTGTCTGGATCTGCATCTGTGTCGTATTCAGCAGAAAAATGCCGTGCTCGACCCGTTTGCGGTTTACATATTCGGTTAGTGTGGTACCGGTTTCTTTTTTAAACAGTGTGGACAGATAGCTTGGATTGACATCCAAAAAATCCGCCTGTGCTTTTAAACTCAGGTCGGCGGTCAGGTCAGAATCGATTCGTACCAGTATTTTGCGCACGAGCAGGGAATGTCCTTTCATGGAATGGTTTCTTACAAGCAGGCAGTATTTACGGACAATTTCGTTCGCGAGCCGAAACAGCGCCTCTTCTCCGTTTGTCTGTTCGATCTGGCGGGCAAGGCGGGAAGACAGGCTGTCGATGTGCAGCGGGTGGACGGCGCCGTATTCGGCGGCCTTGCGCATCAGTACATTGACGACAATCAGGTAATTTTTTAAATTTCGGATCATATCCGGGGCACGCATGTCGATATGCACAGCCGAAAAATGGGAGATCAGCATTTCTGCTTTGTGCGTCTGCCCTTGGGAAACAGCCTGGATCAGGCGGTTTTCATCAGAATAGCGTTTTTCTAACAGCTTCATGCTGAAGAATGCATCCATAGGTTCCATATAATCCGGACGTTCCGCTACCGGTTCCAGGTCGGAAAAGACCGTATGCCCGATGTCTTGTACGGAAAAATTATTAAGCCCGCCCCAAATGCATTCGCCGAGGGTATTGGCAAGGGTCAGCAGGCTGCTTTCGGATGTGAGGATCGGCAGGGACAGCAAAAAATTTTCCAGTTGTGATACGGTTTCTGGAGGAAACGCATACTTTTCAATCCGGCCGCGGATTTCCCTTTTCGTATATCTGGATGTAATATATGGGCCGATGATAAAATATAACGGATTTTCGTCATCGGGTATTTTTAAAATCAGGTAATGGCACATAAATTGGTCGGAAAACCGGTATATTTTGTTTGGTCCGCACATGCTGAAAATTTTTTTTAGTTCGCTCATAAGATCGGAGTGGGGGAACAGAAGATGGCTGATCCCCTGGTCTGTGGAAGATAAATATTCCGGCGGGTTAGTGGATAGAAAACAGGGTACATGGCTGTTTT
The DNA here is from genome assembly GCA_910586045.1 of uncultured Eubacterium sp. Lineage (GTDB taxonomy): Bacteria > Bacillota > Clostridia > Lachnospirales > Lachnospiraceae > Eubacterium_J. Next base: position 2,125 of record CAJUIH010000001.1, read on the forward strand.
TCAGAAATTTTTGCATAAAATTCAATTCTGGTTCGTACTTCATAAATTTCACCTTTGTAATCCTTAATGTTGTGATTCTTTGTGTTTCATCGTAATAATTATTGTTATTATCGCATAATTTTTAGGAAAAATCAAGAAATTATAAAAAATATACGTATTGCACAAAAAATTCTACTCACTTCGAGCCACAAAATGCGTTACAATACGCTGTATCAAACGGAATGAGGAGGTTATGAAATGTTAGAGTATTCGATGCTTTATCCGAAAACAACAGAGTCCAGACGTGCAATATCACTGAACGGCATGTGGAAGTTCTGCTTGGATGAGAAAGCGGTTGGAGAACAGGAAAAGTGGACGGAGGGTATTCCTGGAAATGACAGGATCCCGGTGCCGGCCAGTTTTCAGGACTTTTATACGGACAAGGATACCCGTGAATTTACCGGGGATGTCTGGTATGAAACGGACATGTTTGTACCGGGAGAATGGGAAAATACACAGGTACAGGTCCGGTTCGCGGCCGCTACCCACCGCGCGGTAGTTTATGTCAACGGAATAAAGGTTACGGAGCATGAGGGCGGTTTTTTGCCGTTTACGGCCGATGTCACAGAAATTGTACGCTACAACGCCAGCAATAAGGTGGTTGTAAAAGTGAACAATGAGCTGAACGAAACGAATATTCCATGCGGCAGTACGGTTACTTTGGCAAATGGAAAGAAAATGACGAAGCCGTATTTCGATTTCTTTAATTATTCCGGTTTGCAGCGGTCGGTTCATCTTGTATCCGTTCCGAAAGAGTCGGTTTTTGACTTTGATCTTACGTATGAACTGGACGGGGTTACAAACGGAACCGCGCAGACTGCCAAAATCTCCTATCAAGTGCAGACAAACGGGGAACATCCGGTCTTTCTGGAGTTATTTGATGAATCCGGTGCGTCGGTGGCAAGCGCACAGGGCGCGCAGGGCGTGCTCACTGTTTCGGATGCACATTTATGGCAGGTACGGAATGCGTATCTGTATCGTCTGGTGATCCGGATTATGGATGAATCGCTTGTGATTGACGAATACGAACAGGAAATCGGAATCCGTACGGTAGAAGTAAAAGGCACAGAGATTTTGTTAAACGGACAGCCGGTTTATCTGCGCGGATTTGGGAAACACGAAGACAGCGATATTGTAGGGCGCGGATTTAACATCGGCGTGATGAAGCGTGATTTTGAACTGATGAAATGGATTGGTGCAAATTCATTCCGTACTTCTCATTATCCATACAGCGAGGAAATCTATGAGATGGCTGACAGGGAAGGCTTTTTGGTGATTGACGAGGTTGCGGCTGTCGGGCTGTTCGCAAGCATGCTTAACTTTATGGATGCCAGCAGCGGGAAGACTACGGCATTTTTTGAAAGCGAAACAATTCCTGTTTTGTTAAAGGCACATTTAAAAGCTTTGGAAGAGATGATTACAAGGGATAAAAACCATCCATGCGTCATTGCCTGGAGCCTGTTGAATGAACCGGAAACTACGAATGAAGCGGCGGTTCCTTACTTTAAGGAAGTGTTTGACAAAGCACACGAACTGGATCCGCAGAAACGCCCACGTACATATGCGATGATTATGAATTCCACGCCGGATCAGTGTAAATGTTTCCAGTTCAGTGATATGATCGCGCTTAACCGTTACTATGGCTGGTATGTATGCGGCGGCTATGAGATTTCAAATGCCGAGGCAATGTTTAGAAAAGAAATGGATGCCTGGAAAGCAAAGAATCTGAATAAGCCGTTCCTGTTTACAGAATATGGGGCGGATACGCTTGGATCCGAGCATAAGCTTCCGTCTGTAATGTGGAGCCAGGAGTACCAGAAAGAATATCTGGAGATGGTGCATGGCGTATTTGATTCGTATGATTTTGTCAAAGGCGAGCAGATTTGGAATTTTGCCGATTTCCAGACCTGGGAGGGGATCATGCGTGTCAATGGAAACAAGAAAGGTGTATTTACGAGACAGCGGCAGCCAAAGGATGCGGCTTATCTGCTGAAAGAACGATGGACAAATCTTCCGCTCAATTTTAAAGCGGGGGGGGTAGTACAGGAGAGGAGGAATCTTAATGGCAAGTTTAGCTAAGTCCGATGTAAGGCCGTTTGGAATGAGGGATAAACTGGGTTATATGTTTGGTGATTTCGGAAATGATTTCACGTTTATCTTATCATCCAGCTTTATGCTGAAATTTTACACTGATGTTATGGGCATTGAAGCCGGCGTAGTCGGCATCCTGATGATGGCGGCCCGGTTTATTGACGCGGTCACGGACGTAACGATGGGGCAGATCGTTGACCGGTCAAAACCGACCAAAGACGGCAAATTCAGGCCATGGCTGAAGCGTATGTGCGGGCCGGTAGCGATTGCGTCATTTTTGATATACCAGTCGGCGTTTGCGAATATGTCCTATGGATTTAAGCTGGTGTGGATGATTGTAACCTATATTTTATGGGGTTCCATTTTCTATACGTCGATCAATATTCCATATGGTTCTATGGCGTCTGCGGTTACCGCGGATCCGAAAGAACGTGCGGACCTGTCTACGTGGCGTACCATTGGCGCGACACTGGCCGGACTTGTAATCGGCGCGGGTACTCCTATGGTAGCCCTGGTTGTAGTAGACGGCAAGACGGTCCTTTCCGGCAGCCGTATGACCATTATCGCAGGCGTATTCAGCGTATGCGCGGTAATTTGTTATCTGCTTTGCTTTAATCTGGTACGGGAACGTGTAGAAGTTCCGGCAAATAACCAGAAACTGGAAATTGGAAAATTATTGGGGAGCGTGTTTACAAACAGGTCTTTGCTTGGAATTATTGCAGCGGCAATCCTTCTTTTGGTGGCACAGCTTGGTATGGCCGGTATGGCGGGTTATGTATTTCCGAATTATTATGGTTCGGCAGCAGCACAGTCGGCGTCGTCTTTTGCCGGGTCGATCGTAGTATTGGCGGTCTGTGCGCCGCTTGCAAGCAAATTGGCAGCTACGGTAGGAAAAAAGGAAATGTCTACCGTTTCTTGTCTGGCAGGAGCAGCGGTATATCTGGTATGTCTGATCGTACGTCCGGCTAATCCGTTTGTATATGTAGGCTTTTATACGGTTGCGTATGTGGGGCTTGGATTTTTTAATACAGTGATATGGGCAATGATCACAGACGTCATTGACGATGCGGAAGTAAAAAATGGAATCCGTGAGGACGGAACCATTTATGCGGTATATTCTTTTGCGCGCAAGCTTGGGCAGGCGCTTTCTTCCGGAATGACAGGCGCACTGTTGAGCATGGTAGGATATACGCAGGCAACGGCGTTTGATCCAAAAGTAACATCCGGCATCTTTAATCTGTCCTGTATTATTCCGATTGTCGGGTTTACCGCTGTAGCGCTGGCATTGTTCTTTATCTATCCGCTGAACAAGTCAAGGGTAGAGGCAAATGTGGCAGAACTGCAGCGCCGCCATGGAAGATAAGGCACCCTTGTAAAGGTATATTTTCAATGGGCTGGATTCTGTTGATTTGCTATTTTCGGATCTGTTTCGTACATTTTTATCAGGGAATCTGCAAAAACTAAACAAAACGTCTACGAGCAGTCGTTGCAGCGGCCTGTTTCCTGTGGTAAAATCGGTGATAACATGAACAGAGCTGTTGAGGGCAAAGAAAGGAGAAGGAATGATATGATCTTAAATGAACAGGGGTTGACGGACCGGGCCGCATGGGAAGCGGCAGGATATGATCTTCCAAAGTTTGACCGCCAAAAAGCAGCGCAGGCGACCAAAGAGAATCCGTTTTGGATCCATTTTGGCGTCGGCAACCTGTTTCGGGCTTTTCAGGCGAACGTCGTACAAAACCTGCTGAACCAGGGAGTTTTGGACCGGGGGCTGGTTGCGGCAGAAGGGTTTGATTACGAAATCGTGGAGAAAATGAACCGTCCGCACGATGATTATAGTATACTTGTCACATTAAAAGCGGACGGAAGCATAGAAAAGACCGTGGTGGGCAGTATTTTAGAGTCGCATACGCTGGATTCGGAAAATGAAGCGGAATACGGCAGGCTGAAAGAAATCTTTACAAAGGATTCCCTGCAGATGGCCAGCTTTACCATTACAGAAAAAGGCTACAGCCTGGTAGATGGAAAGGGGCAGCAGCTTGCGGCCGTATCTGCGGATTTTGCGGCAGGTCCCCAAAAACCGCAGAGTTATATCGGCAAAGTGGCTTCTTTGTTGTATGCGCGTTATCAGGCCGGCGAAAAGCCAATCGCAATGGTCAGCATGGACAACTGTTCCCACAACGGGGACAAGCTGTATGCGGCAATCAGCGCCTATGCGGACAAATGGGTCGAAAACGGGCTGGCGGACGCTGGTTTTAAGGATTATGTCCACAATAAAAACAAAGTATCTTTTCCATGGACCATGATCGACAAGATTACGCCGCGCCCGGACGCGTCGGTAGAAGAAATTTTAAAGAAAGACGGTATCGACGGGCTGGAAGCGGTGATTACTTCCAAAAATACGTATGTAGCGCCGTTTGTCAATGCGGAGGAATGCGAATACCTGGTGATTGAAGACGCGTTTCCAAACGGCAGGCCGCAGTTGGAGAAAGGCGGACTGATGTTTACGGAACGCGAAACCGTGGATAAAGTGGAAAAAATGAAAGTCTGCACCTGCTTAAATCCGCTGCATACCTGTCTGGCCGTGTTTGGCTGTATTCTTGGATACCACAAGATTTCAGACGAAATGAAAGATACGGAATTAACGAAGCTGATTGAAATCGTAGGCTATAAAGAAGGGCTTCCGGTAGTGGTAGACCCGGGGATCCTGAATCCGAAAGAATTTATTGATACAGTGATCAAGGTCCGTGTGCCGAATCCGTTTATGCCGGATACGCCGCAGCGGATCGCAACGGATACCTCGCAGAAACTAGCCATTCGGTTTGGCGAGACGATTAAGGCATACAAGGCTTCGCCGCAATTAAATGTAGCGGACTTAAAGCTGATCCCGCTTGTATTTGCCGGATGGCTGCGGTATCTGATGGGGTTCAATGACGCAGGGGAGCGGTTTACATTAAGTCCGGACCCGCTGCTTGATACCGTACAGCCGTATGTTGCGAATCTAAAGCTCGGCGTCCAGACAGACGTGCAGGCATTAAAGCCGATCTTGGAAAATGAGAAAATTTTTGGGGTAAATTTATTTGACGTCGGTATGGCGGATACAGTTGTAGGGTATCTGAACGAAATGAATGCCGGCATAGGGGCAGTACGCGAGACATTGAAAAAATACGTATCATAACGCGGCAGGGCGGCCATAAGCCAGGATGGTTTATGGCCGCCAGATTTTTTTATGCACTACACGGAAAAAAAACATGTTTCTTTCGTATACTTCTAGAGTAAGCTGATTCCGCTTTTATTTTATGCATGGGCGTGCAGCTATTTTGTTTTTCATTGCATGCTATTTAAGGCAGATTTAATTCGGTATGTTTATCATTGGCACGTGAAAAACAATGGAACCAAAAGTTAGTTACACGATACAATGAAGAATAAAGGAGTTATCGCATGAAGTACACAAAGATGATAGTAGCAGGAATATTGGGCCTTGTCCTTTTAAGCAACCAGCCAGCCGCGGCTGTAAAGGCGGCTGAGGTCCCACCGATGCAGGAAACGGAAGCGGACGGGGAGGAAAATGAGCCGGAATTTGTGCAGCATCTGGCACCGGATTATCTTGACCCGGATTATGTAAAACGCCAGTACCTGCAGGAACACAAACCGGAAGATGAGCCGGTTCCGTTCTCTGCCCGGAGTACGGCCGCAAATAAGACCCGCAGCCCGTTTACCGGACTCACTTATACGCATGCGGATTCGCTGCGCGGCAGGGAGGTCGTGCTGGGCATTGACGTATCGACGTGGCAGGAGGAAATTGACTGGGCAAAGGTGAAAAAGGCAGGTGTAAAGTTTGCGTTTATCCGTTGCGGCTATACATCGCTTTCATCCAAATTTGCTATGTATAAGGATGCCTATTTTGACCGAAATATTCAAAATGCATATAAAAACGGGATTCAGGTAGGAATTTATTATTTTTCCAATTCGATTACGGCTACCGAGGCACAGAAAGAAGCACAAAAAACAGTAGAATTGATCAAAGATTATAAGAATAAGATTTCACTGCCGGTCGTCTATGATTTTGAAGCTTTTTCCAATTCTTACCGTGCCTATGGGCTGTCAAAGGCGCAGGTGACCAAAAATACGCTGACCTTTTTTAATATTATCGAAAAAGCCGGTTTTACGCCGATGTATTACGGAAGCCCGTCATTTTTAAACAGTTCCTTTGACACGAACCAGTTAAAGGATTATGATTTATGGCTGGCAAATTATACGACTAAGACCAGCTATACCGGAGATTACCTTTACTGGCAGTATTCAAGCTCCGGTATTGTAGACGGCATTACGACCGGGACGGTAGACTGCAATTTTTATTATTCCAAAGAGGGCGGCCTGCCGGAACCAGTGGAACCGCCAACGCTGGATTTAGGCCCGGTAACCGGTTTGAAGGCATCCAGCGATATTGAAACGCCGTCAGCAATCCAGATCCAATGGAAGCCGATTGCGGATGCGCACGGGTATAAAATTTACCGCAGCACGTCATACGGCGGTACTTACAAAAAAATCAAAACCGTAACAGGCGCCGAGTCGTCGGAATATACGGATACGAAAGTCGGTACCTCGGAAGGGAAAGAGCTTTATTATAAAATCGTTCCATACCGAAAAGAAAACTCCGTAGTGGAGTTTGGCGAAGAGTCCAAAATACTGACCGCCAGTACGAAACGGATCCATACGTTCCGCCTTATGACCAATGCGCAAGTGAATTTACGTGAACAGGCTGGCACGGAATACAAAACGTTAACGCAGGTTCCAAAAGGAGTCGGGCTGACCTATAAAAAATTTACTTCTTCTGTAGCCGGTACGAAATGGTATAAAGTCACTTATCAAAAGAACGGAAAGTCCTATACAGGCTATCTTTCCGGCAGCTATGTTACAAGGTATACGTATGGGATACCGACCAAAAATGTAAATCTGCGCGGCGGCCCGGGACTGACTTATAAAAGGCAGCGGGTTGTCCCAAAAGGAATCAAGCTGCGGATTCAGAAAAATACCACGGACAGTACGGGAACCAAGTGGAGCCAGGTAAGATATACGTATAAGAATAAAACATATACCGGATATATACCAACCAAATATATTGAGCGCACGTAATCGGGTGTACCAAAAAGCCGCCGGGAAACTGGCGGTTTCCTTGCAGTTTCCGGTTTACTTTCTGATTCTGATATGGTAAAATTTTGTTTATGCAGCAGATAGACCGGGCATTCGTTTGCGCGGATTTGCTGCGGGTGAATGATAAGGGATAATAAGGAGCATGGAAATGAGTAAAAATCTTCAGACGGAGACGGTAGATCATTTATTCGACGCGGTATTAAGTCTCCGCAACAGGGAGGAGTGCTACCGTTTTTTTAAAGATGTATGCACTGTGAACGAACTGCAGGCGCTGTCACAGCGGTTCCAGGTGGCATGCATGCTGCGGGAAAACTGTACGTATATGGAAATCGCAGAAAAGACGGGTGCTTCCACAGCGACCATCAGCCGGGTAAACCGTACGCTGAATTATGGGCTGGATGGGTACGGTCTGGCGCTGGAGCGGCTTGGGGAACCGGATGGACAGCAAAACGGATGAGGCCAAACCGCCCCGGCTGACGGCATGTTACGCTGTTATTTTTTTTGCTGGTCTTTCGTGCGCCGGCCTTTTTCCGCGGGCTTAGGCGTTAGCTTTGCGTCAATGATTTTTTCAATCAGCATCCGCTTTACATAGACATCAAAGCTGAGCATGCAAAGAAAAGAAAACAACTGCAGGTTTTCCCGCTCTTCTTCCGGCAGATCGGAAAATGTATGGCTGCTTGTATTGAATTTGCGGATAATATCCTTGGCAAGCAGGTCGGTTTCGTCTTTTTCCAGACCGAATACTTCTTGATAGATCGCCGTCAGGTCCAGACCGCCGTTGACAGAAAAATACTTGTCCGTGATCGGGTTCAACAGGTGTTGAATATCGCTGATGCTTAAAATACTTTTAAAATAATAGATAAAAATCAGCGTCAACAGGTGTTCTTTTTTATATTTCTTTTTTTCCGGCGGCGGCAGGAGATTATTTTTGGCATAATTATTAATCATGGTTTTCGTTAAGATCTTGTCGTCCGGGTAGCGTTTGGTAGCGGCAAGCTGTTCATTGATAAAAGTAGTGACCTGGTCCATATACAAGTCAATGCCGGGGATATCCTCGGGTTTGATATAGTCGATCCGTTTCAGGCTTTTTAAAATACTGTTTAAAAGGTCTTTTTCATCAATTGTCATAGTCTTCACCTCTTTCTGAAATACATTATAGAGTAATCAAAACTATATGGCAAGCATTATATAAACGGTAAAACAGAATGGAAACATAGAATGTGAACATAAAATGAGAACCATAAAATGAAAACTTATAATGAGAACATAGAAGGAAAAAATTTATGTATGAAAATATGAATGACATGCAAAGGCAGGCAGTCTGTCAGACAGAAGGACCTGTGCTGATCCTTGCCGGGGCTGGCTCCGGCAAGACGCGGGTCCTAACGCACCGTGCGGCATATTTAATAGAAGAATTAGGGATCGACCCGTACCATATTATGGCGATTACCTTTACGAACAAAGCGGCAGAGGAGATGCGCGCGCGCATTGACGAGATCGTGGGCTGCGGTTCGCAGAGTATTTGGGTGTCCACATTCCATTCCGCATGCGTGCGGATTTTAAGACGTTTTATCGACCGGATTGGATATGATACCAATTTTACGATTTATGACGCGGACGACCAGAAACAGCTTATGAAAGATATCTGTAAGCGTCTGGAAATTGATACAAAAGTACATAAGGAAAAGTTTTTTTTAAACGCGATTTCCCATGCAAAAGACGAATTGGTTGGCCCGTCCGCTTATCAGGCACAGGCACAGGGGGATTACAACAAACAGCGCATTGCCCGTGTATATGCGGAGTACCAGCAGATGCTGCAAAAAAATAACGCGCTTGATTTTGACGACCTGATTATGAAGACCGTAGAACTGTTCCAAAGTGACAGCGAGGTATTAAATCATTACCAGGAACGGCTGAAATATATTATGGTGGACGAGTACCAGGATACCAATACGGCGCAGTTTCATTTTGTGCGCCTATTGGCTTCCAAATACGGCAATCTGTGTGTCGTAGGCGATGACGACCAGTCGATCTACCGGTTCCGCGGTGCGAATATTCGAAATATCTTAAATTTTGAACAGTACTTTCCAAATACAGTTGTGATCAAGCTGGAACAAAATTACCGGTCGACCCAAAATATTTTAGACGCCGCGAACGGCGTCATAGCAAATAATATCGGGCGTAAGGAAAAAGCGCTCTGGACGGAAAACGACAGCGGCGATCAGGTAAAGCTGCGGCAGTTTGAAACAGCCTTTGACGAGGCGGATTTTGTTTTATCGGATATCCAGTCCCATGTGAAAAACGGAGAATGCCGTTATCAGGACTGCGCGGTATTATACCGGACAAACGTACAGTCGCGTCTGTTTGAGGAGCGGTTTATCCTGGGGAATGTGCCGTATCAGATTGTCGGCGGCGTAAACTTTTATGCCCGCAAAGAAATCAAAGACCTGCTGGCCTATTTAAAGACCGTCGATAACGCAAGGGACGATTTGGCTGTACGCAGGATCATCAATGTTCCAAAGCGCGGCATCGGCGCGACGACGCTTTCAAAAGTACAGGCGTATGCCAATGAACAGGAAATCAGTTTTTACCAGGCATTGCGCCAGGCATCCGATATCCCGTCGCTTGGCCGTACGGCGGCAAAAATCGAACCGTTTGTAACATTGATCCAGACTATGCGTTCCAAAGCCGGCCTGCTTGCGGTATCCGATCTGCTGCAGGAGATTATCGACGTAACCGGATATGTCAAAGAACTAAAAGCCGAACAGACAGACGAAGCGCAGGCGCGGATTGAAAATATCGAGGAACTGCAGGGAAAGGTGCGCATATATGAACAAAATGAAGCCGAACCGACACTCTCCGGTTTCCTGGAAGAAGTAGCATTAGTGGCGGACTTGGAGCGTACAGAGGAAGATGCGGACCATGTTACCCTGATGACGCTCCACAGCGCCAAAGGGCTGGAATTTCCGCGCGTATATTTGACAGGAATGGAAGACGGTCTGTTTCCGGGCTATCTGTCTATTACCAGTGATACTATGGACGAACTGGAGGAAGAACGGCGCCTTGCTTATGTCGGGATGACACGGGCTATGAGGCATCTGACGCTGACCTGTGCGGGCCAGCGGATGCTGCGGGGCGAGACGCAGTATAATAAAATCTCGCGTTTTGTGCGGGAAATACCGCCGCATGTGCTGGATGTTTCGGCAAAACGCCAGCGGCGGATGCCGGAGCAGACCGCGCCAAGACAAAGGGCGCGGGAAATGTTTTTGGCAAAACCGATGGCGCTGCAGTCAGAGGGCGTAGCGGACAGCCGTCAAAGCGGGCCGCGCCAGCAGGCGCAAGATCACGTCTGTACGGCAGCGGACACTGCTTTCGCAGCAGCCGACAGCCGTGGGGCGGACAACGCAGCGGACAGTGCGGAAGATGCCGCTGTACGAAAAAAACTTGGATATGGCGTCGGGGATCTTGTCACCCATCAGAAATTCGGAAACGGGGAAGTGACCCGGATTGTATCCGGCGGGCGGGATTATGAGGTGACGGTGCGGTTTTTCGGCGCGGGCGTAAAAAAAATGTTTGCCATGTTCGCAAAGCTCAAGCGCACGGATCAGGCGTCAAATCACGTTTGATCTGCCGTTTCCTTAAAAAATTATTAAAAAACAATAAAATATAAATTTTTTCTCGCTATCTGGAAAAGATATGTTATAATAAAAAGGACTAAGTGAAGTGCAGGTTCTGCACTTTAAAAATAGAACGGAAAGGAGAAGAAACATGAACCGATTAGACGAACTGCATGGTTTACTGTCTGAAAATGTATCAAAAGTAGGAGATCTTCTGAAAAAGGAAAAAGAAAAAGAAGAAGAACAAAAAAAGAACAAAGCGGTGTGGATTTTTACCGTGCTTGGCATTATTGCAGTAGCAGCCGCAGCGATTTATGGTTTGTACCGTCTGTTTGCGCCGGATTATCTGGAAGATTTTGAAGATGATTTCGATGACGACTTCGATGACGACTTTTTCGAAGATGAAGAAGAAAAAACAGAAGAAGCAGAAGAAGAAACAGCAGCAGAAGATTCCATTACCGATGAAATGACAGAAGAGTAGTTGGCGGGCAGCAGGACAGTTTCCTGCATTGCCGGATCGAAAAGGAATACGACATACAAATCGGCCGGGAAGAAATTCCCGGCCGATTTTATGGTCTGTGTATTTACAGGTCTTTTGGTGGAAAAGGATGCGCAAAGAGAAAAAAACGGTGGAAAAGCAAATACAAAAAACAGGCGGAACATGGGAAGCCTTTCGAATGGCATTTCCGTATACGATCCCCGTACTGACCGGGTATCTGTTTATCGGATTTGCCTTTGGCGTCATGTTTCAGAACAAAGGATATAATTTTATATGGGCGGGCATTATGAGCGTGCTCGTCTATGCGGGCAGCGGACAATATCTGGCGGTCAATTTTTTTGTGCCCGGATACAGCCTGCTGCAGATGGTCTTTCTGGAATTTATGGTCAATATCCGGCATATTTTTTACGGGCTGTCTATGCTGGAGCGTTTTCAGAACATGGGAAAAAAGCGTCTGTACATGATTTTTTCCCTGACAGACGAAACCTATTCCCTGCTGTGCCTGACCCATATACCAAAAGGGGTCGACGAATCCAAATTCCTATTTTTCCTGGCCCTTTTAGACCACAGTTATTGGATTCTTGGTTCGATTCTGGGCGCGGCGGCGGGGTCGGCCGTGCCGTTTAACGCGCAGGGGATTGATTTTGCGATGACGGCGCTGTTTGTCGTGATCTTTCTGGAACAATGGCTGACAAGCAGCAGCCATATGCCGGCTTATATTGGGGTTGGAAGCACGCTGGCGTGCCTGCTTGTATTTGGGAGCGGGAATTTTATACTGCCGTCGATGGTATGTATTATGACGCTGTTGTTGTTACATAGGGAAAAGATGCAGGCTATGATATAATGTATAAAAGGGGGATGTAAACATGGCATTAAAGGCAGAAGATGTTTTCACGCCGGGGGCTTTTCCGGAGTATACTTATATCTCACGTAAATCGGCAGTTTCAGACCTTTCTTATGAATTTCGTTTGATGCAGGCTTTAAAAGTGTCAGGTTTTTTGACCTCTCTGGTAGGACCGTCAAAAATGGGAAAAACGATACTATGTGAAAAAGTCGTAGGATTTGACAAAATAGTAGAGATGTCGGGAGCAGACTTTGGGACCGAAACAGATTTTTGGAAGCTGGCGGCTGCAAAAGTAGGAATGGCAGTAGAAGGGCAGTTTTTATCCGAAAAAGTAATTGCGGAAACGAATGATAGATATTCGAAAAAAGAAAATTATTCGCTTACGAAAGATAAAATTATCCAGTATTACAAACGCGAAAATTTGGTATTGGTAATAGATGATTTTCATTACGCGCCGGAGAAAAAACGGATGCAGATAGCGCAGCAGTTAAAAGATGCGATCCGCAGGGGGTTTAAAGCGATTGTGGTATCTCTGCCGCACAGGGCGGACGAAGCAATCCGCCGTAATGCGGATCTTTCCGGCCGTTTAAGCATGATCAATATGGAATCCTGGGAGGTAAATGATTTAAAGGAAATTGCAAAGGTTGGCTTTGGGAAACTGGATATACAGATTTCAGATGATGTTGCGCAGCAGATTGCGGTGGAAAGTTTATCTTCGCCACAGCTTATGCAGTATATATGCTTAAATATCTGTACGATTTTGGAAATGTCGGAACATAATGACAGGCGCGTGAAACATGAGATATTAGAAACAGCATACTGCTATACAACCGCAAACTTTGAATATGGAGATGTAGTAGCACTGATGAAAAAAGGGCCGAATATGCGGGGAAAAAGCAGAAACAGATTCCAGACGCAAAATGGGAAAGCATATGATATTTATGAATTAATCGTGAAATCGATAGCAGAGAACCCGCCGATCATGAAATCAGAATTTGAAAATGTAAAAGAGCGTATTTACCGTCTCATTGCAGTGGGCTGCAAGAAGCCTGCCCCACAGGCCATAAAGGAAAGTCTTGTGAAAATGCGGGAGCTGCTGCATGGACGGGAAGATATTTTTAAAGTGCTTGATTGGAAAGAAGGAATATTGTATATTTTAGATCCGCTGTTTTTATTTTATTTAAGATGGGGAGGCGGTTTAAAAAATGTTTGATACGGCGTATGAAATCCAAAGTATACAGGATGCTGTTGCGCGGATCCAGCATGTTTCAGACAGCCAGTCTTTTCAAAGCTTACTATGTGCGTTAAGAAAATATTTAAAAAATATAGGTATGGACGGGCGGACTTTGATTGAACTGGAAAAAAGGGCATATTATCTGCCGAATGAATATTCACAAAAAGATACCAGCGAAAGGATGGAAGAGGCTAAGAGCAGGGTTTTAGAGTACATGCTTGGGATCATTGATGATCCTATGGACGAAAAACTGCTGATTCAGGTAATGGAAAATTTTTATATGTTTCTAGAAATTCTTTTTGAAAAAGAGCCGCATAAAAAAGCAGGTATTCATAAAAACCAGCTTGAATGTTTAAAAATAAAAAATGAATATGATGTTCAGCATTTACTATATGCTTATTTGAAACCGTTATATCCCCTGATCAGGAGGGAAGTGAACGAAGACACAGGGTACAGCACAGTCAGGGCAGACCTGATCCTGGATAAAGACCTTGTGATAGAGATAAAGTATACCAGAAGCGGAATGGCATTGAAAAAGTTGACGGAAGAAATAGAGGCGGATATGGTACATTATGGTGCAAAAAAGATTTATTTTTTTATTTATGACAAAGGAAAAATTATTGGGAATCCACTGAACTTTAAAGCAGTGTATGAAGAAAAAATGAAAGATAAGCGGATCTATATCATAATCCATCAGCCTAAAATTTTATAATCAGGTCATACATAATTAGAGTATCAAATTTCATAGCGCAAGCCCGGCAAGGGCTGCCGCGAAAAGCGGAATGCATACAGGATGTGGTTTTTAGTAATGTCTAAGTCTAAATACCAAGATCCTCCAGTATTTTTCTTTGGGCGGTAGCCCTTATTTTTTTGTGCAAAATTCCTAATATTCTACCAGAAAACCACGGCCAAATTTAGGATAATCTGCTATTTTTTTCTTTAGTATTGCAAATTGAAAGAAATAGGTATAGAATACTGACAGGCAATATTTAATACAAAAATATTGACTAATAGTATTTATTCTATTGGGATACATCAGAACTGTCTCAGGAATAAATCCAAAAAATGATGAAATTTTATGAAATCCATAACAGGGGCCGGAAGAAACATGAAAACAGCAGATCTTTGGCAGTCGCCCAAAAAAGCCATGCATCCCAAAGTGCTGATGGCCGCATCCGTAGCATCCATGATTGACCAGTTCAATATGCCGAACATCCGGCTGATGCAGCAATTAGGCTATGAGGTACATGTGGCATGCAATTTCAGGGAAGGGAATACCTGTGATAAAAAACGGGTGCAAAAACTGCAGACAACATTGAAAAAAATGAAAGTGGCCATGCATCAGTGGGACTGTCCAAGGAGCGTGACCCAGATCGGGCAGTGCCGCAAAGCCTATCGGCAAATGCTGTGTCTTGTAAAAAACGGGCAGTTTTGCTGGATCCACTGCCATTCTCCGATCGGAGGGGCGCTTGTGCGGTTAGCGGCCCATCAAAAAGGCGTCCGGGTCATCTATACGGCGCATGGATTTCATTTTTACAAAGGGGCGCCGCTTCAAAACTGGCTGCTGTACTATCCGGTCGAGAAGCTGCTCGCGCATTGGACGCATGTACTGGTCACTGTGAACCGGGAAGATTTTTGCTTTGCAAAAAAACATTTAAAACCGCAGATTCTGCGCTACATACCCGGGGTTGGCATTGATATCGAAAAGTTCCAGGGCAGCCGAAAGGAATTGCAGGACAGCCAAAAGGAATTTCAGGGTAGCCGAAAG
This sequence comes from uncultured Eubacterium sp., assembly GCA_910586045.1. Lineage (GTDB taxonomy): Bacteria > Bacillota > Clostridia > Lachnospirales > Lachnospiraceae > Eubacterium_J. The sequence continues at coordinate 17,371 of CAJUIH010000001.1, forward strand.
GAATTGCAGGACAGCCGAAAGCAGCAGGAAACGTCCGAAGCCGCGGGCTGTTCCCGCAAAAATGACAGCGGTAGCTACAGGGAGTTTTGCCGGACGTATAATATCCCGCCCGGGGCAGTCGTATTGCTGTCGGTCGGGGAATTAAACGCGGGAAAAAACCATCAAATGGTAATCCGCGCGCTGGCGCAAGTGATAAAAAAGGCAGGCCAAATGAACAAGACGCCGGATATCTGCTACCTGATCTGCGGACAAGGGGAACAGAAAAAAGATCTGCAGCGACTGGCCGACAGGCTGGGCATCGGCGGGGCCGTCCGCCTGCCGGGGTACCGGGAAAATTTACAGGATGTATACCGGCATGCAGACCTCTTCGTATTCCCCTCGCTGCGCGAAGGGATGCCGGTCGCGCTGATGGAGGCGATGGCCGCGGGCCTGCCTTGTATCGTATCGGATATCCGCGGCAGCAGGGAATTAATCGGCCCGCCATGCCATGGACAGCCCTCCTGTATGCAGGGCGGCGTCCGGTTTTCCTTAGGCCGCGGCGGGCAGGCGCAGTTAACGGCGGCGCTTACAGGGCTGCTGGCCGATGAAGCGCGCAGGCGGGCATATGGGGCCTGCAACCAGAAGAAAATGCGGATGTACGCACAGGAGCGGGTGCAGAACCGGATGTACCACATATACAGCCAGATGCGGGAGGAAAGCGATGCCTGAGATATCCGTCATTATGCCTGTATACCGGGTCAAACACCCGTCCATCCTGGACGCGGCAGTCCGTTCCATCCAAAACCAGACCTGCTCCGACTGGGAACTGCTGATCTGCGCGGACGGGGCCGGGGCGCAGACCGTGCGCCAGATCAAACGGTTTGCGGGGGAGGACGCAAGGATCCGTGTGGTTCAAAGCAGGCGGAACCATGGGGCGGCCGCCGCCAGGAACGCCTGTATCCAAAGGGCAGAAGGCACATACCTGGCATTGATGGACGCGGATGATATTGCAAAGCCCGCACGCCTGGAAAAGCAGGCGGCATTTTTAAACCGCCATCCGCAGTACGCGCTGGTAGGCTGCTGCGCTAAGCTGTTTGACGCGGACGGCGTATGGGGCGAACGGCGGGTGGAAGAAAGGCCCGAAAAGCAGTCGTTTTTAAAAACCCTGCCTTTTATCCATCCGTCCATCATGATCCGCAGGTCCGTGGTGCAGTCGCTGCGTGGCTATCTGGATGCGCCCCCGACACGGCGCATGGAAGACTACGAGCTGCTGATGCGGCTGTACGCAGACGGCTACCGGGGGTATAACCTGCAGGAGTTCCTGTTTTACTACCGCGAGGATGCGGATTCTTTCCGGAAACGGAAATACCGATACCGGATTGACGAAAGCAGGGTGCGCTGCCACGGGTTTCGCAGGCTTGGAATTTTACACGGAAACTTCCGCTATGTGCTAAAGCCGCTCGCGGTCGGGCTGGTCCCAAACGGCATGCTGCGCAGGCTGCGGCGCAAAAAATACGGGAAAGGGCATGCCCGGGGAGGGGCAGTATGAGCGATATAAAAATATACGTCACCCACACGCCGGACAGTAAAAATGCCCGCGTCCGCCATCCGTTGTTTACGCATGTAATGGCCGGCAGCGATTTCTGCAAAGGGCCGCTGCCGCCCGGCATGCAGCCGGACAATACCGGGGACCACATTTCCGGCAGGAACAGGGAATATTGTGAACTGACGGCACAGTACTGGGCGTGGAAAAATGCCCGTGCGGATTATTACGGGTTCTGCCATTACCGGCGCTACTTTTCCTTTGCGTCGGGGCTGCTGCCGCAGGCGGACTGCGGATGTCCGGTTTACCCTTATTTAAACCGGGAAACGGAACAAACATTATGCATCAAAGAGGCAGCGGGCAGGATCCAGCCATACGATTTTCTGATTGCCAAAGGCATACCGGTCAGGTCGCTGTTTGCAAAAGACGTCGTCTCCCATTATAACAACGCGCCGGGGCTGCATGGCAGGGATCTGGAGCTGTTTACAAAGATCTTATGCGAAAAATATCCGCATCTGCGCGCGGCGGCGCAGGCTTATTTAAAAGGGGACCTGTTTTATCCATGTAATATGTTCATTATGAAACGGGGGCTTTTTATGGAATATGCCGGGATGCTGTTTGACACGCTGACCGAATTTGACAGACAGGCGGATCTCAGCCATTACTCCAGGGAGGGGCGCCGCACGCCGGGGCATCTGGGGGAGCGGTTTGCCGGGATCTATTATACATGGATCCGGCAGCAGAAAACATACCGGACGGGCGAACTGCAGATGGTGCTGTTTTTGCATACACAGGCAGGCTGGGTTCAAAAGGCTGTACGGGACCAGGCTGGCAATGGCCGGCCGGGACAGTTCAAACAATCCGGACAAACGCAGGGCCGGACAGACAGTGTGCAGCCGGGTCAGGTGCAAAAGCATCAAAACAGCAGCGACGCGGAAAACAGGCGCTGCGGTTTCCAGCTAAAAGAGTGCCCCGGCAGTGAAATCCCAATTGTACTCTGCGCCGGACAGTCTTATGTACCGGTACTGTATACCTGTGTGCAGTCCATAGTCCATACCGCCGGTAAAAACCGCCGTTACCATATATTTATTTTCCATACCGATATCCGTGCGGACGCCATGGAAACTTTTGCGGACGCATGGCGGCAAAGCAGCGTGCGTGTCACATTTGTCGACGTCGGCCCCTGGATTACAGGATACCGGTTAAAGGCCAAGGAGCATATTACGTCGGAAACATTTTACCGTTTTCTAATACCAAAGCTGTTAAAACACAACGCGAAAGCGGTATATCTGGACGCGGATGTGATTGTATGCAGGGATATCGCGGATTTATATGACCTGCCGCTTGGAGAGGGCGATTTGGCGGCGGCAGCCTGCGACCCGGATTTTATCGGCCAGTACAACGGGGGCAATCCGGATACCAGAGAATACTGCAAAAACGTGCTGCGCTTAAATAACCCCTACCAGTATGCCCAGGCGGGCGTGCTTATTTTGAATCTGGAGGCGATGCGCGCGCAGATCAGCGTACGCAGGCTGTTTTCTATGGTACAGCGCGGGAATTACCAGTATAGCGACCAGGATATTTTAAATATCGTATGCCAGGGCAGGATCAAAAAACTGGACATGGCATGGAATGTACTTGCCGACACGGGCGGGCGCCTGGAGCATGCGATAAAATACGCGCCGGCAAACATGCTGGAAGAATACGAGCAGGCCAGGAAACAGCCTTACATCATTCATTACGCGGGCAGCAGGAAGCCATGGATGGAACCGGGCGGGGATTTTGCGAAAGAGTTTTGGCGGATTGCGCGTATGACGCCTTATTATGAACAACTGCTGGGGCAGATGGCAGCGGCGGCGTGCGCGGGACGCGGGACATTTGCGGGGCGTGTGCGGGCAGGCTGCAGCGGATGGGTGAAAAAGACGGCGAAAAAGGTATTGCCTAAGGGGAGTAGCGTGCGGCGCGCGGTGGTTTGGCTGTATTGGAAAATGAAATAAAATCCGAACCGAAAATCGGCATCAGGTGATGGAAAATGAGGAAAAACATGAAAAAAGTGTTGTCTGTTTCAATAGCGGCATATAACGTGGAAAACACCCTTTCGGAATGTTTAGAGCCGTTTTTAAAAACAAAGATTTTAGAGCAGTTGGATATTATGATCATAGACGACGGTTCCAGCGACCAAACGGCACAGATTGCAAAAACTTATCAGAAAAAATATCCGGACACATTCCGCCTGATTCAAAAAGAAAACGGCGGATGGGGTTCTACAGTAAACAGAGGGATTCGTGAAGCAAAGGGGCTGTATTTTAAACAATTAGACGGCGATGATTATTATGAGCCGCGGGCTTTGGAACAATTTGCGGCTTATTTGCAGACAGAACCGAGCGACCTTGTCATTGCGCCGTATGTCACTTATAACAGTGAAAACGGCAAGGTGATTACACAGGAAAACTGCAATCCCGGGTACCGGGAAAAAACCACATTTGCAATCAAAGATATAAAAGGATTTTCCCCGTTTATGCACAGCCTTTCGATCCGGACAGACCTTTTAAGAAAAGGAAAGGTAACGATCACAGAGCATTGCTTTTACACGGATACAGAATTTGTACTCAAAGCCTGCAACCAGGCGCAGACGGTTTCTTTTTTTGACCGTCCGGTCTATTTTTACCGGCGGGCGGCGTCTGGACAAAGTATGAGCCTGGATGGTCTGGAAAAGCACTATATGGAGCAGTACCGGGTCATCGAAGTATCCCTGCATTATATGAAAAAAAATGTAAAGCGTGCGGAAATCAAACATATTTATGACGAACTGCTTTTTGGAACCTGTTTTTGGCAGTATTTGATCATGTTTTATATTTCTCCGACAAGAGAACATAAGAAACACCTGGTGTCTTTTGACCGAATGCTGAAAAAGAAAGCGCCGGATTATTATAAACGGGTTGATTTTAAAGAATTGCTTCTATTAAGAAAAACAAATTTTATGGGCTATTCCGTTTTGGCGCGGTACAAAAAGAAAAAGGACCATCGGTTTACGAAAGACGGAAGACTGGCGAATTAGGAGAGCAATGTATGGAACACCAGCCACTGGTCAGTGTAGTAATTCCGGTATATCAAACGCCGGAACATTTTTTGAGAAGCTG
>CAJUIH010000001.1:22132-25716 GCA_910586045.1 uncultured Eubacterium sp.
TGGTCAGTGTAGTAATTCCGGTATATCAAACGCCGGAACATTTTTTGAGAAGCTGTATAGAAAGTGTTTTGGATCAGCGTCTTTGCAGTTTTGAAATGATTCTTGTAGACGACGGGTCACCTGACCACTGCGGCAGGATCTGCGAGGAATACGCGGCGAAAGATGACAGGGTGTGTGTGATACACCAGAAAAATGCGGGCGTAAGCAGGGCCAGAAATGCCGGGCTGGAAAAGGCCAGGGGAAAATACCTGACATTTTTGGATGCGGACGATTTATTACATGCGGATGCGTGGGAAAAAGCAGTGGGCGCATTCGAAAAAACAGATGCGGACGCAGTCGTCTTTGGATGGAATGATTTGACGGCGGATGGGAAAATACCGCACCCGGTCGCACAGACGGTTACCGTGCTTCCGGCAAAAGAAGCCATTTGCCAGATAGCATCCGATAATTTTCTCTGCGGCGGCGGATATCCATGGAATAAGATGTGGAATGCCGACAAAATCAGGGCCGCCTATGGCAGGCTTACAGCATTTTGTGAATCGCTGTATACTTATGAAGACAAGCTTTGGGTTATTCAAACGCTGCGGAAGTTAAAAACCGTAGTCCTGCTGCCGGATTTACTATATGAATACCGCTTTTTGCCGGAGTCTCTTTCCCAAAGTGCTAAGGCCTGGAGAAAACGGCAGTTTAATGCATATGACGCCTATGATCAGATCCTGGAGGAATTAAGCGCTTATCATCCTAAAAAAGCTTATCGGGAAGCGGTACGTTTTTACTTTGCATTCTGCTTTGTGGATTTAAAAAACTTGATTCCGCAGCGTAAATACGACAGGCAAAGGTTTTGTCGTACAAGGCGCAGGCTTGGCAGGTTAAGCCGCAGCATCCGTCCTGGAGATCTGCCGAATTATAAATATAGGCTTGCATGGATATTTTTTATCATATTTGGCTGGCTATAAGCCGGACACTGGAAAGGAGCAGATCAGGGATGATAAAAAGCTTGCGCTATATCCTGACAGAGCATAAACAAAATATCTTTCTACTGATAAAAATGGCGTTTATGAATATGGACAAGCAGACGGTCCGCTCCAGTTTGGGTATGTTTTGGACTTACTTCCATGACATTATCTACATTCTGGTTTTTGTGGCCTTTCGCCTGCTGATGGCCGGCAACGGAAGCGTAATGGGGATGAACAGTACGGTTTATATGATGACAGGAATGATCCCATGGTTTTTTATCAATGACGTACTTTCCCAGGGCAGTACGGCTATTCGAAACAACCGGGGGATTGTGCAGAGCATCCGTTTTCCGGTGCCGATTCTGCCAACGATCGAAGTGCTTAGTATTTTTTTAAAGCGCATTTTTTCATTTGCTATGTTATTTGCGGTTGTGACAGCATTTGGGTATATCCGGTATTTTAACCTGCTGCTGTTTCTATACTATATTATATGCGCGGTTGCGCTTTCCATTGCCATGAATCTGGTCGTTTCCGCATTTGTAGCGGTATCGGATGATTTCCGCCAGCTTTATGACGCGCTGCTTCGGGTATTGATTTATACAATGCCGATTTTGTGGGATTTTTCGCATGTACAGTCATTGTCGGTTAATATCCTGCTGCGCGTGAATCCGATGGTGTACGTGGTGAAAGGGTTTCGGGATGCGTTTGTGCTCGGCTCGACACAAGATGCGGGTTATACGGCATATTTTTGGATTTGCGTACTGGTCATCTTTTTAGCGGGCAGCTATGTGCAGGACAGGCTCAAGAAATATTATGCTGATTTTGTGTAACATTGGATGAATCCGGCGGATCGAAAGATGGGAATGTGGAATGGAAAACGCAATAGAAAATGCAATAGAAGTAAAAAACTTATCAAAAAATTATTATTTCTTCGAGCAGGATTTTCGGATTCTGCAATGGCTGTTTACAAAAAAAGGTTATGCAAAAGAACGGCAGGTACTGAAAAATCTATCCTTTCAAGTCCGCAAAGGCGAGATTGTCGGCTTAATCGGCGTGAACGGAGCAGGGAAATCTACTTTGATGAAACTGATTGCCGGCATCACCTACCCGACAAGCGGGGAAGTAGAAGTAAACGGAAAGGTCGGATCGCTGATCAATCTGTCTGCAGGCTTTAATAATGATTATACAGGCAGGAAAAATATTTATTATAAAGGCACGATCATGGGCATGTCAAAAACAGAGATTGACGGCATCATTGACGATATTTGTGATTTTGTAGAATTAGATGAATATTTTGAACAGCCGCTTCGAATGTATTCGTCCGGAATGGCGGCGCGATTGGGATTTGCACTGGCGGTCTATTCCAATCCGGAGGTGCTGATCATAGACGAAGTGCTTGCCGTAGGGGACAAAAATTTCCAGAAAAAATCCAGGCAGAAAGTAGTTGAGATGTTTGAGGACGGAAGATCCGTGATTTTTTCTTCCCATTCGGACGAACTGATCCGTAAGTTCTGCAGCAGAGTCATTTATTTAAAAGGCGGCAGAATTGTTTATGACGGGGACGTGGAGGAAGGACTGCTAAAATATAATGAGGATATTAAAAGAAAGAATTAAAAAAAGACTGCTCGTAAAGTGGCTGGAGTATATGGCTGCCGCCTACCTGCTGGCTTCCTGGGGTGTCAACGGGGTACTAAATCCCTTTCATTATATCCATAGTATCACGATGCAGCGCCATGTACTGGAAATACAAAGCGACGCGGAACGATTCTGTATAGAGTTGCCGCAGGACCTTGGAACAGAAGCATCGTTTTTATCTTTTGAAGTAACAGACGCACAGCGGTACGCGTTTGCGCTGCCATTGACAGGCAGCACATCCGACGGGGAAGCAGGCCCATACAGTGTGGATGTGTGGAAAGGGTGGAACACATTTGATTTGGCGCGGCTGCAGGATCAAAGCGTATGGAATAAAATCACGATTCCTAAAATATCGCCGGAATCCGGGGAGATTATGCTGGATACCGTGATTCTTTCGAAATACCGCAAGATGGATAGCAAAAAGATGTTGTCTATTTTTGTATCGTTTCTGTTTCTCGCGGCGTTTTGGGAAAGCGTCTGGTGGATCAAAGAGCGGTATGCGCAGTCAAGCGATCATCATTGAAAGGAATGGCCAAATGAGCAAAGTATCAGTAATCATGCCAGTGTACAATGCGGAAAAATATTTGGAAGAGACGCTGCATGGCCTAGTCAAACAGACCCTGCAGGAAATCGAAATAATCTGTATAGACGATGGCTCCACAGATACGTCCAGTCAGATTTTGGACGAATGGCGAAAAAAAGATTCCCGAATTATGTTATTGTCGCAAAAAAACAAGGGTGCGGGTGCGGCAAGGAATTTGGGGATATCCCGTGCATCAGGCGAATATCTTTCTATTTTGGATGCAGACGACCGATTTGAACCGGACATGCTCCAGGCAGCTTATGAAAAGGCCAAAAATATGCAGGCTGATGTTTGTGTGTTTAAAATGGACCGCTTTACGGAACAAAGCGGCCGCAGGCAGCCGTGCCACTGGTCTTTATCCAAATGGCAGCTACCGGACTTTGAACCGTTTACCTATCAGGATTTGAAAG
>CAJUIH010000001.1:25816-91230 GCA_910586045.1 uncultured Eubacterium sp.
TTATCCAAATGGCAGCTACCGGACTTTGAACCGTTTACCTATCAGGATTTGAAAGAAAATATTTTTAAGGTGTTTGTGGGCTGGACCTGGGATAAATTATTCCGCAGAGAATTTGTGCAGGAGCAAGGTCTGGTATTTCAGCCGCTTCGCACCTCAAATGATCTTTTTTTTACATTTTCCGCGCTTGTAAAGGCGAAAAAGATCACGGTTTTAAGCAGGACGCTGATCCATCAGAGAACCGGACGGCAGGATTCTTTGTCCGTGACAAGGGAGCAGTCCTGGCATTGTTTTTACGACGCCCTGCTTGCCCTGCGGGAAGAATTGTTGGCCATGGGGATTTATGAACAGGTAGAAAGAAGCTATATCAATTATGCGCTGCATTTTTCTCTATGGAATCTCAACACGCTAAGCATGCCTACATTTGAAACCTTGTATGGAAAACTGGCAAAGGAATATTTCGCGGAATTGGGAATTACAAAAAAGTGCAGGGACTATTACTGGAACCGGGAAGAATACAAACAATACGAACAGATTTGTCTGTTATCGCCCATGGAATACCGGATCGTAAACGGTCTGGAGCCGGACGGCCCCAAGCCGCCTTGTGACCTGGAAATTCTAACACAATTAAACGAAGCATACGGGGATACAAATGAAGCAAACGAAAAATATCGAACCGGGGATTTCCAGCAAAAAAAATACCGCGCATACCGGGAGGCCCTGGAACAAATTTCAGAGGACGGGAAATGGGAGTTTGTAAGCAGGATGCGTACCGTCTTTCTGGCGTCGTCAGAAAAAAAAGAATTGTCACAGGAAGCATTCGAAGATACACAATGGGACGAGCTGCTCGAACTGCTGGAGCGGCCGCAGGATTATTATCTGCATTGGTACCAGAATGTATATAAGCGGCAGGTTCAGGCTTTGGAGCAGGAATTAGCAGACGACAGAAAGGAAAAAGCACAGCTTGCGCAGGCATTGACTGGCAGCAGGCAGAAAAGCGCAAAACAAAAGCAGGAGCAGATCCGTCTTGGTTTAGAATTGGAAAAGGCAGAACGGGAAAAACAGCGGCTGGAACAGGAACTGTCCAAGCTCTGGTCTTCCAGGACGTGGAAGCTGGGGCGAATGGTTACTTATGTGCTGCGGAAATTATTAGGAAGACCGTAACCGTTACATATATATTCGGTGATTGAATAATGCACAATAAACCCGATAAACGGCGGGCCAGAAACAACGGATATTGTGCTGAAATTTTACGCCATTTATATAGAATCGGAAGTACGTGGCACAAAAGCAACGAAAAAAGACGGTGCCGGAGGAAGCAAATGCAATGAATCGATGGAAAAAACTATATACGAGAGTTTTTCCCGCATCCAAATACCAAGCCAATCGCTATCAAGCCAATCTTTGTCAGAAGCAGGAGCGGTTGGAGCAGGCATTATACGAACAGGTATTGGAATGCAGAAAACTTTCTTCAGAATTGAAAGAAATAAAAGAGATCGTCCATGCCCTGCAAACGCAAGGGGGGGGGCAAAAGCAGGTTTTTCAGCAATATTTGGCAGCAGAAAAAAGAAAGACGCCGATCGTGCTCTTAAATTTTGTATATCATTTAGCGGATCATTGCAATCTGAATTGCAAATGCTGCGATCATTTTTCACCAATTGCAAAAGAGAAATTTGCGGACCTTGCGTCTTTTGAAAAAGATATCAGGCGTCTGGGCGAATTGTGCGGCGGCTATGCAAGAAGAATTAACTTACAGGGCGGCGAGCCGTTGCTGCATCCAAATGCGGCTGCTTTTGCAATTGCTGCGCGCAATCATTTTCCGGTTGGACAGATATTATTTACAACAAATGGCATCTTGCTCCCGAAACAGGAAGACAGGTTTTGGAAGGTTTGTGCGGAATATAGGATTGAAATTGAAATTACCAAATATCCGATCGGCCTGCCTTACCAAGAGATCAAGGAAAAGGCGGATGCATTTGGCGTAATCTGCCGTTTTTACGGAAGTACGCAAAGCATACAGAAGTGTACGTATTTGATTCCATTGGACCTTAGCGGGAAACAGGACATTCGTTCCAATTTTAACGGGTGCAGCCATGCGAACGAATGTATTATGCTCAAAGACGGGCGTTTGTATACTTGTACAGTAGCGCCAAATATAGAGCATTTTAATAACTATTTTGGACAGGATCTTTATTTGTCCGAAAAGGACTCTATTGATATTTACCAGGCGCAAACACTTACGCAGATCACAGACTTCCTGGCAAAACCGATTCCGTTTTGCAGATATTGCAATGTGGCTGGGAGGAGATATGGAATAGAATGGGGGCAGAGCAAGCGGGACATATGCGAGTGGACATAGGGGATAGAAAAGCAAAAGAATGAATAGAAATTTTGAGGTGGTCAAATGAGGCAACTGCTCTATAAATTTCCGGTGATAAAACAGATGCATGCGTTACATTTGCAAGTAGATGAAATGTGCAGGATAAATAGAGAACAGGAAACGCAGCTACAGGAATTAAGGGAGAGTTATGAAAAGCAGGGGGCTAAATTGGTCGAAATAGAAAGGGATCGTAACGGTCAAATGGAAGCGCTCTTGCATGTCAAATGGATGTATGAGGAACAGGGAAAGGAACTGGGCCAACTGAAAAATAAAAATACACAGATGCGCCAATTGATCTTAGAATTACAGGAAGCGGAAACGGAATCGAGACAAATACATCAAATGCTGCAAAAAGAAAGTGCGGAACACAAAAAAAACATTTTAAAATTAGAAAAAGAAAAAATAACAAGGACTCTGTTAAATCAGGCAATTGCCGTAAAAAATCACGAAATCAGAAAGCAGATGCAGTACGATTTTTTTCGGGGACTGCCGGAAGAAAAATATAAGGAAGCGTTATGTGAGTGGTATTTTTCCCGCATGGGCAAGCGGCTGAATCTGGACGATCCAAAAACATTTAACGAAAAAATCCAGTGGATGAAGCTTTATGATAATACACAGCTAAAAACCACATTAACGGATAAAATTGCTGTACGTGACTGGATTACGGAGAAAATCGGGGAACAATATCTTATTCCGTGCCTGGGTATATGGGATGAATTTGAACAGATTGATTTTGATACGCTGCCGGATCAATTCGTGTTAAAGGCGAATCATGGGAGTGGATGGAATCTTATTGTTAAAAATAAAGAAACGTTTTGCAGGGAAGATGCGGCGAAAAAGTTTAGGGATTGGTTAAGCAGGAATTATGCGTGGCATGGACTGGAGTTGCATTATAAAGGCATTCAGCCCAAGATATATGCAGAGGAATATATAGAAAATACAGATGGGGATTTGTGTGATTACAAATTCCTGTGTTTTGATGGAAAGATTAAATATGCATGGGTTGATATGCAAAGATTTACGGATCATCGTCGTACTATATATGATTCTGATTGGAATGAACAGAATTTTTCAATCGATTATCCGAAAAGCTTGATTCATATAGAAAAGCCGGAGCAATTTGAAACCATGAAAGAAATAGCTGGGGTCCTAAGCACAGGGTTTCCGTTGGTAAGGGTAGATTTATATCAAATTGATAATAAAATTTATTTTGGAGAAATGACATTTACCTGCGGCAATGGTGAAAATAAATTTTGTCCAGAAGAATATGATTTGGCTTTGGGAAAGCAGATTAAACTTCCGGATAAAAAGAAATTTGATGGAAAAATGCTGTAAGACGGGAAGTGTTTGGGGAAAAGAGAATGAAAGATACAAAAGGTATAAAAGAAAAAATAAAAAGCTTAATTGTTAAAATACCTGGAATCCGCGGGTTTATGGTGAAATGGATCCAGGCACGTTTTGCTATTATGGAATTGGAAAGGCGCAATCAGGAGCAGGAAAACAAAATAAATGAACTGCAGTCTTCAGTTATGCGCTTAACGGAAACGATTAATCAGGGATATTTGCAAGGGGATTTTCATCATGTAAGAATGCTTCAATCAGGTCAAAAACGCGTATATGAAAAAATAAATCAGAGTCAGAAAGATGCGGCACAATCTTTAGTTTCTATTATTATATCGAACCGGAATGGCAAAGAAAAATTGGAAAAATTAATGCAGTCTTTTTATGAGAGAAAATTTTACCGCAATATAGAGATTGTTTTTATAGATAACGATTCTGAGGATGATTCGGCTGCCTATATGGAATCATGGAGCGGTCAGTTTACAGTAACAGTCATTAGAAATAACAGAAATCTGTCTTTTTCGGCAGCAAATAATAAGGGGGCTAAATATGCAAAGGGTGCCTATTTATTATTTTTGAATAATGATACGCAGGTAACGGATGGATGGCTAGACGAACTGTTAAAAACCTATCAGCAGGCAGATCATCCGGGTGCGGTTGGAGCAAAACTAATTTATCCAAAGGTTCCGGACTATACAATAAATGCGGGAAAATCATATTGTATCCAGCACAATGGAATTGCATTTCGAGACGCGGTGCAGGAAGAGCAGTATTATATCCAACCATATAATAGGGATAATGGACAGGGAGATCTGGAATGGGGGACAGAAACGGTTGCATGTGCAGGCGTAACGGCAGCAGTTTTGCTGGTAGCAAAATCAGTTTTTGATGAGGTAGGCGGATTTGATGAAAAATATAATTATGGGTATGAAGATGTAGATTTTTGTTTGAAATTGGGAAAGGCAGGGTATAAAAATTATTGTTGCCAAAGCAGTCTGGTATATCATTATGAATTTGGTACACAAAATGAGGATAACCGGGAAGAAATCAAAAAACGCAGAATACATAATATTGAAGTATTCAAAGGTAAATGGCAGACTTATTTGTCAAGAAAAATTTTGGATGATAAGTTAAATGGCAGGCGCATATTTACAGAAAAAAAATTGGTTGTCGCATTGGCGGTAACAGAAGCAGATCCGCAAACAGAAGCGGGTGATTATTTTACCGCAATGGAGCTTGCCGGTTCCCTGCAAAAGTTAGGTTTTGAGATAAAATATCTAAGCCGCAGAGGAAGCGGGGATTGGTATGATGTCGGATGGGAGACAGATGTTTTGCTGACAATGCTGGATGCTTATGATATTAGAAAGATATATCATGCGAAGAATGATTTGGTTAAAATTGCGTGGGCCAGAAACTGGTTTGACCGTTGGTGCCAGAAAGAATATTTTGAACAGTTTGATCTGGTACTTGCTTCCAGTAAAACAGCGTGTGCCTATGTAGACAGCCATAGCAAGCACCGTTCCATTCTATTTCCAATTGCTACAAATCACAGAAGATTTTATTTGGAAAACAAATATCGGTTAGAAACTGGAGAAAAGGAAAAATTTTATTCGGATTATGCCTTTACTGGCAGCTATTGGAATGCAAAAAGGGATATTATAGATTACTTAAATCCGTCAGAAATTCCATACATTTGCAAAATATATGGTGCGAATTGGGAGCATATTGAAAAATTTAAGGATTACAGCAAAGGATTTGTCTCTTATGCGGATATGCCAAAGATTTATCAGAATACAAAATTGGTTATTGATGATGCCAACTATGCTACAAAAGTATATGGGGCGGTCAACAGCAGGGTTTTTGATGCCCTTGCGTCTGGAACGCTCGTTTTGACAAACGGCTGTATCGGGGCAGAGGAAATGTTTCATGGCATGCTACCGTCGTTTTCTTGTAAGGAGGAACTAAATAAGAAGCTGCTGTTTTATTTAGAAAATGAAAGAGAACGGATCGCACTGGCAGAAAAACTCCAAAGAGTTGTGCTTGAAAACCATACCTATGACTTGCGTGCAGCTAGATTAGTTGAAATTTTAAAAGCATATAATGCGGATCATGTGGATGAACGACTGGTTGATATTTGCGGTGCGATGCCGGAAAGCGATGCAAAAAAAAATTGGGGAGATTATCATTATGCGCTATCCATGCAAAAGGAATTTGTCAAACGTGGATATCAGGTAAATATACGGCCAAGAGAACAATGGTATCACAAAAGCAACGCAAAGTACATCATTGTATTGCGCGGCTCTAAGCCATATTATCCATCTATGAGTGATGGGAGAAAATATATTATGTGGAATATTTCCCATCCAGAAGACGTAACGGTGGAAGAATACAACTTATATGATTATGTATTTTTTGCCTCTGAAAGGATGAAAAAGGAAATTGGCCCTAAAATCCATGTATTATCCGATGTATTATTGCAATGCGCAGATGAGGAAGTGATGTCTTATACCGAGACTGGGAGAAAAAAATATGAGTTGTTATTTGTCGGTAATTCCAGGGGTGTGTACCGCTCTATTTTAAAAGATTTGCTTCCGACAAAATACAAGTTGTCTGTTTATGGGGAAGGATGGGACGGTTTTCCGGTGGAAGATTATGTAGTGTCTGAATATCTGGAAAATGAAAAACTGGGCCAGGCATACCATGACGCGGAAATTGTTCTGAACGACCATTGGGAAGACATGCGGGAATATGGGATTATTTCGAACCGTATCTTTGATGTGTTGGCTGCGGGTGCGTTTGTGATCAGCGATGAGATCCCGGAAGTAGCAGAGGTGTTTGCGGGAAGCGTTGTATCTTATCGTGGGGTGGAAGATTTAAAAGAGAAAGTTCAGTATTATATGGAAAACAGGGAAGAGAGGGAAAGGTTAGTAAAGAAAGGACAGGAGATTGTATTGTCGGGACATACGTTTGCATATAGGGTAGATCGGATATGTGAAGTGTTAGGGCGGATTTAGGGAGCGCTTTATTATGGAAATGGAGAAAAGAAAACATCTGTTTCGAATACTGCTGGTTAGCATCGCTACAGGATTAACGGCAGTCCTATTATGGTTCACAGTATCGTTATGGGCTTATGATTCCATAATTAATCCGGTACAGAATGTTCAAAATATTGAATATGAAAAATTAGTAGCGGGCATGAAAGAATTTCATTTGGATAGTGAGTGTTATTTTGTATCTGAAACAACCGATCCATGGATTAGCTTGAATGTAAAAAAAGAAAGATACCGGTTTCTATTTCTTGAAATTGCGGATATAGAGGGCGAGATTGGGGATACACAGCTTTTTTATTCTGATAAAAATGAATTTACGAATGACAGAAAATTATCATTTCAATTGCATAAAGGGCTTAATCAGATTCAGCTTCCAAATAACCAAAATTTTACATATTTACGATTGGATTTGACGAATCAGGCTGATGTGCGGATTAAGATTGAGAAAGTAGCGTTATCTTACTCGAATATTCTGATTGAGAATAAGATATACGGCATTTATATGATTTTGTTTTTGTTATTTTTGGTATGTATATGGCGTTATTGGGTAAGTAAAAAAAGCATCTGGGAAATTTGTACAGCTATTGTAAGCTCGGATCACAAAAGTATACGGTTTGTGGTAGTTGTTGTTACAGGGATATTTTTAGCTGTTTATGGAAAACTCATATGGAACAGTTCTTTGTACGCATATATGGATATTGGGGCGGATACAGTGAATCAGTATATACCAATTATACATAAATGTATTTCCTATGTGCAGAGTGGAAAAGTTACTTTTTGGAATTATGCAAATATTTGCGGGAGTTCGAATCTGTCTGTCAGTTCGTTTTTAACAAATCCGTTTTTACTGTTCACGGTGATAAGCGGCTGTATTTTTGGAAAGCAGGCAGTATTTTGGACGTTGTTGATTTCACAGTATGTGCAGATGGTTTTAGGAAGCGTTGTTTGTTTTAAACTGCTCTGCCTGCATAAAATAACAAATAAGGCAAATATAGCCGCGTCGATTGTATTTGCATTTAATGGATTTACTATTTTATGGGGGCAGCACTATATGTTTGCCATTTATCCACTTATGGCCATATGCGTGATATATTTGATGGAACGTTATCTGAATACGAAAAATATTAAAAATTATATCGCCCTCATAGCAATTATTGCATTGTGTGGACTGATTTCTGTTTATATGCTGTATATGATATTATTGACCGCGGGGTTTTACGTTCTTTTTTGTATAGCAAAAAAAGAGGGAAAAAAATTATTCGTTATTGGAAAACTTTTGCTTGCGGTGATGCTTGGAATTGGAGTTTCAGCAGTTGTTTTTGTTCCAAGTGCTATAAATTTATTGTTTAATTCCACACGCATAATTTCAGATATTGGGTTATTAGAAAAGGTTGTTTCCAACTTAGTAAACTTTTATACCATAGATGAAATAAAAGATATTAGTACGCGGCTGTTGTCAAACAATTTATTGGGAATTGGAAATAATATAGATGCATATGCAAATTATTATGAAATACCGCAGTTGTTTTTTTCCTGTTTTTCGATCAGTATTTTTATCCAATATATTTTTGGAATATGGTGCAATAAAGGGACTGTCCTGCATAAATGTTTGTCCTTTTTGGCATGTTTTTTGCTGATATTTCTATTGTATAACAAAGCAGGATCTTTAGTATACAATGGGTTTGTTACTGCGTTCGGCAGATATACGTTTTCTATTATGCCGGTTTTTGCAATAGTATATGCAAGTGCGCTGGATCATATTCTGGAAGATAATCGATGCAGTTATTGTGGATTAATTATTTCCAGCATGCTCCATGGATACTTGTTGCTAGATGCATATGGAAATGCCATGGAGACAGTTAAGGGTAATTTAAGGATGATTATAGCGATTCATATTGCAGCGTTGTTCTTTTTTATCTTGTTTGTAGCAGTGAAAAAAAGCGGGACGTTAAAAGAAATCATGTATGCACTTTTTCTTCTGCTGCTTATTTCAGATTTGTATATGGATTCTCATTTGACTGTGTGCGAAAGGGGTATTTTGTCCATTGATTATTATCGACAATTAGAGGATGGTAGGAACAAGGTGGCAAATATCATTGATGATATACGTAAGCAGGATAGTGGGTATTACAGAATAGAGAAAACTTTTTTGAATTTTTCCATAGGAGATCCTTATATGGAAAATTATGACGGAATAACAGGATATAATTCATCAGCGAATAAGAATTTTATAGAGTTTAAGAACGACTATATGCCGGGGATGTATTCTTATGAGGCGCCTTACAGGCCAACTTATTATTCTATTCGCTACCAGTTTGATAAATGTGGACTATTAGGAGTAAAGTATATTCTTTCCGATTATGCGTTGCCAGATTACAGTCATCTTTTAACGCTTATGGATGTTAGGGACGGTTATTATATTTATCAGAATCGATGTTTCCAGTCTTTCCAGCAGTTTTATGATAATACGTATAATTATGAGGAATTTAAAGGTCTTAGCAACCGTGAAAAGACAGATATTTTAAAAAATCATATTGTGGTGAAAGACACAGATAGAAAAGGGATGGTAAATTGTTCATATAATGTTACAGATCAGGTTGTTTCAAATATAGTGGATCATATAGTGGAATTTCAAAATGTGTCTGTATTGGAAGATAAAGAATATTTGGCAGCATCGTTTTCTGTTCAATCAGATCACAATGTGGGTACAAATATGACTGTATATACTACAACAGGGAACATATATAATTATATGATTAATACAATCAGACAAACGGATTACTATTTTTTATTGCCACAAAATGTTGCTAAAATTGAATTTGCTAATCAGGATACACTGCCTTATGAAATAATGGATTTTCATGTTTATAAGGATAAGGTATCGGATGAAACTGGTTTGGCGGGTGTGGTATTTCAAGATGGAGACCAGTTATATGGGGATATACAGACTTTAAAAGATGGATTGGTATTCCTCCCAATTGTCTATGAAGATGGATGGAAATTGGAGATAGATGGAAAACCGGGGAAGTTAGTGCATGCCGATTCGGGATTTATGGCATTTTCGCTGACAAAAGGAAAACATAGTTATCGGATTTATTATCAATTGCCGGGATTGAAAATCGGTATATGTGTTAGTGTAATGTCATTATTAGGATGTATTTCTATTGTGGCTCTGCGTAAGATTTCCAAACAGAAAGATGATGTTGAAAGGATACACGTATAACATAGGGAATGGATAATCATGATTAATTTTAACGAACCAATTCTAATTGAGAATGCTTTTGACTATGTCAGGGAAGCGATTAACAATAAGAAACTTAGTGGTGACGGGGAATTTACAAAGCGATGCAATTATTGGCTGGAACGATGGTGTGGTGTGAATCATGTATTTCTTACGACGTCCTGCACGCATGCAACGGAAATGGCAGCAATGCTTGCAGATATTCAGCCTGGTGACGAAGTGATTATGCCGGCATATACCTTTGTGTCGACGGCAGACGCATTTGTCCTGCGCGGGGCAAAAGTAAAATTTGTCGATATCAGGCCAGATACGATGAATATAGATGAAAATCTGATTGAAGATGCAGTAACGAATCGGACAAAAGCAATTGTCCCAGTGCATTATGCAGGTATTGGATGTGAAATGGATACTATAATGGATATTGCAAAAAGGCATGGCCTGACCGTAATTGAAGATGCGGCGCAGGGTGTGATGAGTACATATAAGGGACAGGCTTTAGGAGCAATCGGCGATTATGGCTGCTATAGTTTTCATGAAACGAAGAATTACAGCATGGGTGAGGGCGGAGCGATTGTTGTAAAAGATGAGAGGAAAGTTGAACTAGCGGAGATTATACGGGAAAAGGGGACGAACCGGAGCAAATTTTTCCGTGGGCAGATTGATAAGTACACGTGGGTGGAAGCTGGTTCGTCTTATCTGCCGAGTGAATTGAATGCGGCATATCTTTGGGCACAGTTAGAGAAAGCAGAGGAGATTTTTCAGAATCGTATGAAGACGTGGAATTTGTATTATAACGGATTACATGGGATGGCAGAAACGGGTAGATTGCAATTGCCATGCATTCCACAAGAATGCAAACATAATGCACACATGTTTTATATCAAATTGAAAGATCTGGAGGAACGCACTAGGCTGATTAGATTTATGAAAATGAATGGGATCAATGCAGTATTCCATTATGTTCCTTTGCATTCGGCCCCAGCAGGTCGAAAATATGGTGAATTTGTCGGTACGGATAGATATACGACAAGTGAGAGCGAGCGTCTTTTACGCTTGCCATTATATTATGGAATGAAAACAATAGATGTAGAGCGTGTTCTGGATTATGTAGAAAGGTTTTTCAGGGAGGCGTAGTTATGGATAAAACAATCATGCTGCTTGGGGGGAATTATTATCAAATGACGGCTGTAAAGGCTGCGAAAGAACTTGGATGTCATGTAATTACGGTAGATTATTTGCCAAATAATCCTGCACATAAATATGCAGATGAGTATTATAATGTGAGCACAACGGATATGGAAAGTGTATTAAAGCTGGCCAGGTCTTTAAAGATAGATGGAATTGTGTCGTATGCTTCAGACGTCTCGGCTCCAACGGCTGCATATGTAGCTGAAAAAATGAACTTGCCGACAAATCCATATGAAGCAGTAGTTAAATTAACGCATAAGGATTTGATTCGGCCATTTATGGAGAAATATCATTTTCATACACCAAAGGGAATGGGATTTCAAAAATATGAAGATGCAAAAAAGTTTTTTGAGGAATTAAAAAATCCAGTAATGATAAAGCCTGCAGACGCATCTGGCAGTAAAGGTGTTTCAAAAATTTTTGAAGAATGGGAATTTGAATCAGCTTATCGTAAGGCAAAAGAATATTCCAATTCAAAAACAGTTATTGTGGAGGAATTTATTGAGCGGGAGGGCTATCAGATTGCTGGAGATGGATTTTTGATCGATGGAAAACTGGTATTTACTGGTTTCATGAATGAACATTTTGATAGATTATGTAATCCGCTTGTTCCAATTGGAGAAAGTTTTCCGTCGATCTTACCAAAAAAACTGAAAGAAAAGGGACGAACGGAAATACAACGTCTGCTTTCGTATTTAGGAATGAAAAACGGTGCCGTTAATTTAGATTTTATAGTGGATAAGGAAGGAAATATTTATATTCTTGAAATAGGCCCGAGAAATGGGGGGAATCTTATTACAGATGCGATAAAATATGCTTCCGGGGTAGATCTGGCAAAATATACGGTTATGTCAGCATTGGGAATCGATTGCAGTGAATTGCATGAAGAACCCGTAAGAACATTTACATCTTCTTATGTAGTGCATGCGCAAAAAGATGGTGAATATAGAGGCATTCAAATTAGTGATGAAATTAAGAAGGATATAGTAAGGTTTGATATGTTTATTACAAAAGGGGAACAGGTACATAGATTTAATAACGGTGGATACGGAATGGGAGCTATGATTATTAGACACAAATCTATAGATGAGATGTTGTATCGTATGGATCATATGGAAGAGTACATAAAATTGTTGGTTTAATGTACTATGCAACAAGGTTGTTTATTTATTATGGGGTGTTAAGGAGCTGTTAACATGGAAATGGAAGAAAAAAAATTTTTTGATAAAAAGAAAACAAATATGGTCAAATGCATAGCCATTGTTTTTATGTTAATGCATCATTTGTTTGGATGTTCAGTAGAACAATGGATGCAGTATGGAGGCAAAACGAAGATGATTTCAATGGATTGGTTTGTAAGTCTATGTCTGCAGATGAAAGTATGTGTTGGAATGTTCGTTTTTTTAACAGCGTTTGGAATTGCAAGAAGCTATAAAAATAGCGGCAGGCAAATGAATAGAACAGTTTTAGCACATGACTCTGTTAGAAGGTATTTAAGTTTGGAATTTGATTTTATCGTTGTATTCGTTTTGGCGTTTTTTACAGCATTCTTACGTTCTGGCGGGTTAAGAAGTATTTATGGTGACAATTGGATCAAGGGGGGGGTTACGTTGTAATTGATCTATTGGGGCTGTCTTATTATTTCGGATTTCCTAGTCAAAATGAGACATGGTGGTATATGTCACTTGCTTTTTTCCTGATTTTTTTTGTGCCGGTTTTAATATTGCTATATCAGTATGTTGGGATTAATTTAGTGATTATTGCTATGTTTACAAAATATCTTGGGATCAATAATGATTATTTATTTTGTATGGTCTGCGGTATTTGGTGTGCGCAAGAAAATGTTTTGGAAAAAATAAATGAAATTGGTTTCAGAGCGTTGAGCGGAAAAGCTAATGCAATGCTTAAAATTTTTATCGAGGCAATATTGATTGTAATCTGTTATAATCTGCGGCCTTTTGGCTTCACTTATTATATTGATGCCTTTTTCACAGTTATAGTTGCAGAATTATGTATGGATATATCTGTGTGTTTTCCATTGATTGGGAGGATAATGGGGGTTGTAGGAAAGCATTCTGGTAATATTTTTCTGACACATACAATTATTTTTGAGTATTATTTTCCTGGTTTCATATATGGCAGGAAAGATTGGATTGCTGTGTTACTGATTTTATTAAGTGTTTGTCTGCTTTTGTCAGTAGGTATTGAATATTTAAAGGCGTTGTTTAATCGTATATTTTTGTGGAGTTCAATCTTGCAAAAACAAAAGATTGGGTAAATTGAATTTAAGGGTAAATGAAAAATTGGAGTATGTAAAATGGCATTTTATGATAATTTAGAAAAATATGCAATGAATGAAGCATTGATTGAGAATACAGGAAAAAGAGTGACGTATGCGCAATTAGACTGTCTCACAAATGAAATTGGAAATCAAATGGAGACAAGGAAACTTATATTTATTTTCTGTACGAACACAATTGGGTCTGTTGCAGGCTATGTGGCTTCTTTAAAATATAAAGTAGTCCCTCTTTTGTTAAAAGCAGATATGGAAAAAGGGCTAAGAATCAATTTGTTACAAATTTACCAGCCATCCTATGTGTATATTCCTGTAAACATGAAAGAGGAATTTGTTGATGCGTGTCTTTTATGGGAAAAGTTGGGGTATTGTCTGATGAAGACAAATTATGTACAGGAGATAACGCTGCATCCGGATCTGGGTTTGCTGCTTACCACATCTGGATCTACGGGCAGTCCAAAACTCGTTAGGCAGAGTTACATCAATATTCAGGCAAATGCTGAATCTATTGCATCATATTTAGAAATAACAGAAAAAGACAGACCAATAACCACATTATCGATGAATTATACCTATGGATTATCTATTATTAACAGTCATCTGCTGTCAGGAGCTGCCATACTATTAACTGACAATACATTGATGGAACGTAGTTTTTGGGATTTTTTTAAGAAAGAAGATGCGTCTTCCTTTGGCGGTGTGCCGTATACATACGAAATGTTAAAGAAATTAAACTTTTTTAAGATGGATTTAAAAAGTCTTCAGACAATGACGCAGGCTGGCGGAAAATTATCTCCTGAATTGCATAGGGAATTTGCTGATTTTGCAAGAAAGCAGAACAAACGTTTTGTTGTAATGTATGGACAGACAGAAGCTACTGCCCGTATGGGGTATCTGCCGTGGGATAAAGCGACGGAAAAATATGGAAGTATGGGAATCGCGATTCCGGGAGGGGAACTTTGGCTACAGGATTCTGAAGGCAACAAAATTTGTAAGCCGCAGATAACTGGTGAATTGGTTTATAAAGGGGACAATGTAACAATGGGATATGCAGAATGCATAACGGATCTGGCAAAAGGAGATGAAAGGCATGGCATTCTGAACACGGGAGACATGGCGGTGATGGATCAAGATGGATATTTTTACATCGTAGGGCGAAAAAAGCGGTTTTTAAAAATATTTGGCAACAGGGTAAATTTGGATGAAGCGGAACAGATGCTCAAGATTCAATATCCGGACTATGAGTGCGCCTGTACCGGGACAGATGATAAATTGTATATTTTTACAACATGTACGATGGCAGAGGTTCAATTACAAATGAAACATTTTTTAAGCAATAAAATGAAGCTCCATATATCAGCATTTATAGTAAAGTATTTAGAAGTGATACCTAAAAATGAGTCAGGAAAGGTGGCTTACCGCAGCCTGAAGGAGTTTTTATGATTACTATTGATAAAATATTAGAGCTACACCCTTACTCGATAGATTGTGGACAAAAAAAAGAACTGCTTACGGATTGTTTGACTATACTCACAGAGGAACACAAAAGAAACTGTGAACCTTATCGAAAGATAATAGAATTGTTTGAAGTTGATACTGGCAATATTAAGGATCATTATGACATACCGTTTCTTCCTGTCAGAATATTTAAAGATATGGAATTATGCAGTGTTCCTCAAAATGAAATTGTGAAAACGCTGACATCTTCTGGGACGACAGGACAAAAAGTATCTAAGATCTATCTTGATCGAGTCACTTCTATTAGACAGCAAAAAGCGCTTATTAGAATTGTTTCTGATTTTACGGGAAAAAGCAGAATGCCAATGTTGATTATAGATAGTCCCTCGGTTATTAAAAATAGAGTTATGTTTTCGGCGCGCGGCGCTGGAATTTTAGGTTTTTCCATATTTGCAACTGATAGAAAATATGCACTGGATGAAAATATGGAGCTTGATCTTGTTGGAATACAGGCGTTTTTAGATAAACACGCTGGAAAAAAAATACTAGTATTTGGTTTTACATATATAATTTGGAGACACTTTTATAAAGAGTTACTGAAAAGTCCAGGAATTATAGATTTAAGCAATGCGGTTTTGATACATGGGGGAGGATGGAAAAAATTGTTGGATGAGTCTGTTAGCCCGCAGGAATTAGGGCAAAGATTGCGGGATGTCTGTGGACTGGCAGATATACATGATTATTATGGAATGGCTGAGCAGACCGGAAGTATCTATATGCAGTGTGCATGTGGACATCTGCATGCAAGTATTTTTTCGGATGTAATCATAAGGAGAGTGCGGGATTTTTCGATTGCGGATATTGGGGAAAAAGGGATTATTCAGACGGTATCGATTTTACCGAAATCCTATCCTGGACATTCTATTTTGACAGAAGATGTTGGAGTCTTATTGGGTGAAGATGATTGTCCATGTGGAAGAAAAGGGAGATATTTTAAAGTTGTTGGTCGTTTAAAGGATGCTGAGGTAAGGGGGTGCAGCGATACGTATGAATAGAAATACTGTGGAGTATCTGTTTGGGTCAGAAAATATCAGGGTTGTATCCAAAGCCCCATTTACACGGGAGACATGTGAATTTCTGGACGCTCTTTCCAAGGCGCTGCGCAAAGACGAGCGGGCGAGACTGTATCCAGATATTCAAACATTTGCATTTTGGATCCGCAAGGCAAATATACAGTCTATAAAGAAAAAAGAATTTGGGCTGGATTGCAGGATGGGAAAAGGATTAATCTTTCATGTCGCGCCATCCAATGTCCCTGTAAATTTTGCTTACTCACTGGTATTTGGGATGCTGGCAGGCAATTCTAATATTATTAAAATTTCCTCAAAAAAGCATATACAAAGTAGAATTATCTGCAGTATCATGGATTTTTTATCAGAAAAAAGTGAGTTTTCCTGGGTAAAGGAGCAGAATGCAGTTGTTGCATATGGGAGAGGGCAGTCTGAAAAAACGGATGCGTTTTCAGCAGCATGTGATATGCGTATTATTTGGGGTGGAGATCCAGCAATTGCACAGATTCGTAAATCTTTACTGCAGCCAAGAAGTACAGAAATAACATTTGCAGATCGGTATTCCATTGCTTTAATGGGTGTGGATGCGATTGTAAATGCTTCGGATCAGGAGATGCTTGTTTTGGCACAAAACTTTTATAACGATACATATCTTATGGATCAAAATGCATGTTCTAGCCCGCATATGGTTGTATGGACAGGAGAAAGGGAGTACAAAGAACAGGCAGAGATACGGTTTTGGGACGCTGTTTATGGTTATGCTGCCAGCAGATATGATTTGGCGGATATGAAAGTCAGTGAGAAATATACCTTGTTATGTGAGTTGGCAGTTATGTTTCCAATATTAAAATTGCATAGATATGAAAATATATTATATATAGTTGAAATTGAGCACCTGGTAGAAAATGTAGCTCAGCTTAGAGGAAAATTTGGATTGTTTTTTACCTGTTTTGTGGATGGAATTGACCATTTTGTACGTTATATGGATGATAAAAAAGTACAAACCTGTACCATTTATGGAATAGATGCAAAACGGATCTTAGATTGTATGTTGCGTAGCCATATTAGGGGGATAGACCGGATCGTCCCGATTGGAAAGGCTATGGATATTGGGGTAGTGTGGGATGGCTATGATCTTATGAATACCTTGTCCCGCAGAATTGAATGTTAGTGAGTGGTTGAATTTGCTATAAAATGGGGTTATGAAATGAAGAAAGTTATTTTTGGAACAAGTGTATTTTCAAAACTTGTTAAATGGTATATAGAACATGACACCGATGATCGGATAGATGCTTTTACAGTTGAAAAAGAATATAGGAAAGATACTGTTTTTTGTGGTACACCTATTATTCCTTTTGAAGAATTGGATAATATTGGTAAGCCAAGTGAAATTTCAGTTATAAATACATGCGGTTATCACAAAATGAATGATATTCGTCATAAAATTTTTGAGATGTGTTTAGAAAAAGGATATGAGATTGGCAGTTTTATCCATCCATCTGCTTGTATAAAAGGAGCAAAGCTTGGATTGGGGAATATTATTTTGCCAGATGTTCTGGTGTCTCCATATGCTAGTATTGGAAACTGTAATATTATCTTCAACAAGACAATTATCGGACATGATTGTATAGTCGGAAATTTTAATTATTTTTCAGGAGGTGTAAATACAGGAGGGATTTCTATGATCGGGGATCACAATTTTTTGGGAATGAATGCTGTAATCAGTGATGAGATCCGTGTGGGTAGTTATAATTTGATTGGAGCGGGTGCATATGTATCACGAAGTGTGGAAGAAGGAGGTCTGTTGATTGTTCCGCAACAAAGCATAGCTAAAAAAATGAAAAAAAGCTATTTGTATGCGTTGATACAAAGGTAGTGTTGTCGAACGTAAGGAGGAGATCGTAAAATGAGTGAATTGGATAAACCGATTGTGGTTCAAAAAATGCATCAATTTATAAGAAAAATTCGAAGGAATAATAACCAAATTGGGACCATATCAAGAAGTATAACACTTGATTACAATAATGCATGCAATTTTAAATGTGAATTTTGTTACGAAGAGGAAGCAAAGGTATATAGTAAAGAGTCGTTATCTTTTGATAAGATTGCAGAATTAGCAGATGAAGCACATGAGATTGGTATTTGGGAGGTTATTTTACAGGGAGGAGAATTATTGATCGATTTGCCAAAGCTGCTAAGGATCATCAGTGCATTTAAACCGGAAAGGTTCCGGATGATTTTGGTTAGTAATGGATATCTTCTTACACCGGAAACGGCAAAAGCTTTAGCGGATGCCGGACTTGATTGTCTTGGAATTAGTATATCAGGTATGGATGAAGAAGAGCATGACCGTTCCAGGGGAGGAGTGAAAGGGGCACATAAGAGGGCATTGCGTGCTTTGGATTATGGAAAAGAAGCAGGATTAACCGTATGGGCGCATTCTATATTCGGACATCATAATGCACGGTCAAAGGATTTGTTTGACTTATTGGAATATTTAAAGAAGCGGGATTATGGTATTTATTTTTGCTTAGCCATGCCATTTGGCGTATGGAAAGATAACTATTTGGATGCAGAGGATTTGCGTATTTTTCAAAAGATAAGAAAAGAATATAAAGCGTCTTTTGATACGTGGGATTTTTATGACAGCAAAAAAGAGAAGATTACTGGCTGTTGGTCTGTTAACCGGTTGTTTATAACACCATTGGGTGACGTGCTGCCTTGTCCGTATATGAATATTAAAATAGGTAATGTCAAGGAGCAGCCATTAAAAGAAATCATTGATTATGGATTCGGCATTAAATATTTTGGCGAATATTCTCCCATTTGTTTATCTGCGCAGAATCGACAGTTTAGGGAAAAATATTTGGATCAGCATATGTCCATGTTTCACCCAGCAGAAGCATCTGAAATATTCGGATCGGATGATTTTATCATAAAAAATTAAAGGAGGATTTATATAATGACCAATTTAGAAAAGTATAATCGTGTTTTCCGGGAGACATTTGAAATTCAAACAGATGATATTCAGTATTTAACATATCAAGGTATAACAGCATGGGACAGCATCGGCCATATGAATTTAATTGCGGAGTTAGAAGATGCATTCGGGATAGAATTGGAAGCGGATGATATTATAGATTTTTCGGGATATCAAAAGGGAATCGAAGTTTTAAGAAAATACAATGTGGAAATTTAGGCAGGTGTAGTGTGAATAGAATGACGGATGGAAGTTTGAAGCTGGAATATGAAGATATTTTGCACTATTTAAAAAACAGGCCCCCGTTGTTGATGATAGATTCTGCGGTTGTTAAGCCAGGGTGCTCCGCTTTTTCCAACAAATACCTGCGCCAGGATGATTGGTATTTTCCATGTCATTTCCCTGGAAACCCTATGATGCCCGGGGTGCTGCAGCTTGAATCTGTGTTTCAGACAGCGGCGCTGGCTATTAAGACCCTGCAGGGAAACCAAGAAAAAACAACAAATATTTCGAGGATAAAATATGCATCCTATTTCAAGCCTATTTTACCGGAAATGTTTATAACAATCATGGCAGAAGTACAACGTTATCATAGAGGGGTGGCACTAATGAAAGGGGAAATATGCAGTGAGGATGTGCAGCATTTTAGCACAGAATTTATACTTGCAATTCCAGAAGATATGGTGTTGATACAGTGATGGACATGGACTAATAGATGGAGAGAAAAATGCTTACAGGAAAGAATATTGTAATTACAGGCTGTAATCGTGGGATTGGCAGGGCTATTATGGTTCAATGCATGAAAAACGGGGCAAATGTATGGGCATGTATGAGACGGCCATCAGAAGATATGAATGTTTTTTTGAATGAGATGCATGATAGCTATCCTGTGAAAATTGTACCAGTCTATTTTGATTTGATGAATGAAGAAGAGATAAAAAAAGGCGCAGCCAAAATCCTACAGGACAAGGTTCCAGTTGATGCAATTATCAATAATGCAGGAATTACAGGTGTTAATAGGCTCTATTCCATGACATCGATGCAGGAGATAAAAAATGTGTTTGAAGTAAATTTTTTTGCCCCGATGTATCTGACACAGCGGCTCTTAAAAAATATGATCCATTGTAAAAAGGGGTGCATTGTGAATATAGCATCTGTCGCCGCATTGGACGGAGAGCCGGCACAATTTGGATATGTGGCAAGCAAGGCCGCATTGATCGGTGCGACAAAAAAGCTTTCCAGCGAACTAGCCCAATTTGGAATCCGGGTAAATGCGTTGGCGCCAGGGATTACAGAAACAGATATGATTCAAAAAATGGATGCGGAAGTATTAAAACGGGAAATAGAGCATACGAAACTGAAACGTTTGGCGATGCCGGAGGAAATTGCAGAAATGGCGGTATTTTTAATATCAGAACAGAGCAGTTTTGTAACAGGACAGGTTATCCGCGTTGATGGAGGGAGGGGATAGTTATGGACTGTGATATCGGTAAACTGCAGAAAGCAGCGTGGAATGTCAGAGCGAGAATTTTACAGATGGCAAATCGTTGCAATGGAAATGTGCATATTGGCGGAGCATTATCTATGTCTGATTTGTTGACAGTTCTGTACAAAAAAACCATGAAATATGACTTTGCGGATCCCGCATGGGAGGCAAGGGACCGATTTATTTTGAGTAAAGGGCATTGTGTATTAGCGCTTTATGCCGTGCTTGCTGAGTGCGGCCTTTTGACAGATGCGGATATAGCATTATTTCAGGTAAATGGTTCACGGCTTTGCGCGCATCCGGTTATGGATCTTGATATTGGAATTGAAAGTTCCAATGGGAGTCTTGGACAGGGGATTTCTATGGCTGTGGGGATTGCAAAAACAGCGAAGATGTTAAAAAAAACGTATAAGGTCTATACATTGATTGGGAATGGAGAAAGTAATGAGGGAAGTGTATGGGAGGCAGCAATGCTTGCATCCCAGTGGAAACTGGATAATTTGACAGTCATTATTGATAACAATGCAATGCAGAGTGACGGTATAAGCGATAAGATTATGTCTATGGAGAGTATGACGGATAAATGGTCAAGCTTTGGATTTGATGTCCTTAAAATTGATGGACATAATGTAGCGGATATATTAAAGGCATATGACAGCAGGACAGACGGAAAACCAAAAGCTGTGATAGCGGAGACGATAAAGGGTCATGGGATTTCTTTTATGGAAAACGATCCGCAGTGGCATCACAACAGGCTGACAGACCAGTTGTATGAACAGGCAATGGAGGAGCTGAAAGGGGAGCGTCATGCTTGACATAACAGAAAAAAAGGCAAAACAATGGGCAAGGCTTGGACCAAGGGCTGTTTATGGTTTGGCTATGTTAGATTTGATAGAAAGAAATGATAGGGTTTATGCACTATCGGCTGATTTGGGATCTTCTTCCGGATTACAGCGGGTAATGAAAACATATCCGGAAAGATATCTGAACGTAGGGATTGCGGAACAGAATTTGATTGGTATTGCAGCAGGTATGGCAAAAGAAGGATTGATTCCATTTGCATCTTCTTTTGCACCGTTTATTACGCTGCGCTGTGCAGATCAAGTTCGTATGAATATGGGATATATGTGTCTGAATATTAAGACAGTTGGCCTGGGGAGCGGAGTTTCTATGGGTTATCTTGGAAATTCACATTATGGGCTGGAAGATATTGCTGTTATGCGTGCGATTCCGAATTTGACAATATTGTCGCCAGCAGATTGTACAGAACTTGTCAAGGCGGTTGATGCGGCTGCACAGATAGAAGGACCGGTATATATTCGGCTGACTGGGATACCGGGGATGCCGATTGTATATTCGCATGACTATGAATATATGATTGGAAATGCAAATATACTTCGGGAAGGGGCACATATAGCACTAATTGCGACAGGAAGCATGGTTGCGGTTGCTTTGCAGGTTTTTGATCTTTTAAAAGGACGTGGGATTTCCAGTACCGTTATTGATATGCATACAATCAAACCAATAGACAGTAAGGTAATTGAATCGGTAAAAAATATGAAGATAATTGTAACGATAGAAGAGCATAGTATCATTGGAGGATTGGGGAGTGCTGTAAGTGAATGTTTGGGCGAATTTTCAAATAGACCGAAACTGATCAGGATCGGATTGCCGGATAAATATTTAAAAGCAGGAGATTATTCCTATATGTTGGATCAATGTGGTTTATCTGCAAATTCTATCGTAGATGAAGTATTGGCAAAAGAACTTTAGACAAAAAAGTTGGGGTTGTAAAATGGAAAAATTGTCATTTGTTATTCCATGCTATTGTTCACAAAATACAATAAGAACGGTTATTAAGGAAATTTTGGATGAGATTGGCAAGCAGGGAGGATATGATTATGAGATTATATTAGTAAATGATTATTCCCCAGATGGTGTATGGAAAGAAATAGAAACGCTTGCAATAGATGATCGGCATATTAGGGGCATTTCGTTATCACGAAATTTTGGACAGCATGCGGCATTGATGGCGGGGTATAGATTTTGTACAGGGGATTATATCGTATCATTGGACGATGATGGGCAAGCTCCTCTGGAAGCATTGTTTCAGCTTGTGGAGAAACTAGAAGAAGGGTACGATGTTGTTTACGCATATTATGAAAAAGAAGTGAATAGAAGTCTGTATCGCCGGATTGGATCATGGATGGCACAGAAAATGAGTGAAATGATGTTAGATGTTCCGGAAGGTTTTAAAGGGAGCAGTTTTTATATTGCAAAAAAATTCGTTATTGATGAGATGATTCGGTATTGCAACCCCTATCCCTATCTTGCGGGGTTGGTAATGAGAGTTACAAAGAATATCGCGTGTGTGCCGACGGTTCATAGAAAAAGAATAGAAGGAAATTCGGGGTATTCTTTCAGAAAATTAGCCGCATTATGGATGAACGGTTTTACTGCTTTTTCTGTGAAACCGCTGCGTTTGGCTGAATTTCTTGGAATTGTTTGTTCTTTTCTTGGATTTATAGGGGGAATTGCCGCGGTGATACGAAAATTGCTGCATCCAACAATTTTACTTGGATATAGTTCTACGATTGCATCTGTATTTTTTATTGGCGGAGTAATTATGATGATACTTGGGATGATTGGAGAATATGTGGGAAGGATTTATATTAGTATAAATAACGCACCACAGTATGTAATAAAGGAGATGACAGATGATAAAACTGGGAGGAGCAACATTTGAATATGTTAACATTAGAAAATCCAGAAAAATGTTATGGGTTATCCTTGTTTTATCACCATTTTTGGCAGGCCTTATTATTGGCATGGTTTCAGAAACGAGTATTTTTCATATGGATGCATGGAATACCACATGGAATGATGAAGTGGGTTATTATCGGGCAGTTGTAACTATGCGTACTATTGGTTTGCCAAAGGGATTAAGCGGATATAATGAACTTGCATCCAAATACCCTTCATTTGGTGCTTATAACTATTTTACATATATCCCTTACGTTGCAATGTCATTCTTAACAGGAACTTCTTCACATAATTTTATCGTATATGCGAATGTTTTTATGATGGCTATAGCCTGGTTGTTTTTGGTCGTTTTATTAAAGCCATCAATTCGACAAACAATATGGTTGATTTTATTTGAATGCCTGGATCTAATTCTGGTACGGTATATCTGGTCTGGAATGAGTGAGGTTAATTCTATTTTTATGACGGTGATTATATGTACATGTTTTCTATACATGCACAAAGAGCATCATTTGTCTCCAAAAGTAAAACGGATTCTTATATTTCAAATTAGCTGTATTTTATTCTATGGTATCATTCGGCCGTTTCTTTTGTCTTATATTCTTTTGCCGGTATACTGCATAATAGCAATGGGAAAAAGTAAACGCAAAAGGGCAGTCGCTTTACTCATGATAGGAATGGCTTTAGTGATATCTGTTTTGTTATACTTTTTTATGCAAGAGAATTGCTGTGCGAAATATTTTTTTGATAATGAGTCTGTTGTGTTTTTTCATATTTTACGAAACGGCGATATTGTTTCTTTTATTACATTTATTGCAGATACAAATTATGAAGCATTTGTATCAATTTTGGAACAGGTTATGAGACTGGAATGGGGTGGATTTGTTACAACGAGTGCAGCATCATCGATTGCAGTTATGTTTATAGCCAGTATGCTTCATAAAAAAGTGGGGTATCCGAAAATAAAAGTAATTTGTGTATTTATGGTTACTGTTGCCCTTATGTATGAAGCAAATGTATTGTTGTATTCGGCAAAACAGTTGCACCGTATGATGTTGGCACCAGCAACTGCGGGCGCAATTTTATGCTGTATGATATTTGAGGACAAGGTATGTTGTGTCCGTCAGCTACTTGTTTCAACCGCGTTGTTTATGGGAATTTTGTTTATGGGAAAGGGGGAGGATTTCTCGATTCCACAGGAGAATCATGATATTACATATCAGTCAGGTGAGTCGATGAAAAAGGAACTGGCTATGTTGATGCCAGACAAAAATTCTAAAAATAAATGGGATTTGAGTTTTGCCAATTTACCTCAGTCTGGAAATCTACAGTTGTTTTTTTCTTTGCCGGCTTATCTTTCTGGAAGTACATGTACGGGTGATTATCTGCATATGGCAATTGATCGTAATGAATTAAAAAGTAAATATATACTGGTTCAAGAACATAATGACGACTTAATCAAAAAATGTACGGCAAAGTATCATTTTGTATGGAAAGGGTGCGGTTTTTTGATTTACAGTCAGAAAAGAGAATAGAAAGAAAAAGGTATTTAGGAACTGTAAATAAATTTGGAGGAATGTTTTGACGAAACTAAAAATATTTGTTCTGCTGCATATTATGCTTATGCTGTACTCTATGAGCGGCATATGTGCAAAACTGGCAGCGGGATGCCCGTTTTTGAGCATGGAATTTTGTCTGTATTATGCAGCAATGATTGGATTGCTTGGTATTTATGCCATTGGATGGCAGCAGGTTATAAAACAGCTTCCGCTTACGGTGGCGTTTGCAAATAAGGCAGTGACTGTTATTTGGGGGCTTATTTGGGGCGTCTGTTTTTTTCATGAAACAGTGACAGCAGGAAAAATAGCAGGTACATTGCTGATTATGGTGGGTGTTGTAATTTATGCAAGAGATAGCGGAGGCGTACAGTATGGATCTGACCGTGGTTAAATATGCCTGTATTTCTCTTATTGGTGTTCTAATCAGTGCTATTTCCCAAGTTCTGTTGAAAAAGTCGGCTATGAAAAACTATGATTCAGCAATTCAGGAATATTTAAACCTTTTTGTTATACTAGCATATGCGATGTTTGCAGGGGCAACTTTGTTATCTATTACTGCCTATCAAAAGATTCCTTTGTCAATGGGAGCCGTTATGGAAACGACCGGGTACTTTTATGTGACATTTTTTGGAATAACAGTTTTTAAGGAAAAGGTGAATATCCGCAGGCTGCTGGCTTTAGGAATGATCGTTACAGGGATTCTTATTTATGCAATTTGCGGATAGGAGGGAGAATTTTTCATGAGTCAGTCCAAAAAATTAAAGAAATTAGTCTTTAACTATTATCATGTTTTTATGATAACATTTTTTATAGGTTCTGTTATAAACCTTAGCGTTATGTGTAATGAATTGCACAATCCAGATAGTATCTGGAAAGGGGATTATTCCGTATCTGGTTCATGGGAACTATCGCTGGGGCGGTGGGCTTTGCCATTTATGGATATTTTATCTGGAGGGATCCATTCTGTAGTATTGTCTTCTTTGTTAACGTTAGGCTTGTTATCTTTCAGTACAGTTTTGCTGGTGGATTTTTTTCAGGTGAAACGCAGGTCTGTACAAGTTTTAGCAAGCATCCTGTTTATATTGAACCCAGCGATAACCTTTTTATTGACATATCCTTATTGTTCTTATGCATATGCATTTGCGATGGTATTATCTATTGTATCTGTCAGATGTGTTATTTCAATCAGGGGGATAAAAGGGATATTAGCAGGCGGGATAGGATTTATGTTGTCACTTGGTATCTATCAGGCTTTTTTGGGAAGTACAGCAATGGTGATGCTGGTATATTTGATAAAGTGCATATTGAGAAAAATAGAATGGGATGAGATATTGAAAATAATTGTGCGTATGGCAGGGTTCTTTTTACTTGGAGTTGGTTTGTATTATGGAATGATGAAAACGGTTTTATACGTTATGAATGTGAAACTTGCCAGTTATAAAGGGGCAAGTGATGTGGGTGTTCTTAATATTATCCGTAGTCTGCCATCAGGTGTAAAGCAATGCTATGTTGATTTTTATAAGTATTATTTTACAGATCAGATCTGCAGAAATTCCTTTGGAATAAAATATATAAATGGGTTGTTATGGGGTGTTTTGCTGTTAGTGATTTTCTGTTTAGGAAAAGCACTTTGTATAAAGGAAAAAATGTTATTGGCTTTAATAATGGCGTCTTTGCCTGTGGCGTGTAATTTTATTGATCTAATGGCTCCATCTACTACAGTGATTTTATTGACAAGTGAAGGGATGATGGGATTGCTTCCATGTTTATTGATGGGGATTTTTGGATGCCAATGGTATAATTCCCAAAATAGCAGACATTTTGAATATGCTTTAATTGTTCTGTTGTGTTGGGGATTTACTTTGCAGGATAGTTCAGATCTTTTGCTAATGAATCGTATCAAAACACAAACAATAGCGTTGGCGAACCGAATTTCTTATACCATTGAAAGAATAAATAGCCAGAAATATACTAAAATCTTGATTTCTGGAACACCTGGGGATGTACTAAGCCAACAGGGGGAACTTGTAAAAAGGACTGACCATTTTGCGAAATATGGATTGGTTTGGTCGTCTTTAGATGGAATGATCTATTGTTGGAAAAATGTTCTTTATACATACATTGGACGGGATTATGAATTTTGTACGGTAAGTGAATATGAAAGGATATTGGCAACAGAGGAATATAACAATATGCCGAGATATCCACAGGATGGGTCGGTTTATGTGCTGGGGGATGTTCTTGTAGTGAAACTAGCAGATTTTTCTTAGTTATAATATCACTAAAGGAATAAGTACAAATGCAACCATGGAAAACATGAGGTATCAAAAGGGTGGAAAAGAAAACAGAACGTGTCTTTTTAATTGATTTTTTAAACGTCATTTCCTGTTTTGGAGTCGTCTGGCTGCATGTGAATGGTGCGGTTTGGACATTTTCTTACTTTCGGACATGGGTGACGAGCTGGCTTTTGGAAACGTTGTTGTATTGGCCGGTTCCGATTTTTTTTATGCTGTCAGGCATTACGCTTTTAGGTTACAGAGATCGCTATAACACGAAAGTTTTTCTTAAAAAACGAATGATGAAAACACTGCTGCCTTTTCTATTTTGGTCCGTTGTTTCGATCTTTTGGTCTATCTATGTATCAGGTTATTTGACGCCGGATACCAGGATTTCGTTACTTTCTATGGTTGATTTGGTGGTCAATTGTAAGGGTATGAGTATCTACTGGTTTTTCCCAGCGCTTTTTTCGGTATATTTGTCTATCCCGATTCTGAGTTTGGTTGAAAAAGAAAAACGGTTTGGTATTTATACTTATATCCTTGTTTACGGAGTATTGACGATCAGTATACTGCCTTTTTTAGCGGCGCTGTTTGGGATTTCTTTTAATTCGGATCTCAAAAGCCCAATTTGCGGCGGATATCTGATGTATCTTCTGCTTGGATATTTATTGTGGAATCATGAATTGACAAAACGGCAGCGGTATATAGTTTATATTTTGGGAATTGCAGGATGGGCCGTACGGTTTTTTGGAGGGTGGTATTTGTCATGGCAGGCAGGTAATGTAAATAGTACGTTTAGCGGATATTTAAATGTCCCATGTGTGGCGCAGTCTGCAGCGGTATTTGTTTTTTTCAGGCAGTGTGACTTTACCAGCCTGAAAAAGAAAATGGGATCTGTTGTTGCAAATTTGTCAGAACTAAGTTTCGGTATTTATCTGGTGCATTTTTATCTTATGCGGTTTGTGATAGACCAGTTTCAAATTGAGATGAGTTCCTGGCAATGGAGGTTGGGCGGTGTATGGTTCACGTATTTTTGTTCAGCCGGGATTGTAGCGTGTATGAAAAAAGTGCCTGCTCTTTCGTGGTTGGTACCGTGAATTATTTAGAAATTGCACGCTTAACAGCGGTTTTGAGAAATCAAGGCGGCCGTTTCTTTTGTTAATATCGTATTTTTGCGCTCATAACGGCGGCCAGTGCGTGTGCGATGGAAGTTGTAGACCAGGAAATTATTTATACATAAGCAACGAGAAACGGCAGGGTGAAAACTTTGTTGTAACAGTTCAGATAAGATGTTACATTTTAGCTGCGGGGACACCGGATGAGAGACACAAGTCTGGCTTGTGGTTTCAGCTCCAAAATGGTAGGAATCCCTTAGGACCTGTATGTAAATAACCTATGATCTTTGCTTGTCTTTTTTTCCGATAGAAGCACCATGCAAAAATCAGTTTCATAGCCCGCTATGCGCCTGATTTTTGCATGGCACTCTCGAAGAAAAATCCGGCGCAAATATCACAGGTTATTTACATACAGTTCCTTATCACATTAATAAACCACGCTGCTCTATGCATTATTTATTTTTAATTACGTCTAAACAGATCACTTATTGCGTTTTATAAATTTCAATAAATTGTTCCGGCTCAATGGCTAATACTTTAGACATTTTAAAGTCCCGGATGTTACGAGTCACAATATAATCCATTTTTTCTTTATCCGCACACTGCATTTGCAGTCCATCTTCCAGATCCATCCATTGCTCATTACATAATGCCTTTCGAATGGTTTTTTTGTCCTCAACAATAATTTCCATTATATCACACAAAAAAATTAACAGATCTTTCCGCTTCCCGACAGTCAGCTTTTTCCGCAAAATATAAAATAAGTCTGACATCATATGTGCCGTAAGATATCCGTCTACATTGCCAGACATACACTTTTCTATAATATACTCTGCATTATTGTGGAACGGTTCCCGGTGCAGAAGCCAGTCCAATATAATATTCGTATCAATTAGTATTCTCAAATTTTTCATCCAATGCACCTAACCTCTCTGCCTGTTCATCTATATCCCCATCCAGACAGCCGCTAAATTCGTGAAATAGAGTTCTCGCATCCGCTTGGCCTAACCGTTTACCATCCTCCTTTTTCGGTTCTGGAAACACAACAATTACCCTCGCTTTCTCCATTGGGGCAGATTCAGACAGTATAATTTTTCCATTATCATACAATCCTTCAACAGCAACCATATTTCCTATCTCCTTCCTCAAAATAAGAATCTGTTCTTAATACTAATTAACACATACCCAACCTTAAATCATAAAATTGTTTTATCCAGGAGGGGTAACTTTTATAAGCCCCATTCTCCTTTATTTTACGAAAGGTTATTTTCTCAATCTTTCGATCCAATATTGCAAAGATTTTCACAATATAGTTATCACTGTATAGAGCTTTCATAATCGGCATTTGCAAAAAAGATGTTGTCGCCGACAAAAAGTTCATGTCATAGTAGGTAGCATTTACATCCCATTTTTTCTTCAAATTCAGTTCCTTATAATCCCATACACCTGTTTTTTCCCAAATTTCATTTAGGTCGTTTTCCTGATGATACATTTCAATCCATGAAAAGCAAATCAATTCCCTCTTATCCAGACGAATAGCTGCTCAATTTTTATTTGCATATATTTTATCACACTATACAAATTATATCTATATATGTTTTTGATTTTTCACTAAACGGGTTTTCGACACTTGCTATACTGCATGCTGATGAAATATACAATTAAATTTGCGTAATCAAGACATTTTGAGATATACTTAAATATTTTCGGCTCGCATGGTTAGAAGCCCTTAGCATTTTGCCCGAGGGAAGAATATGATAATGATGCCCTTGTACATTTTATCCCGCTTACTATGTGGATTAAAACTTTGGGAGAGGTATGTGAAGCTGAATCCGACAGTTTATCCGTATTTTTTCAAACGGAACTGCAAATCCTACGGATTTAAACGGCATATATTATGGTTTTGCATATGGGGAATATCACTTGTAATGATAGAAGAAGAATATGCTTATAAACAACATTTTGTAGCAAAATGTTATCTGCAAGTATTCTATACCAATTCACGTTTTTTTGCAATACCAATGATAAAAATGTATAAAATTGCCAAATAAATGACTCAAATCCAATGTAATATTGTAAATGATCAACGAAAAATTACTTTGCCGCAAAGGAGCCAAAATGTGCCGGCAAAGGGTGTTTTTGTCCGTGCGGATCTGTATGATACCCTGCCAAAACCCTGATAAAATAAGGCTTTGAGCTTATTCAACTACCCGTATGATGCATAACATTTTGCTACAAAATGTTATGCATCATACGGGTAGTTTTTTTGTGCATGCATCATAGAATGGGAGATTTTATGAAAGAACTGGATTATGTAAAAATGGGGATGAGAATCCGCCAGGTAAGGAAAGCAAAGGGCTGGTCGCAGAATGTGCTTGCGCAAAAGTGCGGGATCAGCATGTCTTTTTTAGGGCATGTGGAACGCGGAACACGGATTATGAGCCTTGAGACATTTGTGGGCATCTGCAGTGCGCTGGATACAAACGCGGATGAACTGCTTTGGGGAGAAGTGCATCCGTCGGATGCGGTACTGGATTTGTGGAGCCGCTTGGAACAGGCGGGAGATACAAAGGCAGGCAAAAAAACAACTGACAGCTATGCAATGTATATCAGGATTATGAAGTCTGTAGCAGAGATTATGGGCGGGGCATGAAAAAGAAAGTATTAATAGCGGCTTCCGTAGCGTCTATGATTGACCAGTTTAATATGCCGAATATCCGCCTGCTGCAGGAAATGGGATATGAGGTGCATGTGCTTTGCAATTTTTGGGAAGGAAATACATGCAGCCGCAGGCGCATCCAAACGTTTCGAAAGACATTGCGCGCTATGCATGTAGTGAGGCACCAGTGGGACTGCCCGCGTGAAATTTTTCCTGTGAAAAATTGCCTGCGCGCCTATCGGACGGTACTGGAGCTGACGGGCAAAATCCATTTTGCGTGGATCCACTGCCATTCCCCGGTTGGCGGCGCGCTTGCAAGGATGGCGGCTAATGTACGGGGGATCCGGGTTATTTATACGGCACATGGATTTCATTTTTATCAGGGCGCTCCCGTTCGAAACTGGATTTTGTATTATCCGGTGGAAAAAATGCTTTCTTACCGGACGGATGTGCTCGTTACGATTAACCGGGAAGATTATTGCTTTGCAAAGCGGCATCTAAAAGCGGGTGTCGTGCGGTATACGCCGGGTGTGGGCATTGATCCGGGGCGGTTTCAAATAAAGGGCGATTCTTGTCGGTCGTATATACGCAGGGAAGTCCGCGGAAAGTATCGGATTCCGGACGGGGCGGTGCTGCTGCTGTCGGTTGGAGAACTCAGCGGACGCAAAAACCATCAGGCCGTTCTGCGTGCGCTGGCCAGCCTGCGCCGGGCGGATATTTATTATCTGATCTGCGGCCAGGGGGAGTGCAGGGATGCGCTTAAAGCGCTTGCCGGGCGGCTTGGCATTGCCGGGCAGGTTCGCTTGGCCGGATATGTGGAGCATGTGGAGGATATTTACCAGGCCGCGGATATTTTTGTGTTTCCGTCGTTTCAGGAGGGGCTTCCGGCTGCGCTGATGGAAGCGATGGCTTCCGGGCTTGCGTGTGTTGTTTCGGATATCAGGGGGAATCGGGAATTGGTGGATGAACGCGGCGGGCGGAGATTTTCACCGGACTCTCCGCGGCAGCTTGCGGCAATGCTGCGTATCTTATTGGCCAGTCCGCAGCGATGTCTGGCGTATGGCAGGCATAACCGCAAGAAAGTGGAAAGCTGTAGGCTGGAAATCGTGCAGCGGACAATGCGGGAGAT
Source organism: uncultured Eubacterium sp. (assembly GCA_910586045.1). Lineage (GTDB taxonomy): Bacteria > Bacillota > Clostridia > Lachnospirales > Lachnospiraceae > Eubacterium_J. The sequence goes on from CAJUIH010000001.1 coordinate 57,808, forward strand.
TTATAGCGGTTAAATTATAAGGCGGATGGTGAAAAAGATTTATGACGGTTTTGCTGCGGGACAGACAATGAGGGAAATGTATGGCAGTTGGAGTGCAAACGGTCCAGGTCTTACTGGCTGCTTATAATGGAGAAAAATACCTGCGGCAGCAGTTGAAAAGCATTTTAGGACAGAGGGGCGTATCGGTTCGTATTTTGGTCAGGGATGATGGATCTACGGATGGCACCGCCGCGCTGCTGCGGGCATACGAACGAAAATACGGGAATCTTTCGGTCTATTCGGGAGAGCGCAAAGGGTCCGCCGGGAGTTTTTTTGACTTGCTGCGGCATGCGGATTTGGACTGCCGGTATTTTGCTTTTGCGGATCAGGACGATGTTTGGATGGCGGATAAACTGCGGCGCGCGGTTTTGCGGCTGGAGGGGGAAGCGTGCGGACAGCCGCTTTTATATGCCGGAAAAGTATTTTGTACGGCCAAGGATCTTGGCGGACGGCAGATGTTTGCCTATCGGATTGGGCGCGCGGCTTCGTTTGGAAATGCTTTGATGGAAAATATCTGTATGGGATGCACAGAGGTGTTTAACCGGAGCCTGCTCGAGCTGGTCCGGGAGCATATGCCGCGGACGCATGTGATGCACGATTGGTGGATGTACCTTACGGCGTCTTATTTTGGAAAGGTTATTTATGACCAGCAGGCTTTTGTTTTGTACCGCCAGCATGGAAACAATCAAATCGGCATGCAGAATGACTGGATCAGGCGGTGGGCAGGCAGGATGCGGCGCATCGGGCAGATGAAGCACAGGCTGTCCGGCCAGGCTGTCGAATTTCAGCGTGCCTATGCGGGACTGATCAAGGGGCGGCAATGTTTGGCGTATTTGGCAAAGGATCGATGTCTGGAGCTGATGTGCGGCAGAAATAACGGACTGCGGGCCAGGCTTCGGATTTTTCGGGAGAGCTGTCTGTACCGCCAGAATGCGCTGGATGATATCGTATGCAGGGTACTGTTTGCGGCGGGGTTCTTATGAGACAAAGCAAAAAAGGACAGAAACCATGAAAATACTGCATTATATGTTTGGCCTGCCCCCGGTACGGGACGGAGGGCTGGTTCGATATGTGCTGGATCTGATCGAGCAGGAAGCAAAGATGGGAGAGGATGTCCGGCTGTTAATCCCCGGCGCGCCGGCGCTCGGCGTGAACCGAAAAACAAAGATTTTAAATAGCCGCACACCTTACCGGGAGATTCGGACTTATGAAATCTATCACCCTCTTCCGGTTCCGATGTGTAATGGCATCCGGCATCCGGGTCTGTTTATGCAGACATGCGGCAAAAGTGCATACCGTTCTTTTTTGCGCCGGTTAAGGCCTGATCTGATCCATATCCATACGTTTATGGGGCTGCACCGCGAGTTTTTGGCAGAGGCACGCCGGCAGAAGATCCCGGTCCTGTTTACGTCCCATGATTATTTCGGTATCTGTCCGACCGCGGTTTTGCTGTGCGGGGACCGGATTTGTGAGGATAACGAATGGAAAGGATGTGCGCAGTGCGCCAGGAAAGCGTTTCCCGTCTGGCGGCTGAAACTGGAGCAGTCCGCGGTGTACCGGATCTTTCGTAAACAAGAGCGGATCGTGCGTCTGGCAAAAAAGCTGTATGTGCCAATTCGCAGGAACAGCGGAAAACACGACGCAGGCAGATGCCGGACAAAGGCAGATGCCGTTATGGCGGGTATCCGCGGAATAAAGGCAGGTTCTGTTATGGTTTCGGGAGAATATGCCGCCCTGCGGGATTATTACCGGTCGATGTTTCGGCTTGTATCTTATTTTCATTTTAACAGTTCGGCGGCCAGTACGATTTACCGGGTCCGTCTGCGGGGGCTTACAGTCAAAGGCAGTATTGTCCCTGTCAGCCACCAAGGGATTGCCGACTGCCGCAGAAAGCGTATATTTGGAAAAACACTGCGGATTGGGTATTTCGGGAGCTGGAGTATGCACAAAGGCTTTTTTGACCTGCTAAAAGCCTGCGGACGGCTGCGGGAAAAAGGCTGTGTGGATTTGGAACTGCATATTTATTCCGGCACCGCAAAAAGGAAAGAGTGTTTTGTCAGAAACCATAGCGGGTTTGGACAAGGGCAGCTTGCGGAAGTTTTTGACGGTATCGACGTACTCGCTATGCCGAGCCGATGGCCGGAAACCTTTGGCCTGGCGGCGTTGGAAGCGGTCAGCTTTGGGGTTCCGGTGATCCTGCCGGAATATGCGGGGGCCATGGATCTGCTGCGGGCAGACATGCGGGCCGGGTTTGTATACGATGGAACCGTACAGGGATTGGAAGAAACGATCCGGAAAATTTATGATAACAGGGAACTTCTTGCGCAGGCAAATGCCGCGATACTTAGGATGGATATGGATTTTTCTTATGAAAGGCATGTCAGGCAGATCCTTGAAATTTACAGAAAGGTATGCGCCACAGAAAAATGATGGAAACAATAAAACAGCCAAATGATGCAGACAGGCAGGAAGAAATGAAACCAGTCAAACAAACGAAACAAGCCATAACGGTCGTTGACATCATTATTCCGGTTTACAACGCTTTGGAAGATTTGAAACGGTGCGTAGCAAGTGTCAGGAAGTGGACGCATCCGTCGGCGTACAGGCTGGTGCTTATCAATGACAACAGCCCGGACGAACGGGTACGGCCCTATCTGGACAGCCTTGGGCAGGAACACTGTATTGTCATACACAACCGGGAAAACCGGGGATTTCCGGCAAATGTAAATATCGGAATGGGGCAGTCGCGGACAAACGATGTGCTGCTGCTTAATTCAGATACGGCCGTAACAAAAGGGTGGCTGGAAAAGCTGCGTATCTGCGCATACAGCAGCCATACCATTGCGACCGTTACGCCGCTTTCCAACCACGCGTCGCTGTGCTCTGTCCCAAATTTTTGCAGCGAAAATAAAATACCGCGCGGCTATACGCTGGATGCTTACGCGGATTTGGTAGAACGCGTCAGTCTTAGGTCTTATCCGGATCTTCCGGTTGCGAACGGGTTTTGCATGTATATCAAACGGGAGGTAATCAAACAGATCGGAACCTTTGATGCCGCAGCGTTTGCGCGCGGATACGGGGAAGAAAATGATTTTTGCTACCGTGCGCTGGAAGCCGGATGGCGGCATGTGATGTGTGACGATACGTTTATTTTTCATGCGGGCACGCGCTCTTTTTCCAGCGAGGAGAAAAGAAAGCGGATTGCGCAGCATGAGAAAATCCTGGATCAGCGCTATCCAAAACGGATGCAGGATGTGCGTATACACTGCAGGGACAATCCAAACGCATGGGTGTCAGAAAACATCCGGATGTGGGTGAAACTGGAAAGCCGGAAAAAACGCGGAACGGTTTTATACCTGGCGCAGGCGGATTTTAGGGATGACGCGGCGGATCATGTAGGCGGTACGCAGCTACATGTCAAGGATCTGACCGCAGGACTGCGGAAACAGTATGATATTGTCGTCGCCGCGGGTAATGGTTCCGATTTGAATGTGACCTTGTATATGGAAAAGGACGAGCAGACGTTTCGGTATTATATCGGCGGCAAAAAGGATTATGAAACATTCCGCTCGGAACGGATGGCGGCGCTGTATGGAAAAATACTGGACAATTTTTCAATTGATGCCGTACACATTCACCATACAAAAGGGCTGACACTGGAGCTGTTTTACGAAGCGGCGAAAAGGGACATTCCGATTTTTGCTACGATACATGATTTTTACTGTCTCTGCCCAGGCGTGAACCTGCTGAATGACAACCAGCAGGTATGCGGTACGGGGAGAGTGCCGTGCAATGGGAAAAAAGCCGCGTGCCCAAGCGGCCAGCCTGTGGAAAGGCCGCGGGAGGATCTGGAATACTGCAGGGTTTGTCTGCATAAGCAGGCCGGCGTCGCGCAGACCGTACCCTATCTTTCCATATGGCGGGAGGAGCATCTTCGTGCCCTGCGCCTTGCACAGCGTATTTTTGTGCCGTCGGAAAGCGCGGCCCGCATCGTTTCCGGCTGTTTTGCAGAACTGGGCGGCAGGATCCGGGTATTGGAGCATGGAATCGGGCCGTTTTCACATACGCGACAGGGACAAGCCGAAAGAACGTCCTTACGGCAGAAACCGAACCAAGCTGCGGAGGCGTTTTTAACTCCAGATGCGAAACAGAAGAAAGTATTCCGCGTGGCGTTTCTTGGAGGAATCAATACAGCCAAGGGATACCGGTGCGCCGTGGATCTCATCCGAAAAAGCAGCCGGGATATCCATTGGTATTTGTTTGGCAAATTTGAACGGGAGGACAGTTCCCTGGAACGGCGGGACAATTTTTTCAATATCGGGCCATACCGGAGGGAGGAATTGCCGGATTTAATGAAAAAGCATGCGGTGGATTTGGTGTGCGTCCTTTCCATTTGGCCGGAGACCTTTTGTTATACGATTTCGGAATCCCTGTTATCCGGCGTTCCCGTACTGGTCACGGATATCGGCGCCCTTGGGGAGCGGGTACGTGCGATGGAGTGCGGATGGGCAGTGCCTGTGCAGGCGGACGCGGAAGCAATCTTAGAGCGTATCAAACAGATCCGTAAAAATAAGGCGGATTACACAAAAAAAAGGGAGCAGGTCCGAAAACAGCATTTGCGTACGGCCGCTGAAATGTGCGGGCTGTATGAAGCCGAATATCGGAAAAAGATGCCTGCGCTTTCCAAAAGGCAGGACAAGTACGACTATGAATGGATGCTTGCGGGGGCTATGAAAACCATACGGGATTCCGGTGGCGGATGGGATCAGAACAGGGAACTGGAGATGCGTCTTGCGCAGGCGGAGCAAAAAATTTCTGTCATCGAGCAGTCTTTTACGTACCGGCTGCTGCGGATGATCGCGGCGGTTAATCTGCCGTTTCGCGCCAGCATACGCAGGTTTTTGCGCGGCGTGTACCATACGGCAAAAACATACAGGGAATGGACGACGGCAAAACAGGCGGGAAGCCGTAAAGATGGCGGGTAAAGGGACGGAGCGAATAAAAACGGAAAGAGACGGTGGACTATGAATGTACTAAAAGAACTTTGGGAATACCGTGAGATGGTGTTTAACCTTGTAAAAAGGGATTTAAGGGGCAGGTATAAAGGCTCCGTCCTCGGGTTTTTCTGGATGTTTTTAAACCCCCTGCTGCAGCTTGCGGTTTATCACATTGTGTTTTCCACCATTATGCGGATGGGGATCGAAAAATTTTATCTGTTTATGTTTGTCGCGTTTGTCCCGTGGCTGTTTTTCAGTACTTGTTTAAGCGCGGGCACTTCGGTTATATTTGCGCAGCAGGATATGGTAAAGAAAATTTACTTTCCCAGACAAGTGCTGCCGCTGGCATTTACACTGAGCCAGTTTGTCAATATGCTGCTTAGCTTTTTGGTGATTTTCGTGGTAGTCGCATGCAGCGGCGTAACGATCAATCCGGCGGCGCTCGTGTGCCTTGTGCCGGTCATGCTGATTGAATTTGTGCTGGCATTGGGGACGACGTATCTTGTGTCCGCGCTGACGGTGTATTTTCGGGATTTGGAGCATATTATGGGGATTTTGTCTATGGCGTGGATGTACTTGACGCCTGTGATTTATCCGATGGAGATGGTGCCGGAAGCATACAGGAGGCTGCTGTATTTCAATCCGATGACATCCGTAACGACGGCATACCGCGATATTTTGTATTACGGGCAGGTGCCAAGGATGGAGACGCTGCTGCAGGCGGCGGTTATGGGCGGTGTGGTGTTGGCTGCGGGGCAGATGTTGTTTGGCAGGCTGTCGCGGCATTTTGTGGAGGAACTATAATGTTGGATGAATATGCGCTCGAAGTATGCGATCTTAAAAAAAGCTTCAAAGTATATTTTGACAAAGGTTATACCTTAAAAGAAAAGGCCCTTTCCCGGCGCAGAAACCAATATGAACGGCACGAGGTATTAAACGGCGTCAGTTTTCGCATAAAAAAGGGCGAGGCTGTCGGCCTGGTCGGGCAGAATGGATGCGGCAAGAGTACGACGTTAAAACTGCTGACCAGGATTATGTATCCGGACAGCGGAAGCGTTACCATCCGCGGCAGGGTCTCCAGCCTGCTGGAGCTGGGCGCCGGTTTTCATCCGGATATGAGCGGAAGGGAAAATATTTATATCAATGCCTCGATTTTTGGCCTAAGCAGAAAAGAAATCAACGGGAGAATACCGGATATAATCGCCTTTTCAGAACTTGGGGACATGATCGACCATCCGGTTCGGACGTATTCGTCGGGTATGTATATGCGCCTTGCTTTTTCCGTAGCGATCAATGTCGATGCGGATATTTTGCTGATTGACGAGATCCTTGCCGTTGGGGATGTGAACTTTCAGGAGAAATGTTTTCACAAATTAATGGAGATCAAAAAAGGCGGGACAACGATCGTGCTTGTCTCCCATTCCACAGACCAGATTGAGCGTCTGTGCGACCGCAGCATTTGGATCCATCAGGGATTGGTAAAAGCGGATGGAAACGCCAGACAGGTGGATCAGCAGTATTTAAAATATATGGGGGCGCTGCGTGAAAAAACGAGCGGACAAACCAGCCCGGGCGCTGCAGAAAACAACACTTTGGGCCAAACCGGGCGAAACGGCCAGGCAGATGAAAAACAGCCGCCGGTTCGAAAAGACTACGGGCCGGATGTGGAGTACAAGGAGCGCATGGCCTGGACCGGGGATATACGGATTACCTGCATTAACAGCTACGATAAAAATGGGGATGTCCGGCATGTATTTGAGACGGGGGAAGAAATTTCGTTTCGAATCAGCTACCGGGTCAGCAGGCCGGTAGAAAACAGTTATTTTGGCCTGAGTATTTTTCGCAGCGACGGCCTGCGCTGTTACGGGACGAACAGTAAAATTGACGGGCTGGTCTGTGCGCGGATCGAAAAAGACGGCGTATGTTCCATTGTGTTTCCGGATATGGAATTGCTGCCGGGCAAGTATTATGTAGACGTATGCATCGCTACACGGGAAGATTTTATGCTTGATTATTTGGACGGCGTAAATGCGTTTGAAATATATTGTACTAGCGGGGAGCTTGGAATCAGCAGGATTCCTTATCAGTGGGATTTGTCGGATGTATAGGCCGGAAAGGAAATATTGCGATGAAGATGATCGGCAGGGCAGTCAGGGCTGCTGTAAAAATAGAGAGAAAAAAACATCATGACAAAGGTGAATTGCGAGTCATAGAAAAATCGGAATTGTTTGACGGGGAATGGTACAAAAAAACATATCTGCAGCACGAGCATATAGATCCGGCCAGACATTTTATGCTAAAAGGATGGAAGCTTGGATACAACCCGTCTCCATGGTTTTGTACAAATGACTATCTTGCCCGTTACCATGATATCAGGGATGCGCAGGTAAATCCGCTGTATCATTATGAAACAGTGGGAAAAGGAGAATTTCGGAATATTCAATGCGTAAGATAAGGAGATAGCGATGTCTAAGTACGATAGCAGGTTATTTTTGGATGAAAACAGTTCAAACGCGAAGATACTAAAGCAGGTACGAAAAAACACCCAGGTACTTGAGTTTGGCTGCGCATGCGGAAAAATGACCCGGTATATGAAAGAACAGCTTGGATGCAGCGTTTATATTGTGGAAATGGACGAAGAAGCATTCCATTCAGCTATGGCCTATGCACAGGACGGACTATGTGCGGATCTAGAACAGATGGAGTGGCTGGAGAGGTTTGCAGATGTCAAATTTGACAGTATTATTTTTGCGGATGTGCTTGAACATTTACGGCGTCCGGACCTTGTATTAAAAAAAGCGGGATCGCTGTTAAAAGATGACGGCATGGTACTGCTTTCGGTGCCAAATATCGCCCATAGTGATATCCTGGTCAATTTATATGAAAATAATTTTCAATATATGCCGTTAGGGCTTCTGGATGATACACATATTCATTTTTGGGGATCTAAGAATCTGGAAAAATTCTGTAATGACGCAGGATACCAAGTGGTGGTAGAAGATGCAACAAGGGTGGAGCCGTTTCTTTCCGAACAGGGTCAATGGATCGATTCGGAGAAAAAAACATTTTATGCGCAGCTTTTGTATGGAAAAGAACAATATGACGTTTATCAATTTCTATATACGCTGCAGAAAAAAGAATATGCGGCCGCATACGGACTTCGAAAAATTTGTAAAATAGAAAGAAAATTTTTCGGGATGAATGGCAGTGTGATTTTTGACTACGGCAGCGGGTTCGCGCCGGAAACCGTACAGGAGTTATATCCGGTAAAATCATACGAAGACCGTTTTTATTATGAAATTCATGTGCCGCAAGGCGTGCAGCATGTAGTATTTCATCCGGTGCGGGAAAAGGCTTGTATCGTTTTCAATCTGCAGGCAGTCAGTGATCGGTCAGGCAGTATCGTACCTGTCCAAGTAAAGGGGACTGTTTTACAAAACAGTTATTTGTTTGTACATCATGATCCCTGTATGGTTTTTGCCTGCAAAGACACAAGCTGGATTAAAATTAGCCTGCATATAATGCTGTTGGAACGGGAATCACAAATTGCAGCCGTCTCTTCGATCGTATCCGTATTGGAAAGCGAACGGGCGGACAGGCAGAAACGACTGGAGGATCAAATAGCAGATCTGGAGCGGCAGCACAGGGATGATGTACAGGCTTTGGAAAAAGAAGCAGCGCAAAAGCAGCGGATCATAGACAGGAATAGAGAAAAAATCAAACAGATGCGCAAAGCGGTAAAAACGTTTACAGGCAAAACAAAAGAACTGGAGCATGGGTATACGGAAATTTTGAAACAAATGAACCGAAAACTGCAGGAGCAGCAAGCGCTAATGATAAGAATGCAACAAGAAAAGGAATACGCGGACAGCAATGCAAACGCGGGAACCGGAGATCAATTGGTTTTTTCTTATGAGAAGCGTTTTATTAACTGCAGACCCATCGATCCTGGCAGGTCTGTTTTTTTCCGGACAGAGCACCGGATGAAAAATGAATATGGTTTATTTGGCAACAAGACAAATGCTGGGATACCACAAGCATATGTGCAAAAGATTGCAGGAGAAGCGGCAGGCTTGTCCGAAATTATGCAGTTGGCGTCTGTCCGCAAAAGGATTGCGGTCCATCTGCATATGTATTATACAGACTTGCTGCCAGAATTTTTTAATTATCTAAACAATATTCCATTTGTGTATGATCTGTACATTTCCTGCAGGCAGGGAGAAGATTTGAAGGAGATTGCAAAAAAATTTGCGAGGCTGCGGTATGTCAATGATGTCATTGTGCGCGTGACGGAAAACCGGGGCAGGGATATTGCGCCTTTATATGTCCTGTTTGGAAAAGAAATTTTGAAGCATGATTATTTTTTGCATATCCATTCCAAAAAATCGCTCCACAGCGGATGTGAACAGACCATATGGAGAACGAACGCATTGGATTGTGTGCTTGGCTGCGAGGAACAGATCCGAAAAATTTTTATGCTGTTTGAAGGAAATCGCAAAATCGGGCTGTTCTTTCCAGAAACCGTTGGGCTTCATTTAATTGCGCAAAGCTGGCTGAAGAATGCCGCTGTAGGAAAAGGCCTGTTAAACGAGATAGGCTTGTCTTGTGACGATGACTTGTTTAACTATCCGGTGGGGAGCTTTTTTTGGGCAAATACACAAGCTGTTAAGCCGTTATTCGAACGCAAGTTTACGTATGATGATTTTCCCGAAGAACAAAAGCAGATTGACGGAACATTGGCACATGCGCTGGAACGGGTGGTTGCGCTGACCGCACGCGGACAGGGATACGAGCCGGCGATTTGTGATAAGAATGCGGGTATTGTCCGGTTTGGAAAAAGCTACCAGTTATATCAGAATTATTTTTCACAGTCAAAGTTAACGGCGGCAGATTATCTGTCTGGATTTTCATGCATTACCTTTGATATATTCGATACTTTAATTACAAGGAAAATTTATGAACCGGACGATCTGTTTTTGTTTATGGAAGAACTGATCGCAGACAGATATGGGATTAGCTGCAATTTTTTAGAAGTAAGAAAAAAGGCAGAGTCTGCGGCGTGGCAAAAATACGCGGCGGGCACGTCGATTCACCAGATCTATGAAGAATTGCAGATCATGATGAACCTGTCAAAGGAAAAGGCGGACGCGCTCAAACAACTGGAAATTGATCTGGAACTGGAATTTGCGCTGCCAAGAAAAGATGTGCGGGAAATCTATTTAGATCTGATCAAACGCCATAAAAAGGTGATATTGATCAGTGATATGTACTTAACAAGGGATATTATAGAACAACTGTTAGCAAAATGCGGTTATTACGGCTATACCGACGTATGGGTTTCGTGTGAACGGGGAAGCCGCAAGGACGACGGAAGCCTATGGGCGGACTTTTTTGAACGGTACGGATCACAGAAAACGGTACATGTTGGGGACAATATGTGTTCGGATATCCAAGTGGTCGGCGACCTGCGCAAAGATACTTATTATATTATGAATCCGGTTACGGCATTTAAACTGTCCAAAGAATATGGGCAGTTAAAAAAGTACTTAGAACACCGGACCACGGCAGTTTCCCTTTTATTTGGACTGCTGATCCAAGCAGGGATCTATAATTCGCCGTTTTGTCTGGATGCGTCCGGCGAACCTGTGATTGAAGACGGGGCGGCTGCAGGGTATCTGATGGCAGGCCCGATCTTTACCAAGTTTATGCAGTGGCTTACAGGCTGTGTCGATCCGGACATGACATTGCTGTTTTTGTCCAGGGAGGGGTATGTTTTAAAGCAATTATATGAGCAATATTGCAAAGAAAGCAACTGCAAGCCTTGCGGCAGTACCTATTTTCTGGCTTCCAGAAGGGCCGTATCCATGGCTACGGTGCAAAACGAAACGGACGTTGAAGAAATATTAGAACAGGATTACCAGGGGAGTTTTCAAAATCTGCTTTGGCAGCGATTTGGAGTACGTGCGGCGGCATATATGCAAGAAGTACAGATTAAAATACCGGAAGATCTTGCGATTGTAAAAAAACTAATTGTGCCGTATATGCCGGAAATTGTAAAAAGGGCGCAGAAAGAGAGGGAAGCATACTTGTTATATGCGCAAAAAATACTGGCTGGCAAAGAGGAAGATAAGCTGTGCGTCGTGGATCTTGGATATGCAGGCACCATACAATATTTTCTGTCCAAGATGCTGGATCATAAAATAGCGGGAAGATATTTGTGTACAGGGGAAAAAGTAAGGCCGGCAAAGCTTGGGTGCCAGGTAACGTCGCTTTTTGCATTTGACCGTAAAAGGAAAACGGACCCAAGGTTTTTATTTGAGTCTGCATATTTAGAAGCAATACTGGAAGCGCCGTTTGGCCAGTTGGTAAAGTTTCAGCTTCTCGCGGACGGACAAGTGCAGCCTGTTTATAAAGAGGAAAATCAGGTGAGTTATGATGTATTACAGATGCAGGCTGGGGTAGCTGCATTTATGAAAGCGTATTTAAAAGTGTGTAAGGAAATCGGGCTGAATTTATCGATTGATGAAAATGCTGCGCTTGCATTTGTAAATGTGATTGGGCGAAATGGGATGCTTTCACAGTCGATTGCGGACAGCCTTAAAGTGGAGGATGGGTATTGCCAGGATGGGGTGATGTGTTTTTCGAGGTATGGGGTGTACAGAAAATAAAAGTAGGGGGAAATGTATGTGAATGATAAGAAACTGGAAGCAGGAAAAAAGATTTTAGTTACCGGAGGGGCGGGATTTATCGGTTTTCATTTGAGTCGTTCACTTCTGGAAAGCGGGTGCAGCGTCATTGGTTTTGACAATATGAACCACTATTACGATACCACATTAAAAGAAGACCGACTGAAACTGCTGCAAGGCGGCCATTATGAATTTTACAAAGGGGATCTTGCGGACCGTCCGGCATTGGAACAGATTTTTTCTGAAAAAAAGCCCGATATTGTGGTAAATCTTGCTGCGCAGGCAGGTGTGCGCTACAGCATTGATCATCCGGATACCTACATACAGTCAAATATCATTGGCTTTTACCATGTCCTGGAATGCTGCAGGAAATATCCGGTTGCGCATCTGGTCTATGCATCTTCCAGTTCTGTATATGGGGCAAATAAAAAAGTGCCGTTTTCAACGGCTGACCCGACAGACCATCCGGTCAGCCTTTATGCCGCTACAAAAAAATCCAATGAACTGATGGCATATTGTTACAGCAAGCTGTATGGAATTGCGGCAACAGGGCTGCGTTTTTTTACTGTGTATGGGCCTTATGGAAGACCGGATATGGCTTATTTTCAATTTACAGATAAAATTATGCGTGGGGAAGCAATACAGGTTTATAACCACGGAAATCTGAAGCGCGATTTTACTTATATCGATGATATAGTAGATGGCATGATCCGGGTTTTGGCGCAGATTCCGCCTAAAGATGAAAATGGGGCGCGATGCCGCGTTTATAATATTGGCAATCATCGGCCGGAAAAATTGATGGATTTTATAAAGATACTGGAAAATTGCCTTGGCAAAAAGGCGGTTAAAGAATTTCTTCCAATGCAGGCGGGAGATGTGTACCAGACATATGCCGATATTTCAGATATTTCCAAAGACCTGGGATTTTCGCCTCGTACAGGGATTGAAGAGGGGATTAGAAAGTTTGTGGAATGGTATGTCCAGTATTATGGAATAAAAAAAGGGAGGTTTGCGGATGGGCAGACTGAAAAAGGATAAGGCAACCTGGGCGGCTGTATTGTCTGGTATTTTCCTGGCATGTATAATTCTGACCTCTGTTAGAGAAGTAAGCCTGACTATTTATTTTGAACAGTATCCAGAACAGACTATGACACAATTTTTTTACGATATTGGAAATGGGTATTCGGAAAAATACACTTCTTTGGAAACAGCTTCTGAGAAAACGCAAATAACGATTCCGGATGCGTATTTAGAATCCATGGCAGGCTTTCGGGTTGACTTGACAAACCAGGAAGGAGTGATTCGGGTTGCGAAGATGGCACTGCGCAAAAATGGGCTGGCTGTGGCAAACTTTTTACCAGAAGATATTGCCGGGGAGATTGATCAGGCGGTTCAGTCCAATTACTGTATACAAGATGGCGTGTTGGTAATTAATAATGAAACAAGCGATGGGCAGCTTTATTTTGCCGATGGTTTTGTGGAACAAATTAAAACTGCGCGGGCGCTTCAATGGATCGAATTGCTTCTTGCGGTTCTGTGTATCAGCATATTTGGGGTATTGGTTTATTACAGGGAAAAAATGTTTCTTGCAGTTTCAAATATTTCGATCCAGAAAAAACGGGTGCTCGCGGTTTTCGTTTTTGTATCTGGAACCTTATGGTGCTACCGGATGTATGTTTTTGGTGAACGTGTCTTTGTTTTTTCTGATATTGGAGATGACTCCCTTTCTCAGACATATCCCAATTTATATCGGTGCGCTGCATTAATAGAACGTGGTATGCAATTTTTGGGGTTTGACTTTGTAAGTGGATATGGGGCTGGACGAACGATAAATGCAATGAATATATTTGACTGGATGGTGTTTTTCGGATCAGACAATCTGCCGTATCTTATGGGAATCGGGCAGATATTGAAAGTCGTTTTGGCATTTTTATTATTCTATTATTTTCTAAGGCTTCTGAACCGCAGAGAAATTTCCTGTTTGATTGGAGCCGCTTCTTATGCATTATGCGGGCATATGATGATGCGGCAGTATTGGAAAAGCTATTCTAATGAAGTAGTGCTGAGCGCATTACTGCTACTTTCACTTGAATTGAGTATAGTCAAAAGAAAACATGCCATGCTTGCGGCTGCTATATTTTTGTACAGTATAACTTTGGGTGATTATAACAGTGTATTGGTATTTGCACTTGTTGTGGGATACACGATTTTTAGGTATTTTGAATTAAAGGATTTTTATTTCAGGGAATTTATGAAAACAATTTCTGTCAGTATTTTTGCATATATAGTAGCAATGATTGGGAGTTTTGCTTTTGTTTTTCCATCTTTCTTAAAATCGCTTGCTAGTGAAAGGGCTAGAAATGGGATATCCATGTTTGATATCCAGGATTTATTCCAATTTCAGAATTTTGAGGTTATAATAACTGCCTTTTTAAGAACAATTAGTGAAACATTGGAAGGGAAAAACGAGTTGTATTACGCGGTAAAAAATATGAATATTTTAGAAGGACCGACGTTTTATTGTGGATTGGTCATGCTTTTATTTATTCCCTTGGCGTTTTACAAGTTGGACAAAAAAAGAAAAATTATGGCAGGGGTTGTGACCATATTATTCATTGCCTATTTGTTTTTACCAGCGTTTCGTTTTATGGCGAATGGCTTTGGAGGCGTTACTTTTAAGCTGTCTTCGTTTTGGGCTGTCATTTTAATGTTATATTACGGCACAATGGGGATAGATATTTGGCTTAGTAGAAAAGGGAAAATAAGTTATGTTCCTATTGTTTCACTGGCTGTTATTTTGGTTTTATTAGGAGGCATTGGCTTTGGGCAGAATCAAATAAAAATTGACAGCGGACAGCTATGGATTTTTTTAATTATTAGCGTTTTCTGTATCTGTATTGTTATGTTTCGAAAAAAAATGGATACAGCATATGTTGGATACTTATTGGCGGCTGTTACATTTATAGATTTATTTGCCAATGCACATGTATTCTGTAATTCGGCAATAGCAGTGACACAAAACAGGTTAGGTCAGGTATATTCTGACAGAAATATTGATTATATAAAAGAACAAGACGACAGTGTGTTCTACAGGATCGAGAACAAGAATAATCGAACGCATTATTGCAAAGGGCTTGTACAGGATTATTATGGACTGGTTGATTATAGCGGGGGAACGAACATGAATGATTATTTGCATCGTTTTTTGAAAAGCATGAATGTTGCAGGAATGTTACCCGAAACGGACCATTATATGACCGGGCTAAGTAATGCAAACGAACTGTATGACCTATTATGCGTTAAGTATGTTTTGACGGGAGAAGAAGAAATTGATAATCATTATGGCTTAAAGCTTATAGCGGAAACTGACGACGCAAAAATATATGAAAATACTAATATGCTTTCACTGGGATATTGCTATACGTCCTATATTGAAGAGAATGAAATGGAGAAATTAGATATATTGGACAGGAGGAGTGCGTTACTGGATAGTGTTGTATTAGAGCCAGATCATGCCAGCCAATATAAAAATCTTTTTCAAGAAAAGGGATACACAGACTACAAAATGAATTTAAAAGGCAGTGAGGTTGCATACCAGTACCATGAAAAAGAACGGAAAGTATCATTTGACGAAATCCAGGAAAATAAGGTAATTATTCTTACGTTTGATATGAAAAGCCAGGAGAATATTTTTGGGACTCTGCGGTATGGAAATGACGAGCAATGCTTGGGCAGTGTAAATATTGGGAGTTTGGGAACAAATAGCACACAAAGTTTTATATTTACAGGAAATAAACTTTCATATTTTATCTGTGATGTTGGGGATATGGAGAATATTAAAATCAAGATATATGACAGGGATGTATATTATCAGAAGTCAGATGCATATGTTAAGGACCGAAAAGAACATGCATTCCAATGCAGCAGTTTTTCATCAAACGATATTGCCGGAACGGTTGAAACTAATACCGATGCGGTGCTTTCTTTTGCGATTCCTTATGACACTGGATGGAATATTTTGGTCGATGGGAAAAAGGCGGATCTGTTGAGAGTAAACTATGGGTTTATCGGGGCGTATGTGGGGCCTGGGAAGCATGATATTGTCTTGCAATATCGGATTCCGTATTTCCGCATTACCATGGCAGTAAGTGCAGTTGGCGTTGCAGCTATTATTTTTTGGTTTATTTATTGGACGAAGCAAAGCAAAAAGACGGTAGAAGATTCGTTGCCCGTGACAGCAGGGCAGTGATGAATTAGCTTTATTTTGCAAATAAACGAAGCAGATGTTTTCATATGGGAGGATTTATAGGAGTGGAAGGGATATCGGTAGTTGTGCCTGTTTTCAATGAAGAAGGCAATATTGCAAAGCTGCACAGGGAAATATATGACGTATGTGAAAAGAGCGGATATGACTATGAAATTATATTTGTTAATGACGGCTCGTCAGATGGGACAGATCAAATATGCAGGGCGCTGAAGCCGCTGCACTACATCAGCCTGCGCAGGAATTTTGGCCAGACGGCGGCCATGGATGCGGGGATCAAGGCCGCGTGTTATGACTATATTGTGACAATGGACGGGGACGGACAAAACGACCCTGCAGATATTCCCGCGATGATCCAAAAGCTGGAGGAAGAGGGGCTGGATGTGGTGTCAGGGTGGAGAAAGAACCGCAAGGACACTTTTTTGAAAAGATTTGTTTCCCGCGGCGCGAACCTCCTTAGGAAGCTGCTGGTGCATGACGGGATCCATGACAGCGGATGCTCCTTGAAAGTATACCGGAGGGAATGTTTTGCGCATGTAGATCTGTATGGGGAACAGCACCGGTTTATTCCGGCCATATTAAAGATCAAGGGGTTCCGGATCGGTGAAGCTGTGGTCAACCACAGGCCGAGGACGGCAGGGAAGACAAAATACAACTGGAAGCGGACGGTCAAAGGGTTCGTGGATATGGTTTCAGTCTGGTTTTGGAATAAATACGCCACCAGGCCGCTGCATCTGCTGGGCGGCATGGGGCTGGTATTTTTATTGGCGGGAGGGGGATGCGGCGCATGGTCTGGCGCTATTTACCTGATGGGATATAAGATGTCGGATAATTTGATCCCGCCTTTGCTGACGGTGTTTTTTGTTATTGTAGGGTTTTTGATGTTTGTCTTTGGCCTGATGAGTGAAATTTTGATTAAAATTTATTACGGGCAGAGGATTGACAAGCCGTACTGTATCAAGGAGGAAATAGGAACAGGCAGGCAGTTGGAAAAAGATATGGGGTAATAAGTATGAATTTATTGATACTGTCCCATGAGTATCCGCCGATTGGCGGGGGAGGGGGCAATGCGTGTTATTTTTTGGCAAGGGAATTTGTCCGTACCGGCAGCAGGGTAACGGTTCTTACAGCGCAGTTTGGAGGAAAGAAAGAGCACGAGGTTACAAAAGACGGGGTACGAATCTGCAGGGTACCATGCAGGCGCACGAAGATGGAGACGAGCAGCCTGATGGAAATGGCATCCTATTTAATCCATGCCTGGAAACGGGCGGTGCGCATGGTGCGGACGGAATTATTTGATATATGTCTGGTTTTTTTCGGCGTTCCCAGCGGGCCGATTGCGTGGTATTTAAAGAAACGGTTTGCCCTGCCTTATATGATAAGGCTTGGCGGAGGGGATATACCAGGGGCGCAGAAACGTTTTCAATACATCTATAAAATATTGAATCCGGCATTGCACAGAATATGGGGCTGTGCGGATCGATTGGTTGCAAATAGCGAAGGGCTAAGGGAACGTGCATTGCAATTTGATCATACAAATAGGATAGATATTGTGCCGAATGGCGTGGATGACTTGTTTTATGTGCCGGAAAAAAAGAGTGAACGTGGATATATAAAAATATTGTTTGTTTCCCGTCTGATTGAAGGAAAGGGGCTTCAATATATTATTCCAGATATCAAACGCATAGAAGCGGTTGTAAAGGCTGAATGTGGGAGGTCTTTACGCTTGCTTATTGTTGGAGATGGACCCTATAAGAAGTGTTTAGAAAGAATCGTTGCTCAGACAGGAAGTAGCGGGATTGTCACTTTTGAAGGAAGAAAAGAAAAAGAACAAATTCGACAGTATTATCAGGATGCAGATATATTTATTTTACCGTCGTTGTCTGAGGGAATGCCAAATGTAGTACTGGAAGCTATGGCATGTGGATTACCTGTTCTTATGACACCTTGTGAGGGAAGCAAAGAACTGATCAGAGGGAATGGGATTATTTCGGAATTGGAAAATTTTCCTGAACATTTGACAAGGCTGTGTGTGGACAGAGACATGAGAAGTAAAATGGGCGAGATTAGCCGGTACAGGGTGGAAGATCTTTTTCAATGGAAGTGTATTGGACATAAATATTTAGAAATTATGAAAAATGTGTTGGGGGTATAAATGGGCAGATTAAAACAGGAAGTTCTGTTTTGCGGATTAAAACTTTGCGGAAGCGGGATACCTGAAAAATATAATCAAATTAGTAAACTAAGCAAACTGAATAAGACCCACCTGAAAAAATATCAGATGGAAAAATTGAAAAAATGCATTCAATATGCATACCATAACGTTCCTTATTATCATAAAGTGCTGGCTGAAGCAGGAGTAATGACAGATGACAAAGACAGCATTGACTGGAATTGTTATATGAAAATACCAAAGTTGACCAAGGAATTGATTAGGGATTATAAAAAAGAATTGCAGAGTAGGGACAGGCGTATAAAAGGGATCTATGCCAACCATTCCGGGGGTTCAACTGGAATGCCGATTGAGATTTGGCAGGATAGGGAATATAACGAGTGGAATATTGCAAATTCATTGTTTCTGAAAACGTTTGGCGGTTACAGGCTTGGAGATAAGGAATTAAGATTATGGGGGTCGGAAAGTGATTTATTGGAAAACAAAGAGAAGATGTCCCTGCGTGTTCGAAACAGGATTTATGGGCGAAAGGAACTGAATAGTTTTAAAATGTCTTTGGATAATATGGAGCATTATGTAGACATTTGGAATCAATATAAACCAGAATGGGTAGAAGCATATGCACAGTCTGTTTATGAACTGGGTGTTTTTATAAAAAAGAATAGGATGAAAATACATACGCCTAAAGGTATTGTAACCAGTGCAGGTACGCTATATCCATCCATGAGAACTGAAATAGAAACGATATTTGGATGCAGGGTATTTAACCGGTATGGATCAAGAGAAGTTGGTGGAATGGCATGTAACTGTACGAATGAAACAGATCTTCATTTGTCGGTATGGAATCATTATGTCGAAATACTGGACAATAATATGCAGCCTGTCAAACAGGGGCAGATCGGAAAAGTATATGTGACGACATTGAATAACAGGGTTATGCCTCTGATTAGATATGAAATAGGAGATATTGCAGAAAAAGTGGAATGGGATCATGGGTGTTGCAGATATGGTATGCCGCTGCTGAAAGGGCTGGAGGGGAGGGACATGTCTGTCATTCGTACACGAGATGGCAAGATTGTGCCGGGAGAGTTTTTTATTCATTTTATTGGCGTAGTATATAATAGCGGATTTATTGATAAGTTTCAAGTCATTCAACATGACTATGAGAAGCTGGAAATTAAAGCGCAAATCCTTGATGATAATGAATTTGAAAAGATGCGAGATAAAATTGAAAGTGCAATTAAACTTGAAATGACAGATAGGGTTCAAATTATCTGGAGTAAAGTTGAAAGCATACCTTGCCTGCAGAGTGGTAAATATTTGTATGTATATTCAAAAATAGACAGGGAGGGGTATCAGTGAACCAATGTGATGTCTGGATACAGAAAATAGATCATGCGGTATATCCACAATTGCCATTTCATCCGCAGGAGTGTTATCCGGAATTTAAGGAATTTTGTTATGATGTGCAGTGTAGTAGAAAAAATGAGGTGTACGGAGCTGTACGGGAAATATTACATCAGCTTGGATATGATAAGGCCCATTACGGAACAGAAAAATGGAATCCATTAAAAGGTATGATAAAAAATGGAAGTACTGTTTTAATAAAGCCAAATTTCGTACGTGGTACACACATATGGGGAAAAAGAGGTGTTCAGGCAATGGTGACAAATGCATCTGTGATTCGTCCGATTATTGATTATGTCCTGCTTGCCACAGATGGTGACGTGAGGTTGATTATAGGTGATGCACCAATGCGGGGTTCTGATTGGTCTATGATTCTGAAAGCTTCCCAAATAAATGAACTGTTGTTGTTTTATAAGGAGAAAGGGTACCCTATCCAGCTAATAGATTTTCGTAAATATTTGGCGGTTCATAATAAAGACCAGATATATGAAAAAACGGTTCCGAATCCAGGCAGGAAACCGGATGATTATATTGAAGTAGATATGAAAAGAGATTCCATGCTGTGTGAGATTATAGATAGCAGGGAGAAATTTTCAATGGGAGGTATTAAGAAAGGCACGATAAAGAAGTATCATAATAAAAATACCAACTCGTATTTGTTTCCCAAAGAAGTTCTGGAAGCAGATGTATTTATTAATGTTCCAAAATTGAAGACACATAGGATGGC
This sequence comes from uncultured Eubacterium sp., assembly GCA_910586045.1. Classification (GTDB taxonomy): domain Bacteria; phylum Bacillota; class Clostridia; order Lachnospirales; family Lachnospiraceae; genus Eubacterium_J. The sequence continues at coordinate 78,101 of CAJUIH010000001.1, forward strand.
CGGATTGACCTGTGCGATGAAAAATTTGATCGGAATAAACGGGGAAAAAGAACGGATCGCACATTATAGGTCTGGTGTAAAAAGTGAACAGAGCGATGAATTTGAAAAACTATATATAGGGATATTGTTACGTGAGAGGATATGGGCTTTTTTGAAGAAAATTGAAAAACCATGGTCACGGAAACTAATGACTTTGAGCAAGCGTTTTGTACAGAAATATGTTTGGAAAGGAAAAACATTTGAAGAGACTTACGCATTAAATCCTCCAAAGCAATACCGTGAAGGGGGATGGCAGGGAAATGATACGTTGTGGCGCTGTGTTGCGGATATCAATCGTATTTTGTTATATGCAGACAAAAACGGTATTTTAAAAAATGAAATTCAACGGGAATATTTATGTCTGGTAGATGCTGTTATCGCTGGGGAGGGGGAAGGGCCTTTAGCAAATACGCCAAAAAATACTGGAATTGTTATGGGTGGGACAAATCCGGTTATGGTGGATTTTGCAGCAGCTATAATTATGAATTTTGACTATCGCTTGTTGCCTGCGATCTGCAGGTCATTTGAAAAACATAAATATTTATTGGTTAGCAAAAGGCCGGATGATATCAACATAAAAAGCAATGTTCCAGTATCCGAGTACAGTATGGATTTTGTCCCTACAAGCGGTTGGAATGTGTTGTATCGATCAAGATAGATGCTGATTAAAATAGTTTTTATACAGGAGAGAAGCATAATGACAGGATTATTTGAAAAACTGACCGCAAAAAAAGAAAAGCTTGCTTTGGTAGGCCTAGGCTACGTTGGCATGCCGATTGCGGTTTCGTTTTCAAAAAAAATCGATGTAATTGGGTTCGACCTGAACCCGCAGAAGATAAAGGCTTATCAGGACGGACAGGATCCGACGAAAGAAATCGGCGATGAAGCAGTCAGGGGGTGTACGGTAGAGTTTACCAGTGAGGAGTCCAGACTGCGGGAAGCAAAATTTATCATTGTGGCGGTCCCGACCCCGGTAAAGGAGGACCATTCCCCGGACCTTTCCCCGGTCAAGGCAGCAAGCGGGATTGTGGGAAGAAATCTGTCGTGCGGTTCTGTCGTGGTATTCGAATCAACAGTATATCCCGGGGTGACGGAGGAGGTCTGTGTCCCGATTCTTGAAAAGGAGTCGGGGCTGACGTGCGGCAGGGACTTCAAAGTAGGTTATTCCCCGGAAAGAATCAATCCGGGCGACAAAGTGCACTGCCTGGCTTCCATTACAAAGATTGTGTCCGGCATGGATCAAGAAACACTGGAGACAGTCGCAAAAACCTATGAACTGGTAGTGGAAGCCGGGGTATACCGGGCGGAAAGCATAAAGGTTGCGGAAGCTGCGAAAGTTATTGAAAATTCGCAGCGGGATATCAACATTGCCTTTATGAATGAACTGTCCATTATCTTCCATAAAATGGGCATTGATACAAAAGCCGTATTGGAGGCCGCCGCGACAAAATGGAATTTTATGAAGTTTGCGCCGGGGCTGGTGGGAGGGCACTGCATTGGGGTTGACCCGTATTACCTGACCTATAAGGCGGAGGCATTGGGGTACCATTCGCAGGTTATTTTATCCGGCAGGAGGATAAACGACGGCATGGGGAAGTATGTGGCGGAGAATACGGTGAAATGTTTAATTAGGGCGGGCATCCCGGTAAGTGCCGCAAAGGTGCTTGTCATGGGCCTGGCGTTTAAGGAAAATTGTCCGGATATTAGAAACACGAAAGTAGCGGACGTGATCCGGGAACTGCGGGATTATGGGATTGACCCGATGGTCAGCGATCCAGTGGTGGATCCTGCGGAAGTGGAATCCATGTATGGGATTACGCTGTGTGATGACAGGGAAGCTGCGCAGCTTCATGCCGTAATATTAGCGGTTAGGCATAGGGAGTTTTTATCCATGTCATTTGAAGACCTGGTACATAAGTTTGCCTATCAGGAACCTGAAAAAAGGGTAGTCATTGATGTTAAGGGAATCTTAGACAAAAAGTCAGCGCAGAAAGAATGCCTGTACTGGCGCCTATAGGGGATGTGGTGAAGACGATGGGATATGAACAGGTTAAGTTTGAAGAGGGCCGTATGTTTTTAGTAACGGGCGGGGCCGGGTTTATTGGCTCGAATTTGTGTGAAGCGATCCTGGATATGGGGCACCGCGTGCGGTGCCTTGACAATCTGTCTACTGGCAGGGCTGAAAATGTAGAGATTTTTCAGGGGCGATCGAATTATGCGTTTGTCAATGGCGATATTAGGGACCTGGATACCTGTTTGAAAGCCTGTGAGGGGGTGGATTATGTCCTGCACCAGGCAGCGTGGGGCAGTGTTCCAAGAAGCTTAGAGATGCCGCTGCATTACGAAGAAGTAAACATACATGGTACACTCAATATGATGGAAGCGGCGAAGAGGATGGGTGTTAAGAGGTTTGTGTATGCATCCAGTTCGTCTGTGTATGGTGATCACCCCAAGCTTCCGAAAAAGGAAGGGCAGGAAGGGGATCTGTTGTCGCCATACGCGCTGACCAAGCGTGTTTGTGAGGAATACGGGAAATTATATTACAAGCTGTATGGACTGGAAACGGTTGGACTGCGGTATTTTAATGTTTTTGGAAAGCGGCAGGATCCGGACGGGCCTTATGCGGCAGTGATCCCCAAATTTATGAAACAGCTCCTGCATGGGGAAACACCCGTTATTCATGGAGACGGCAGGCAGTCCAGGGATTTTACTTATATTGCAAACGTTGTGGAAGCAAATTTTAAAGCATGCACCGCCCAGCCGGAGGCGGCGGGAGAGGTTTATAATATAGCGTATGGGGGCAGGGAGTATCTGATCGATATATACCATTGTTTGTGTGAAGTGTTGGAAATAGAAAAAGAGCCGGTGTTTGGGCCGGAAAGGGCAGGGGATATCCGCCATTCCAATGCGGATATCAGTAAAGCAGAAAGGCTGCTCGGCTATCATCCGGATTACAGCTTTGCAGATGGGATCAAACTTGCAGCCGAATGGTACAGGAGGAATTTATAACTATGGGAAAGAGAAGTACAAGCCGGGTAGAATATGGGATTCGTTTTTATAAGAATTTGAAACATAATAAACAGAGCGCGGAAGTTATCGTGCCTTTGGTTTTGGAGATTTTAGACCATACGATAGGGGTTAAAGAACTCAGTGTGGCGGATTTTGGATGCGGGACGGGCCATTGGCTGAATGTCTATAAACAGCATGGGATCAAAGAAGTGTTTGGAATTGACCGGGGGGGGGAAAAGGATGGGATACGCTTTTGGAAATCAATGCGGATGAATTTCGCAGGCATGACTTAAATAAACGTATCCGCCTGCATAAAAAATACAGCATGGTGCAGTGTCTCGAAACGGCGGAACATATCGAACCTCAAAATGCAGAGAAAGTGGTGCTTAACTTAACCAGTATCAGCGACATCGTCCTTTTTTCCGCGGCAATTCCATACCAGAGGGGTGCACACCATGTAAATGAGCAATGGCCGGAATACTGGGTAGAATTGTTTGAGAAAAGGGGTTATGCAGTTATTGACTGTATCCGGGAACAGATCTGGAATAATCCCATGGTAAGGGGGTTTTATGCACAGAATATGTTTTTGTTCTGCAAAAAGACTGAAAATAATAAAAAGCTGCTGGAACTGGAAAAATATAACAGGCCGGGAATGCTGCGGCTGGTACATCCTGCAATTTGGGAAGAACTGAACCAGTATGGATTTATGAAAGTAATTGACAAAATGCACGACAATCCATTTATTTATTGGCTGTATGTAACTTTTATTAAGAAAAAATATTTTTAAGATATGGAGAAAAAAAGTGGCCGAAAAAAACAGTTTCAGGGGATATTTATATGTAACCATCGATACAGAAATGGATGCCGATATTCACTGGAAAAAGAAAATCCCCCCGCAGTTTTCCTCTGTTTTGGAAGGGATCCCAAAAATCCTGCGTCCGATATGGGACCAGTATAAAATAAACCCGATTTATTTTGTTTCTCCGGAAGTAGCTGGGGACGAGGCGTGCTGCAGGGTTTTGCGGTCTGAAATCGAAAAAGGGGCTGTGATTGGCGCGCATCTGCATCCGGAATATATAGAGCCGTGTAAAAAAGCTATGGGCAAAAATACGGTCGAATGTTTTCCATGCATGGCGTATGCAGGAGAAATAGAAAAAGAAAAAATAAGGAATCTGTCAAGGCTAATCCGGGACAGGCTGGGGGTAAGCGTGCAGTGGTACCGGGCGGCAAGGTTTGGCGCGGATGCAGATACCATCCGGATCCTGGAGGAGCTGGGGTTTGCATACGACAGTTCATTTACGCCGGGGATCAACTGGGGCCTTATGGGAGGGCCGGACCACACAAATACACCGCTGGACAGTTATTATGTAGACAGGAGGGATATTTATGCCCGTAATCGTACAGGAAGCGGGATCAAAGAATATCCGGTGACAATTATGGGTAAAAGATTCGGGGTTTTTGGGAGGCTTCTGCCGGATAGCTGGATCTGGTACAGATGGCTCAGGCCGTCGCATATGACATTTATGGAGCAGCGCCGCATGGTAAAGAAGCTGAGAAAAGACGGGATCAGGGATATTGTCATGATGTTTCATTCTATGGAGGTTATGGTTGGGAAAACGCCGTATGTAAGGACGAAGTGGATGCAGAGATATTTTATCTGGCGGTTAAGGAAAACGGTTGCGTATGCCAGGAAGAATGGATACCGCAGTTACCGGGGGAAAGCAGGCCTGGATCAAAAGATATCTGGATGAAAATGAGGGGGCAGTAGGATGGAAGAATGGAAAAGCAGGGTATATGCTTCTTATTTGACAAATGGATTTAAAGGCGCGCACAGCATGCGCAATGAATATGAACTGCATAGGAGATATTTCAAAAGGAATTATCGAAAGTACATGCCAAAGGATAAAAACGCCTGCATACTGGACCTTGGCTGCGGGATGGGGCAGTTTTTGTATTTCTGCCAGGCGGAAGGGTACAGGAACTGTGTGGGTGTGGACGCATCGTGGGAAAATATTGCACACATTAAAAAAATGGGATTTTTACATGCGGGGGGGGGCGCGGGCAAGGTTTACCATGCCTCGATCCTGGAGTTCCTGTTGGACAAAAAGGAGCATTTTGATGTCATTGTGCTTAACGATGTAATGGAGCATATGACAAAAGAAGAAATATTCGAAGTGATGGATGCGGTGGGGAATGCGTTGAAACGGGGCGGCAGGTTTTTGGCAAAGACGCCGAATATGGCGAACCCGTTTGTTGCTTGCGTTGGTAGGTATATTGACATCACCCATGAGACAGGGTTTACGGAGGTAAGCATGAAGCAGGTTTTAAAAGCAGCGGGGTTTTGCGGGATTACGGTAGCCGGTACGGATATTTATGTTTTAAATCCTATTGTTTCCGCGGCAGCGAAAACGGCTTCTAAAATGATAAATATTTTGTTGTTTGTTATGTCGGCATTGTACGGGAGGACAAGTATCCGGATCTTTGAAAAGGATTTATTGGCAGTTGGATTTAAGGAATAAAGTTAGCAAAAGAAAAGGAAAGAAATATGAACTATGACAGATATTTAGCAGAAACAGAAGAACACTATAACAAAAAGAACCTTTCTTATTATCTTATGAGAAAACCAGCAGATCGAATTTTAATACCCTATGTATCGCAGATCAAAAATGCAAAGGTGCTGGAAGTAGGAATTGGGTATGGTTATTATACAGGATATTACATAAAGAACCATAATAAAGTAAAAGGACTGGACGTCAATCCACAGTTGGGAAAAAATACTGGGGTGCAGATCATACAGGGGACGGCAAACCAATTAAAAAGCAAGGTAAAAGGAACATTTCATTATATTCTATCTTTTTTCATGACAGAATATTTACCACGCAAAGAACTACAACAGTTTTTCGAACAAAGCGGAGAACTCCTACAAAGAGGAGGAATTTTGGCTACAACGGTTATATTAAAGAAAGGGCTTGGAAGATGGTATATTATTCTGGCCAGAATTAAGGGAGTAAAAAAATATAATTACACAATGAAAGAAATAAAGTGGATTGTGCATGATTTAAAGAATATGAGAGTACGGGTGACGCCATTAAACACAATTATGAACATACCATTTGCCGTATTAGTGGAGATAAAAAAAATTGGAAATTAAGCAGTGGATGAAAAATATCATAAAGTTTTTAGTGTCGGTTCTTTTTATAAGCCTGTTATTTTTTAAAATTAATATAAACGATATGAAAGAAATAATGGGCATTGTGAAGATAAGGGATTTATGCATCTGTGTGGGTATTTATTTTGTTTCTGTTATGCTTAATGCGGTTAAATGGAGCGTTTTACTGCCAGATTTATCTGTATTTAGGCTTCTGAAAAGCTGTTTCAAAGCACAGTTTTATTCTGTGGTCCTTCCAGGACAATTATTTGGTGAAGTTTCAAAAGTGGTAGATTTAAAAGGAGACATGAGGTCACAAGGGCAGATTATTTCATCTGTGGTTGTGGATAAGCTTACTGCCTTAATAGGTACAATGTTGGTTGGAATTGTTGGCTTGATTTTTACAGAAATTGAGGTGCCAACTGCTTTACGGGTTTTGTTTGCAATGATGTTGGTTGCGTTGATACTGGTTATGATTAGTGGAAGGTTGCCAATTGTGGAAAATATGACGGTATCCAGCAGTTATTATTTGTGGAAAAATGCAAAGTACAAAATCAAATGTATTGGCAAAAAAATATATAAGCTGTATACAGCCTGGAGGAATTATGCTGGAAATGGCAGCGTATTATTCCATTCAGTGCTTTGGGGAGTAGGAAACCAGATTGTCGGGGTATTTCAAATATGGCTTTTGTCTGACCGTATGAGTCTGGATGTTTCCTATTTGGAATATTGTTGGATTATGCCAGCGGTATCTATTATTTTGCTGCTTCCAGTTTCTTTTGGCGGGCTGGGCGTTAGGGAAATTTCTCTGAGCGGGTTTTTGGCATTGTTTGATGTTAGGCCGGAAAAAGCAGTTGTGATTGCAATGGTTTTGCTGGCCTGCCAGATTGCAGCAGCATTTGTGGGAATGATAACGGTGGGCTATGATTGGATAAAAAGCTCAGGTAATAAGGGGGAGGAAATGACGAAATTATGAAACTAACAGTAGCAGGTACAGGCTATGTCGGCCTAGTCGCAGGCGTCTGCTTTGCGGAAGTGGGGCACCATGTTACGTGTGTCGATGTGGATGAGGACAAGGTTCGGCTTTTGAAAAAAGGCATCAGCCCGATCTATGAACAGGACCTGGAAGGGCTGATGCGCAAAAACTATGAAAGGGGCAATATTGATTATACAACGGATTTTAAGAATGCTTACAAGGATGCGGACGCTATTTTTATCGGCGTGGGGACGCCGGAAATGCCGGACGGGTCTGCAAACCTAACCTATATTGCAACTGTTGCAAGGCAGATCGCAGAGAGTGTGGAAAAGGACTGCCTTGTTGTGGTAAAATCCACCGTGCCGGTTGGGACGAATGACAAGGTGGAGCAGTTTATCAAAGATTTTTTAGTACATGATGTGAGGGTTGAAGTGGCAAGCAACCCGGAATTTCTGGCACAGGGAACCGCGGTCAGGGACACTTTCCACGCATCCAGGATTATTATCGGGACGGAATCCAAAGAGGCGGAAAAAAAGCTGATGCAAATCTATGAACCATTCGGGCTTCCGGTTGTTTCTGTCAGCAGGCGCAGCGCGGAAATGACAAAGTATGCCAGCAATGACTTTCTTGCGCTGAAAATTTCCTATATGAATGATATTGCCAACCTTTGCGCACTGGTAGGGGCTGATATCGGGGATGTTGCAAAGGGGATGTCCTATGACAGCCGGATTGGCGGGAAGTTTTTAAATGCAGGGATAGGGTATGGCGGGAGCTGTTTCCCAAAAGACACCAAAGCGCTGGATTATCTGGCTGAGCAGCATGGATACCATCTGCGTACGGTAAAGGCGGCGATTGCTGTAAACCGCGACCAGAAAACGCTGCTGTATAAGATGGCGTCCCAAAGGCTGATTACGTTTAACGGGTTAAAGGCAGCGGTGCTCGGCCTTGCTTTTAAGCCTGGGACAGACGATTTGCGGGAGGCGCCGTCGTTGGAAAATGTGCCGATCCTTATAGAGCAGAATGCCGATATCTATGCGTTTGACCCGGCAGGGGAGGAGAATTTTAGCAGACGGTTTCCAGAAGGGGTTACCTTTGTGAAGACACCGGAGGAGGCTTTATATGGCGCAAATGTCTGTTTTATTTTTACGGAGTGGGATGAAATAAAAAATATTACGCCCACGCAGTACGGGCAGTTGATGCGGACACCGCTTGTATATGACGGCAGAAACATTTATGACCCGGCCCAGATGAAGCAGGCCGGAGTTGAGTATTATTCGGTTGGAAGATGTTTTTAGATATAAAAATGGCAAATAGAAAAGGAGGTAACACCTTGCGCAGGTGGCAAAACAACCAAACCGTCCGAGCCTACCTGCTGGCCACCACAATTCTCCTCATCCTCGGCTGGATCTTTCTTGTACACAACGACACAGCCATCCAAAAACTGGACACACAGCAATTGCCCGAAAGCCGTCTGGACGAGGGCTATGCCGCCTATCTGGAAAACGTTTCCTCCGTGTCCGGACGTGTGGCTGTCACCGGATGGTTTTTGCGCCAGGGGGAAGAGATCCGCAATGTAACGCTTAGGATCGTCCTGAAAAATACGCGGACAGGACAGTATTTCGTCATTCCTACTTCCATGCAGCTTCGGGAGGATGTAACGGCGTATTTTGCCGACGGGCATGATTATGACCACTGCGGGTTTACGGCTGCTATTCCATATGGAACGGCGGTCAACCCGGATGCGGATGATTATGCACTGTATGTATGGTATACGCTAAACGGCGACAGCAGGCTTATTTCATTGGAAACGACATTACAAACATGGGGGAGTCAGGATGGGTTGGATTAAGGAAAAATACAACAGCGACGGTATTTTTTATTTGGTCAGCGTATTATTTGCATTTGTATTTTGCTTTGCGGTCAGGGCAAGGGACGATATCGGGACAAATCTGCTGGAGAATGGGACGCTTTGCGGTTATTGGCAAAAGTCGGCCGGCCTTTACCAGACCTGGAGTTCCCGGGTGCTGATTAATTTTTTGATTTTTATTTTTACGGACCATGTGCTGGCAGTATGGGCTTTTTTTATGGGCGTGTCTATGTTTGTTCTGCTGAAAGCGTTTTCCATACTGCTGGCAGGGGATGGGCGGGGGCATGGAGACAGAAAAAGCGGGCATGTGATAGCCTGTCTGGTAATGCTGTATCCGTTTCAGGATCTTAGTTCGGCGGGCTGGATTTCTACGATGACGACTTATTTCAGCCCGATTGCGTTTGGATTTATGTCGCTTGTGCCAATTCAGAAAAGAAAACAGGGGGAGGGGCTGCGCCGGTGGGAATATGCCGCATACGCGCTGTGCCTGCTGTTTGGCGCCGATAACGAGCAGATGATGGTCGTTTTGGCTGCGTGTTATCTGGTCGCCGTCCTTTATTTTGCGGTGCAAAGGAATGTTTCCCGTTATGTGGTGTTTTTATTTTTGCTGGCGGTTGGACGGGGGTTTCTTACGATGTTCTGCCCGGGAAACCAGGTCCGCAAGCAGGCGGAGGTCGCTGCCTGGTTTCCGTCTTATGGGATGTTAAATATCGTAGACAAGGCGGATCTTGGACTGTTTACGACATTGGAGTGGATTTTTTTGGACTGCCATGTGTTTACGGTGGTGATCTGCATAGGGCTGGCTTGTTTGGTATGGAGAAAATACCGTGATTGGACAATCCGTATGATCTGCCTGTTTCCGGCTGCCGTTTCCGTTTTTTTGTATCCGGTTTTCCATTTGCTTTCGGTTGGCGGCGTTTCGTATTATGGGCTGGTAACTGCAGAAAACAGGGGAGGCTGGCGTGCGTTTAGCCTGTATTTTGTATTAAGTTTTGCGGCGGCGGTGGTCTGTCTGGAATTATTTTTGCTGTTGGATGATCTATGGGATTTGCTCGGCGCCTTGGTGCTTCTTGCCGCCGGAATGGCGTCCAGAGCCGCTATGGGATTTTCACCGACGATTTATGCGTCTGGTCCGCGTACCTGCAGTGTGCTTGGTTTTTGTATGATTGCGGCTGGGCTATTTGTGTTGTTTGGGAATGTGCCGCCGCGGGTTTGGCAGGGCGGCCGGGCGCGGTGGGTTTACGCGCTGGATGTGGTTGTTTTGGGGGCTTTTTTAAAATTGTGGGGATATGTATTGTCCGGAGTTCTATGAAAAACGCACGAAGAGCGATTATATTTAAAAAATGGGGACAGAAATATCCCCATTTTTTAATTACAGTTTGTCTACTAAGTGCCTTAACTTTTCTTAATTTTCAAGGCTCTATGGTATGCCAAACCTCAAAGAATGTCCGAAAAGCTCCTGCACATCTTTTGGCGGTGCCCCGTCTGATAACAGGTTCTTCGTGTAAGTATGCCGCAGATGGCGGCGACATGATTTGACATAGCATGAATATATATATTCGGTGGTTGAATACTGCACAATAAACCCGATAAACGGTGGGCCAGAAACAAATGATATTGTGCTGAAATTTTACGCCGTTTATATAGAAATTGACAAAAGGTGCAAAATAATAAGAATTTTGTTGGTATAGCCTCGAATCAATGCTATAATAGATATTAAACCAAAAAAGAAGTTATACGAATTATTGATAAATTGGATGAACAGAAAGGATATTTTATGTTGACGTATCTTTTACATATTTCTGATTTGCACCTTGTGGTCGATCCTCAATGGAATAATATGAAAAACGCTATTCTATATTCAGTACGCAAAACGCTAAAAAATGTTTCTCGTGGCCATAAGTTGTTGGTTATTACAGGTGATTTTCATAATTTTGTTCAAAATAACTACGATCAAGCAATACAATTTCTTTTGCAGCTATTTGATGCTATGGATATTGAACCAGATAAGGATGTTTTTGTAGTTCCTGGTAATCATGACGTTTCTAACAAAAAAACAGGGAGTGATCGGCCACTTTATATACAAGCCATTAAATCTAAACCTGAAATGTTACAGAGTGGAATGGATAAACTTCTTGGATATTATGATGACTATATAAAATTTGTAAAGACAATAAATATTTACCCAGAAAATTGTGATAGCCTTCCGGTTACTGTGCATGTCCGAACTTGGAGGAATAAAATTAACATTCTTCATTTAAATACTGTTTTAATTGCGGACGGAAGCATAAAAAATGAACAGATAACGGATACAACCGCTGCAACATCTGATGACATTCGGAAACAACTACGTTATGAGAATTTGCCGTGCATTGTCATTGGTCATAATAGTTTTTTTGACTTGATGGCAAGTCAGCAGACAATTTTGTCTGCTATGTTTTTTCAGGAAAACATCAGTGCTTACTTATGCGGAGATCGGCACGTTAAAAATGTTAATAGAGCTGAAACACGAATTGTATTGCGTAATAAAATTTCATCAGTTGCAATCCCTAATATTGTTTCATATCGAAGTTCTACAGATGAAAACGATACATATTCAGATTTTGGGATGATTTGGCAATTATGGGATGAGGACACCAATCACGTTTCTCTTGAATTTTTTAAATGGGATCCTCAGGATCAGGCAGAATTGCAACCAGATGGAAAAGACGAATATGATCTTCGCAAATTAGATCAAGCTGTAGTTTCTACACAAAATATAAATTTAAGTAACAGTTGCTGGCTTTCGAATGACATATTGACGGAAAAAAGTTTATACACTGTCAGAGATAGTCATGTACGTAACTTTCTGTTAGGCAGTCATTGTAAGTGGAATCTGGCTTTTTCTGACAGAATAGTCACTCGTGACATTGTGAATGTGTTATATAATTATGCAATCGAAGGGGGAATTTTTGCTCTTGTGGGCCCTGGCGGAGAAAGAAAATCTACTATTTTAATGCAAATGTGTGCAAAGTTGATATTATCAGGGATTACTGTTTTTTATTATCGCGGTTATGGTGAGATGGAATTTCCCCAGAACGTTTCTAAACATGATATTTTTGTAATTGACAATCCTCCAGATAGAAAAGGATTTAAAAATTTCTTGGATAAAATGATTGAAAGTGAACAGACGCTTATTTTAGGTGCACGTCAAAATGAATGGAACCTGCTGAAAAAGTCCTTGCGAATTTCAGATAGAGATGTAATAGACATACCAATTAAAATAATGACCCCAAAGGAGGCTTGGAATTTTGCTGATTGTGTCAGTAATAATTTACGCTGTTCACGAGCGAAAAAAGAAATAAAGGAAATATTTCAATATAATGCCTATGGGTTCTTATATGCAGCTATGCTATTAGTTGTTAATAACAAGAATTCATTAGAAGAAATTGCACATCAAATTATTGAAAATTTAAATAAAAAATTCCCTAAAGTTGTACTCTTGCTTGCACATATTGTATTATCCGAACATTATGGAGTCAAGTTTGCTCATTATCAGTTAAAATATATATGCAATGAGATGAAACTATCTTCAAAAGACGCAACCCAGGCTTTAAGCCGTGAAGTCTCAGCTAATGGTGATAAATACCAGACCCGACATGAGGTTATTTCGGCATTATTTTATGATGAATTATTTTCCGATAATGGCTTGCTGTCTCTTGATCAAATAGACAGTATATTTATATGCTTGTTTAAATATCATATAGAGAACTACGAGAATACCTATGGAAAATTGAAAGAAACTGCATGGGATTCTATTCTGCGGCTTTCTGGAGGAATATCACAGACAAGCTTAGATGCTCAAAAGTATATCATTGATAGATTATTAGATGAATTCAATACAAAACCACCAAAATATTTTTATCTCTTACCATCGTATTTGGCCAATGAGGACGTTTTGTTATTATTTTATTATAAATGTTATACAAGAGAAGTTATTTTGGATGCTTTCTTATTGCAGTGGTGTCGATTATTGCAAAAAAATGGCGCTTCATGGATGATTTCTGAGCCTTTTTCTCCAGCATGGATACTGAGAGACTCTTGCATAAAGC
>CAJUIH010000002.1 GCA_910586045.1 uncultured Eubacterium sp.
TCCAGCCCGCTCTCCATAGAGATTTGCGGCAGGTTCTTTAAGAACTGCTCCGCATTACGATACGCAATACCGTCTTCGGTATCCAGATCTTTGCCAAGATACAATACAAATCTGCCGGCCAGCCTCCCAAACCGGCCGACTGTAAAGAGAAGTTTTTCTTCATCCAGTAAATGCCTGGCCTGCTCCCTCACATACTGCGCACTGTGTTTGATTTCGTAAACTGCGCAGGCATTGCCCTTTTGATCAAAGATCACCATATCAAACTCACCGCTTGCAAACATGAGCTTACATACTTTATAATTTTTCCCAAGCGCTTTGGATGTTTCCAACAGTATCATATCCTCCAGCATTCTTCCGCGGATCTCCTGCAGCAGGCGTTCGGCAACATAAGTCATCGTTGCATGATCCAACATACGAAACGCCTCATCTTTCATCAATGAATGCACAAGCGCCTGTGCCTGGCAATACCGCATGCCAGGCTGTGTAAACAAAATCCGTTCTTCCGCTTCTACTCCCGCTATTCCATACACAACCGGACACGGGACAATCAGATTCAAAGTCTCCAGATATTTTTTTATCTGCGCTACATGGGACGGCGTAATTCCAATCTTTTGTTCTTCCTGGTTTCGGATATCCAGTATCTTCATAAGGCGCTGCGTCACTGCTTCTTGATCGATGGCTTTAAGAATATCCGTCCTTTTTTTTGGATCACGCTCCCGTTTTAATTTCCTCGCCGTAATGCCAAGATCATGGGATACAAACGGCCTTGTAAGTACTTCCAGCACAAATCGGTGATTCATATCTTCAATAATCCGGTTAATCGCGCCCGTCAACTCCCCGGCTTCATACAAGCTTTGCAGACGGCCAAAATATTTTCCAAAAGCAAAGCATGACAAAGAACGCTGGATATTCCTGCAAATCGCTGTGTCGATATATCTTCGTGTTGATTCATCGTCACGAAACGCCACGCCTTCTTCCAAAAGTTCTTCATCATCAAAGTCTGTTTCCCCGGCTTTTAACGTGCCGCCATAACGGATATATTCATCTATGCTGTCGATGCCTAGAATACGGCTGTATTCACGGTATGGTATAAAAGTAGTATGAAATGTCCGTTCCCTGTCATAAAGCTCATTGTCCCTGGCAAACCAAAATCCCAGGGAATCTGTACCAGAAAGCACGATCCGCATCCCCATCGGCACGTAAATATCTGACAACAATCCGGCGGAATCAATGAAATCTTCCATCAATGTAACCTCGTCTAAAAAGATATACCGATATCCTGCCCGATACAGCCGGTCCAAATCACGGGTAAGCTGGTCCATCTCATCAACGGCACGCAGTTTAATATAAGCCGCTTTTCCAAAGTCCTCTTCCGACATGTCCGCGATTGCCTGAAGCAGCATCGTCGTTTTGCCCGTCCGCCGCAGCCCGTATACCACACAAACCCTCGTCCGCACATTTCCATACAAATAATGTGGGATTCGATCATAGACTTCTCTTTTTTCAAGGCCCTTAACACTCTCCGCCATTCTCGCAAGTTCGATTCCTGCCCTTACCTTGGTTTCAAACCGCATCTCGTTTTCCTGATTGCACACGATTCCCCGCAAAACCAAAAGATCCTCCAATTCCTTTTCCACCGCCTGCCTGCGGCGCTCATGGTCCGCTTTGCGCGCGCTTTCTTTCAGCGATTCCAAAATCACACGCCTGCGTGCAATATCCCGTTTTAGCAGGCCGCAAAGCTGCGGATGCCTGTGCACCACCGTCCACTCCCCATACCGGTCCAGCAGCCGCTGCACCCTGTCCCGGTCTGGTATTTTTTCACACAACAGCCGCAGGCAGTCGCGCTGTTTATCTGTCCCGCTTTTTTCCGCCTGCTTTGGCGCGGCTGTCCGCACGTACAGCACCGGATAATACTTCCCGTCTTCCAGCACCAGATTTTCCCGGCTGATAAAAAACCCGTTCTCCCGTAAGTATTTGCGTACTTTTTCCAGATCGGACTGCGGCTCTAAGATCCATTCACGCAGGCTGGTCCATCCCGGCGCGGCTTTTGCCGCTTCCAGTATTTGGATCACGGTCAGCCCGCCCATTCCGGCGATCACGGCGCTTTCCGCTTCCCCAGGCGCCAGGGCGGCCAGCCCGTTCGATAACCGGGTATCGATTTGATTGGTAAGCCCGGCCTTTGCGATATGCCCCCGCGCCCGCTCGAGCGGCCCCTCCCGCACGTCCATGGCTATGGCATGCGGGCACTGGCCGCTTTGGATCAGGTAAATGGCCAGAAAACCATGGTCTGTCCCAATATCCGCGACACGGTTTCCTTTTGTCACAAAATCCGCCACCGCCTGCAGCCGGAGCGATAATTTCTGTTTTCCTGTTTGCGGCATAGCGCTACTCCAGATAATCCTTGAGCTTGCGGCTCCTGCTTGGATGGCGCAGTTTGCGCAGCGCTTTGGCTTCGATCTGGCGGATCCGCTCCCTTGTGACGTTAAATTCCCTGCCGACCTCTTCCAAAGTCCTGGCCCGTCCGTCTTCCAGCCCAAACCGCAGCGTCAGTACTTTTTGTTCCCGTTCGGTCAATGTGCCCAAAACCTCGCCGAGCTGTTCTTTTAACAGCGTAAACGCCGCGGCGTCCGCCGGGACCGGAACGTTGTCGTCTTGTATAAAATCTCCCAAATGCGAGTCTTCTTCTTCCCCGATCGGAGTTTCTAACGATACCGGCTCCTGTGAGATTTTTAAAATCTCCCTGACACGGTCTACCGGCATGTTCATATGTTCCGCAATCTCTTCCGGCGTGGGTTCCCGTCCAAGCTCCTGCAGCAACTGCCTGGATACCCGGATCAGCTTGTTGATCGTCTCTACCATGTGCACCGGAATCCGGATCGTACGCGCCTGATCCGCAATGGCCCGTGTAATCGCCTGGCGGATCCACCAGGTCGCGTAAGTGGAAAATTTAAAGCCCTTGCAGTAGTCAAACTTTTCCACTGCCTTGATTAACCCCAGGTTTCCTTCCTGGATCAGATCCAAAAACAGCATGCCGCGGCCGACATAACGCTTTGCGATACTGACGACCAGACGCAGGTTGGCTTCCGCCAGACGCTTTTTGGCTTCTTCGCCCTGGTCCTGTTCCAGCGACAGTTTTTGGATTTCCCGGTCCAGGTCCGCGCGTTCTTCCTCTGTGCGCGCGTTTTCCCTGCGGCCCTTTAAAATGGCTATTTTTTCATGCGCCACCATGCCGTTTTCCATTTTCTGCGCAAGGTCTATTTCTTCCTCCGCACTCAAAAGCGGTACCTTGCCGATTTCTTTTAAGTACATGCGGACCGGATCCTCAATGCTTACCCCGTCCGGTACCGTCAGGTCGATATTTTCTACCTCTACGTCGTCCTCGTCGTCAATCAGGATGTCGCTGTCATCGTCGTCATTGGAGATCCGCAGGACATCCACATTGTGGACTTCCAGATAATCCAGTACGTTTTCAAGCTGCTCTGCGGAAAGGCACATGCTTTGGAACGCGTCACTGATTTCCTGATATTCCAGCATATTTTTTTTCTTTTTTGCCCGTTCTACCAGTGAGCCTAATATTTCCAAAAACTTGTGCTGGTCAAAGACCGCGTTTTCCGAGCCAGATGCTTCCTGCGCTTTGCCTTTTTCCGTATGCCTGTCCGATTTTTGGAATGTTTTTTTGTTTGCTCCCATATTTGCCATTTCATTCATCCTCTCTTGGTTTCACATGCTGATCATTCCGGTAAGTAAAACTCTTTTTTCCGCAATTGTTCAAGCATTTTTTTCTCGCCTAGCATCTGCTGAAAACGCTCCTGCATACCATCCGGGCTGCTGTTTTCATTTAATATCCGCAAGTGGTTTTCCTTTAATTTCACGATGGTATCTTTTAATGCCCGCGCCCGCGCTTCCTTTGTCTGTACTTCCCTGATTGTTTCATGGAACACGGCCGCGATTTCCCGCTGTTCTTCCATGCTTTCAAAGCAGTCCGGGATTTGCGCCAGATTGACGT
This sequence comes from uncultured Eubacterium sp., assembly GCA_910586045.1. GTDB lineage: Bacteria > Bacillota > Clostridia > Lachnospirales > Lachnospiraceae > Eubacterium_J. The sequence goes on from CAJUIH010000002.1 coordinate 4,007, forward strand.
TCCCGTTTTCCAACTGCGCGAACAAGACGTCCGCCGCCTGTCTGCATATTTCATCCGAAAAATCTTCCGGCGTAATATAAGCGCGGATGACCGGATACAGCGCCGGTTCCTCGCTTAGCCAGGTCAGCAGCAGTTTCTGCGACTTTCGGATCCCGCTTTCTTTCCCCGCTTCCTGCCTGCGGACTCCGGATTTTAACGGCTCCGGCCTTTTGACCATGCCCTCCTGTAAGCTGACGCGGCCGACCAGCCTGCGCAGGTCGTCAAAACCAAGCCCGTATTTGGACGCTACTGCCTCGATATACGTATTGCGTTCAACCGCTTCCGGAAATTCCAGCAGTTTGCGGGCCGCTTCCTGGTAAAACGCAGTTTTGCCCTGCGGGTCGTCCATATTATAATTTTGCTCCAAAATCCGGATTTCAAACAGAAAACTGTTTTCCGCCTGCAAAATTCGTTCTTCATATGCCTGCGCCCCAAGCGCTTTGATAAATTCATCCGGGTCTTTATACGGCTTTAAGCTGATCACCCGGGCCGAAAGCCCCGCTTCCTTTAAAATCGGAATCGCGCGCAGCGCCGCCTTAACGCCCGCCCCGTCACTGTCAAACGTCAGGCAGACTTCCTTTGTATATCGCTTTAACAGGCTCGCATGCCCGCTTGTAAACGAAGTCCCAAGCGAAGCAACCGCATGGTCAAATCCTGCCTGGTGCAGGGCGATGACGTCCATATACCCCTCGCATAAAAGGATCTGCGGGCGTCTGGAGTGCCTTGCCAGGTGCAGGCCATAGAGATTGCGGCTTTTGTCAAAAATCTGCGTTTCCGGGGAATTTAAATATTTCGGCTCCCCCTCCCCCATAACACGTCCGCCAAAACCGATGATCTTGCTGTGCACATTCATAATCGGAAACATCGCGCGGTTCCAAAACCGGTCATGCGCGCCGCGCTTTTCGTCAAATACAGTCAACCCGGCGTCTCTTAAAACCGTATCTTCGTACCCCTTGGACTTTAGATAGCGGTATAGGCTGTCACGGTAACGGTCACAGCTTCCAAGGCCGAATTTGCGCAGTGTATCATCCGTCAGGTTCCGTTTGTGAAAATAATCCAGCGCACGCGCGCCGCGGTCGCTGCGCAGAACCATATAATAGTACCTGCCCGCTTCACGGTTTGCTTCCATAAGCCTGGCACGGTAATCCGACGCTTTCTTTGCCTGTTCTGTCATTTCCTGTTCAGGCAGACGGATCCCCGCCCGGTCGGCGAGCGCTTTCAAAGCTTCTTGAAATGTAAAATTCTCATACTGCATCAAAAACGTAAATACGTTTCCTCCCGCACCGCATCCAAAACAATAATACATCTGCTTATCCTGCGATACCGAAAAGGAAGCCGTCTTTTCATTATGGAACGGGCAAAGCCCAAAATGGCTATTTCCTTTTTTCTGCAGCCTTACATAGCCTGCTATGACATCTACAATATCATTGGCGGAACGTACCTCTTCCACTAATTCATCTGCATAATACGGCATCTGCCTGTCTCCTTTTCATCCGTCATACCTGCCACTGCACCGGAACAAAATATTCTTCAAATTTTGCAATCGCATACTGGTCCGTCATGCCTGCAATATAGTCACAGACCGCGCGGTCCCGCTTTACCCCGGCGTCAATCATATCCGTATACTGCTGCGGCATCCGTTCCGGCTGTTTTGTATAAAGAAAAAACAGACGCTCCAGCACCCCCTCCGCTTTTTTTTCCTCACTTTTGGCGATCTCATTGTGATACAGATGGTCAAACATATACTGCCTCAGCCCTTTCATCGCCTGTTCTACTTCCGGCGACAAAAAAATACCGCCGCGCCCCATACTGTTTCTGACAATATTATGTATGAGAGTATTCAGCCGCATACGTACCCCATCCCCCAAAACCTCCCGAAACTGTGCCGGAATATCTTCTTCGCATAAAATCTTGGCCCGGATCGCATCGTCCACATCATGGTTAATATAAGCGATCTTATCCGACAGCCGGACAATCCTGCCCTCCAGCGTCGCCGGCATACTGTCCATCTGGTGATTTAAAATCCCGTCGCGCACTTCCCAGGTAAGGTTTAAGCCCTTTCCATGTTTTTCCAGCTTTTCCACCACCCGCACGCTCTGCACATTATGCCGAAAACCGCCCTCGCACAAGCCGTTTAACATATATTCCCCGGCATGGCCAAACGGCGCGTGGCCCAGGTCATGGCCAAGCGCGATCGCCTCCGCCAGATCTTCATTCAAACGCAGCGCCTTTGCAATCGTGCGCGCATTCTGCGATACTTCCAGTGTATGGGACATGCGTGTCCGGTAATGGTCCCCCTTGGGCGTCAAAAATACCTGTGTCTTGTTTTTCAGCCTCCGAAACGCTTTGCTGTGCAAAATCCTGTCCCGGTCCCGCTGAAAAACCGGACGGATATCACACTGCTCCTCCGGACGCTCCCTGCCGGCAGACTGGTCAGAAAAAGCAGCATATGGACTCAACAGCATATGCTCCCTTTGTTCCATTTCTTCCCGTATTGTCATGCGCCGTTTCTCCCTTTTCCTTTCTTCCCGTACATAAAACAGGTACCTTTCGCATCTTTCTTATTTCTCCTATTATTAAAATTCTGCGTTTTTTTATAAAATCCTTTATTTTTTTTCTTTTTTTTGTATAATCATAATAGCGGTTGTCTGACTGACACACCCAAACACGAAAAAAAGAGGTAACAAGAACAAATGGTAAACAGATCCAAAAAAAAGCGGCTTTTCCTCCTGCTCCTTTTGTATGCCGCCGTTATTTTTCTTTTCCGCATCTGGTATATCCGTGAAATCAATGTACCGGTCATCCGCAATGACGAATACGGCTACTGGTCCCATGCCGCATGGTTCAGCGGACATGACTGGTCCGACGTTTTGTCCGCGCATATGAACTGGTATTCTTATGGATACAGCCTGCTTTTAACACCCCTGTTCTGGTTTTCCCACAACCTGCATGTAATGTATAAAGCAGCCATCATAGGCAACGGCATATGCGGTATCCTTTCTTTTTATTTGTGCCTGTCCTGTGCGCGCGCAATCGCTCCCAAAATAAAAACCTGGATCCTCGCCACAGTTTCCTTTATGGTAATGATGTATTCGTCCTACCTGACGCAGGGCGCGATTGCATGGAGCGAAACATTCCTGTATCTGCTGGTCTGGCTGCTGTTTCGCCTGTTCCTGCATTTTGAGCGGCGCCCGGACACGGGCAGCGCACTGCTGTTAAGCCTGTGCATGGGCGCATGCTATATTACACATAACCGTACGATCGGCATTCTAACCGCCTATCTTATGATCGTACTGTTCCTGCGCCTGACCGATACCATAGGCTGGAAGCTGTTTTTTTCGCTGCTGCTCCCGCTGATTTGTATCTTATTTGTCAATACCGACATCAAAACCTATCTTTGTATGGTAGAAGGGTTTGGACTGAAACCGAAAAACGGGATGGGCGCGCAGAAAGAACACCTGCTGTCCCTTCTGACTCCGGAAGGCTGGCAAAATCTGATCCACGCCCTGGGCGGGCAGTTTTGGGGGCTTATGACATCAACATTCGGCCTGCTGTATTGGGGGCTGGCAGCCTGCGTCTCGCATACGGTACGGGCGCTGCGCACAAAAAAAGCAGACCGGCATACAGCATTTTACCTATTTGTACTGCTTGCTTCCATTGGCACTTTCCTAATTTCCGCGATCAGCCTGATTGATCCGCCTTCGATTACAAACATGCACGCCGACACAGACCTAAGTTATTTTTTTTACACACGCTACAATGAATGCATAATCGGAATTTTGCTGCTGCTCGGCTTTTGGGAACTGTATTCCTGTAAAAAAGACAGAAAATTCCTCCTGTCAACGATCAGCGCCGCTTTGCTGTATGCTGCGGCATGCGTGCTTTTGCAAGACAGCCTGCAGCAGGTGACGGATACCTGGCACTACCGCCCGTTTTGCGCGGCAGGCATCGGATTTTACCGTCTGTTTTCCGAAACATTTTCCATGCGCTGCTGCGTACTGATTGCTGCCGCCGGATTTTTCATTCTGGTACTGCTGCTTACTTTTTATAAAAAACATTTGCAGCATCTGCACCTAACCGCCGCCTGCCTGCTGTTAACCGCCGTATTTATCCCAACCGGGCTGTATTCGGCCGAAAGCGGAACCATCCTTTCCCAGCGCGGCAAAGTATCCTGCGGAAACCTCGCGATGTATGGGCAGCTTAAAAAAGTAGTCGGAAAGCAGGACGTATACTGCACGTTAGACGACACCAAAAACTACCGCATTGCATACGAACTCCAGGTAAACCTGATCGATACGCATGTATATTCCATTACACTGGAAGACCTGCCGGTTTTAGAAGACAATTACTTTATCTGCTGCAGCAACGGGGATCTGGACCATATAGACGGAACGGACTACTATCTGCTGGCGCAGAGCAACGCTTACACGGTCTTGGTCAAAGGAGATGCCCTGGCCAGAGAAATCGCACCGCATACAGAACAACAATTGAAAAATCTAAATGACATAAACACTCCCTAAATACCATCCAAGTAAGGTTCTGCCTGCCAGGCAGGACCTTATATTTATATTTCCCATATTTTTCATATGCGCAGCACAAACCAATCGATTTATAAATCAGAAAACAGAAAAAACAGTGTGATAAAAACATCTGCTGTTTCCTATCACACTGTATATGCAGAAGATGGGACTTGAACCCACACGGTATTGCTACCACAGGCACCTGAAGCCTGCGCGTCTGCCTATTCCACCACTTCTGCTTGGCACAATAGATACTATACACGATAATCCTTTTTTCGTCAAGTACTTTTTTAAATTTTTTTATTTTTTTTGTTTCTCTCCAATCGAACTTTCAAGAACATTCAGACAGCCGCTGATATGCTTACGATTCCGTTGCTGGTAATGTTTTTCTCTTTGTGCTGTAACCCAATCTAAGACATCTATTTTAAGCTTTTTAAACTATGATACATTGCTACTTTTCTGGTTGTTGTATAAAATATTGCAAAAGATAGAAGTGCGCTCCCAAAAATCATATAAATAATACAAAACATGATCCGCTGGCCTGCGCATAATGTGTAAAATAGCACAAATTCTATCGCCCCTTATTACAAGCATTTATATTATAATAAAACAAGGAGGAACTTTATGCAGAAAACATCGACAAGAATCTTGAACACGTTATTTATGAACATTCCTATCACACTGGCGCTATGCTTGTTTGCGCAAATGCTTTCGGTCTGGAAAGGTCAGGCAGAAAGCTTTCGCTGGTCTGTATTTGGATTAAACTGCGTGGTGGCATATATTTCCGCTACCATCATTGGACTCGGTATTCCAAGTGTGCCGCTTGGCATGGCCTTTGCGCGTAAATTCGGTGCAAAAGAGGGCACGCTGCCGTTTGCATTGTTATTAAACCTGGTGGTAAATACGGTATATACCTTATTCCTGAGCATTATTATGACTTTCGTAAATGTATATCTGCTCGCAGGAGCGCCGCTCCCGGCCGTGTTGTTCGGCGTATTAGAAAATTTCATTCCAATTTGGATTGTATGCTATATCATAAGCTTGATCAGCGCGCCTGTCTGCCAGAATCTGGCCATTCGGCTTACCGAATCATAATGCCTTATCACAAAGTTCACATTTTATTTACAATATCCTCATTTCTTTCACATAGGGACTTCACAAATTCCCTTTATGATAAGTACAGTTGATAAAACACATCAATCACCAATTAAAAATCATTTTCATATTTTAAACGCCGGCTTTCACCATAACCCAAAAGCCGCGTTACCCTGCCAAAACGGCAGGGTTCCTCCCCGCCAATTACTTATTTTCTTTTTCATATAAAGCCGGTGTTCCCTAACACCGGCTTCCCCTTTCTTTTCCCAATTTCTTTTCATTCGATAATTCTAAATGAAAAACAATATCGAACCTTATTTCACAAAAATTCATTGACATTTTACATTAAATATAATACAATTACTATTGTACATCAATAACTTGATTTTTTAAATAAGGAGGAGAATCGATGAAACTCAAAAAAACACTTGTACTATTCGGTTGTGCAATACTTACGCTTTCAGCAATGAATCTGACTGTCATTTCGAACGCGGCAGAAAAAGATGCATTCGTAAAAGAGTACCTTGTACAAACAGAATCCGACCAGCTTTACGAAACAATTTCTTTAGAATATGAAGATACTCTAAATGCTCCCCCTAAGGAAGCGCCTTTAAAATTAGAAGAAGAACATATTCTCTTAATGGATTTAACCCCCGAGCAGGCATATGCGTTAAATCAGGAAGATGGCGTGACAGCAGAACCAAACGTTATATTAAACGCTGCAGAGTTCACAGAAGTACAGCCGGCAATCGAAGACGTAAAATCTCTGGCAGAACAGCAATGGAACCTGTCGGCCGTACAGGCGGAATCCGTAGATGAATCAGCGGCAACGAAAAAAATCAATATTGCCATCCTGGATTCCGGCGTAGATTTGCTGGGCGACGTGGAATTTGATTACCAAACCAGCTTAATCCCGGAAGAAAATACAGACGATCAAACCGGACATGGAACGATGATCACAAACCTGATCGCCCAAAATCAGAACGGTTTTTGTGAAACCGGCATCATACCGGACAGTTCCCCAATCGGACTGTACAATGTACGGATCCTGGATGAAAACAACCAGACGCCGTTAAGCCGGGTGATCGAAGGAATACAATGGTGTATAGACCACCACATCGACGTCATAAACATGAGCTTTGGTACAGAAGAATATTCCGAAATCCTGCACAATGTCATTTCCAAGGCACAGGATGCAGGCATACTGATGGTGGCGTCTGCAGGAAACAGCGGAAGCAATCTCGTCGAATACCCTGCGGGATATTCGGAAGTCATCGGTGTTGGTTCTGTCAATGAAAATCTAACGTACAGCACATTCAGCAATTCCGGAAGCGCCATAGAACTGGTAGCGCCAGGGGAAAATATCCCGGTTACCTCCTATTGGGGACTGCAGGGCGCAGGCAGCGGGACCAGCTATGCAGCCGCTCATGTAACCGCGATCGCCGCCCTGCTTTGGTCAGAAAATCCGCAGAGAAACGCGGCAGAGATCCGTACCCTGCTCAATAAAAGCGCATTGGATCTTGGTGAGGATTCCTCTTACGGCAATGGTATGGTCAATTACCAATATGCCAGCACGCACACCGAATTAGCAGATCCGGAAAGTATTGTGGATGAGGACTGGGATCGTATGGCAGATCCGCAGACCTATGAGGTTCCGGATTCCTTAAAGGCAAGCTGGCACTATAACATGCATGCTGCATTAATCCCGTCATCTGTAAGCGGCTTAACCGCACATGAAGTCGATGTCGTCAAAGCGGCATCACGTTATTCAGACCAATCCGAAACCCTTCAAAATTACGATGTATTGCATGCCAGAGATTATACCAACTATGTCAGCGCGGCAAAATGTATGTATGAAGCAGCCTTGGCATGGAACACAAATAAAAATTATGACGATATTTATGCAAAAGCCGATTCCTATTATAGTTCAGATGAAAGTGCGGCTGTAAGGGCTACTAATATTAGCAACTTAAAAACTGCCATGAAACATGCTGTATATTATAATTTTCAGAATAAAGCCGAATCCGGCAGTGCTGTATCAGCAAACAGAGGGAGGTTACAGCTTTTGGGACTGGCGATCCATATAGGCGGGGATACTTATGCACATAAATCTATGTGTGATGGCAGTCCAAGTGGTGAATTTGAAATCAGGAACATATATAATAATTCGAGTAAAGTTCAAGATGCAACAGCAAACGGTGAAGACAGTATAGACGATCTAATAAGAGACATAAAATCAGCGAAAGGAGTAACCACTGCAGGAATGGGCAACGCAAAATATTTTAGTAATGTCGGTATTTGCAACGAATACTATACCGATTCCATTAACTATATGGCAAAAAGATATTCCGTTGCAACAAAGGTAGCAACAAATAAATTATTAAATTATTATAGTAATAAAACATATTTCAGGCCATATGCTTTTTGTCCTTACGAAATCAGCACAACAGCAAATTTCAGAAATAATTACAGTTACAAGACAAGGCATTTAATAAAATTTCTCAATGATGCTGGTTTTAGTATTAATTCTTATCTGAACGGCAAAAACAGCTATCAAACCAGTGATTGGTATGCACTGTCATTTGATAACTAGAAAGGAGCGGTACATGAGCAGTAAAAAAATAGGAAAAACTTTCTGGTCATTCGCGTTCTGCCTGGCTACTCTGCTGGTTTTCACTGTAACAGCCAACGCTGCGGAAACAGACAGCCAAACCCCGGGGACTTTACGAGCATACATAGAAAACCAGGGGCTTTTCTATGGGGAATATAAAGACTGCATGTATACCTATACAAACCAAGAGAAAGAAATCAAAATTATAGGGCTAAATAAACATGCAGAAAATATTAAAATTCCCAGTATGATTCGCGGTAAAAAAGTCACCACAATCGATCTAGTTCCATATTATGAATATGGTATCTGGGAAGGCACTCTAAAATTAAAAAGCATTACTTTCTCCAAATATATTAATAAAATAACCGACAGTTTTTTTATATTTTTCGACAAACCAGAATTAACAGCATACTATGTTTCCTCAGAAAACCAAAAATTTATGGCAAAAGACGGGGTTTTATTTTCCAAACACGGCAGGACGCTGATTTCTTTTCCTAGAAATAAGAAAATGAAAACATATCAAATTCCCAGTGGTGTAGTAAAAATCGGTTCGTTAGCCTTTAAATACTGTAGTAAAATTCAGAATATTGTAATGCCTGATACAGTAACGATCCTAAAATACCGAGCATTCGCCTGTTCATCCATCCGCAAAATTAACCTGTCCAAGAATCTGGAAACGATGGAAGGAGCGGCATTTAGTGAAACAGGAATCACCGAAATCACCATTCCTTCTAAACTCAAAGAAATACCTAACCTTTGCTTTGGTTACTGTAAGAACCTAAAAAAAGTCACCATCCAGCAAGGCGTAAAAAAGATTGTCTATGATTCGTTTGTAGGCTGTCCGAAGCTAAGAACCATCATCATACCGCCAAGTGTGACCGATTTTGATGAAAGCGCATTTGTGTACATCTCCTCCCATTTCGAAACTGAAACAATCAACCTTACCATTTATGCGAAAGAACGCTCGTTTGCCTATAAAGAAGCAGGCAAATGGGGCAAGTATGGTATCAAAGTCAAAAAATGGAATCCTTGAGTTCTTTCGACAAAAACCACCGCTTCCCGCGGTGGTTTTTTTAATCTTCTTATTTTATTTTTTATACCGTCTCCATGTTTCTGCCAAAATGATAAAAAACACGCATTTCTCATGAAAATACTTTCTTTCCCTGTGGCAATTTCATTATTTATGTTGTATAATAAAACTATTCTATTAATCGGTTCTCTTTCGTTACTTTTATTGCGCAGTCAAGCCCTTTGTCAGCTACTTGGACGGTGCGTCCGGAGATGTTGCTGCGCTGTTTAAGGTCATGAATGATATTTCTTAACACAGTTTTCTCACTTTCGTTTCCTGGGTATATTTTCATCCCAACTGGTATCTGGTCCGCATCAAGCTAATACCAATAGGCTAAAAGAAGCAATGAGTCCATAAGGACAAAGAACGAAATCCCACGACCATATTGCCGTACAGTCGTGGGATTCTTCTTTACTTTTATACCGGCAAAGCATCCAGTAGGTTATTTGTTGTTCGATTCATCTTTGCTTTCTAACCATTTGTTGATGCGGTGGCTAACCACACCAGCCATGACAGCGATAATGATACTAGCAAGAAATGTAACATACATTGTTTCACCCTCCTTTCTTTCGTCTGGAGGGCTACTTTGAACCCTCCGAAAAATAAGAGGGGTAAAGCCGCCTTTGGCTCTATGGTTTTCCCATATCGACAATATAACCCCGATGAGGGCATCTGTTGACGCAGATGCCTTTCTTTAGTGTAAAGAATATCACAAACTGCCGGAAAGTTCAAGAGCTTTCTTCTGTTGGGGGATGGTAAACGCAAGCTTTTATATGCTTTAAGAAAATCTTGAAATAGATAGTCCCTCCTGCCACACATGATTAATTTTATAGCACTTAATCGCAGCTACTTGATTTTATAACGCTCTTTCATTATACTATAGACAAAGAAATGTACCAAGTGCGGCATTACGATTAAAAAGGAGCAGGAAATGAAACTTTTAGTGTTATATTTTTCTGGAGTAGGTGCAACGAAAAAAATAGCGGAACTTATGCAGGATTGTCTATTACACACAAAAAACTGTACCGTAGATTTATATTCTATCGAAAACCTCACAGCCATGAACTTTACAACTTATGATGCTTTGATAATTGGCACGCCGGTTTATCATGGCGCCCCATCTAAGATTGTGAAGACCTATTTTCGTTCGTTGCCTCCTTTGCGTAAAAAGATACCAGCATTTATTTTTAATACAAGAGCTTTGTGCTCATGCAACACCAATAGACTATTAGCAAAACTATTACTAAAGAAAAAGATCATCCCTATAAAAGATCGGGATTATCGGACTCCAGCAAGTGATGGTGCACTTATTCTTCCATTTATAAAGAGATTTTTTTACTTTGAGAAAAATATTTACACAAAAATCCATTTAGACTGTATGGATTTTTTGGAGCAAGTACAAACAAAACAGTTGTACGGATATATACCACGATTTCGTTTTAGCAGCGTTATAAATGCCCCTAATATGTTTATCGGACAAATGATTACCTTCAAGATATTTTTGCATCAGGATAAGTGTCTGAAGTGCGGCCGATGTATTGAAAATTGTCCGCATTATGCTTGGGAAAGAAGTAAATCGGGCTATCCGTTATTTAACAGCGCAAAATGCGAAAACTGTTACCGCTGTATCCACCACTGCCCAGCAAAGGCATTATCATTAAGCAAGCATTCAACGCCCACAAAATTGTTATTCTGTTACCGTGAGATGTGATTCCCACTTTGCGCATTATGCTGCCCATCATTCTGCTTTTACTTATTTTTTCCATCATATTTTTCCTGCCCCAGCCGAATATTCATATATTTTGTATAACGTGCAAACGCAGACGGGATCGCATACTTTTCTTCAGCATCCGCTGCCTGTGCAAATACAAAACCGGATCCGGGCATCTGCGGATCTTCCAATTGCGCCACACGAATCATATACCCGGTCATATGCCACTCAATATGGGAGAATATATGCCCGGCATGTTCCAATGGTTCGATTTTAATCGGGGTAAGCTCCATCTCTTTTACATAAGCCGTTACTTCATCTCTTGTTTTGTGGCCAGGCAGGTTCGGAAACTCATACATACCTGCTAAAAGCCCTTTGTCCGGGCGGCGGTGGAGCAGGACTCTTTGTCCGTCACGGATTAAAAGGACTGTTTTTTCCTCAATTTTCCTCGGTTTCGGCTTTCCTTTTACCGGCAGGCGTCCATAGCTTTTTTCCTGATAAGCCCTGCACAACGGCATCCACGGACATTCGCTGCATTTCGGCTCCCCGTTCGGCACGCAGACCAATGCGCCAAGCTCCATCAGCGCCTGGTTAAAGGCCCCCGCGTGCCCTTTTGGAATGACAGGCAAAAGCAGCCGCTCTGCTTTTGCCTTGACCGACTGCTTTTGAATGTCCGAATCATCCGCGGATACCCGCATCAAAATGCGCAGGACATTCCCGTCTACAGCCGGAACCGGGATCCCGTACGCGATGGAAGCGACCGCCCCGGCGGTATAATGCCCGATCCCTTTTAATTTTAACAGCTCCTCATAATCCGCCGGAAGCTGCCCGTCATATGATTCCATCATTGTTTGGGCGGCGGCCTGCATATTACGCACGCGGTTATAGTAGCCAAGCCCCTCCCAAAGCTTTAGTAACTGTTCCTGCCCGCATGCGGCAAGCGCGGAAACGTTTGGCAATTCTTTGACAAATCGCTCAAAATACGGCTTGACCGCTTCTACCCTTGTCTGCTGCAGCATAATCTCGGATACCCACACCCGGTACGGCGACGGATCCTCCCTCCAGGGCAGTACCCTTGCATGGACCGAAAACCATTCCAGCAGTGGTTCGGCCAATTGGCCAAGCGGATACTCTTCCAGCATAACTGCTCCTTTCTTTTCTATCCGTACCTATTTACGCACCCCTTTTACCCCTTTGGACGACGGCCCGAGCACCCGGACTTGATGATATTCGGATACATATTTTACTACATAATAGTAAGTAGTCCCTTTTTTTGCCTTTGTATCGCTGTAGCTTTTCTGTGTCATATCCGTAATGACCTTAATGCGTATATAAGAACCGCCTTTTTGTTTCCGGTAAATATAGATCCGGTTTGCGTTTGGATACCGATTCCATCGCAGTGTATTGGATTTAGCGTCGCATTTGATCGTAACAGGCGGTTTCTTGGTGCGGACAGCAAGCATCTTGCGGATCATCGTTTTCGTCTGGTCGCCGACGATTCCGTCCGCGCCGATTCCGCATTTTGTCTGGAAATTTGTAACGATTTTAGTCATCTGCGCATTCCAGGTACCATTTACTGTCAGATCTGCCCCGTCCAGAACAAGGAGTGCGGCCTGCAGCCACTGGACATGGAATTTTTGCATATTTTTACCTGCGTAAAGCGACCCGGACGGCACGGTATAGTCCGCGGGCGAAGTGGAATAGACCGAAATGGATATTGTAAGCTGCGCCGCTTCGTAAGTATCGGTCTTCGCCTGTGAAGCCGTGATTTTTGCCTCGCCCGGATTCTTGATCGTAACCGTTCCGCTGCTATTTACGCTTGCCGCTGACGGATTGGATGACTGATATGTGATCGGGGATTGTGCATGATTGCTCGTTACCCCTAATAAAATGGTGCTGCTGCCCTGATTGACGCCATAGCTTTTTTTCGCTGCCTTTAACGTTGCTTTTTTTAACGGAACGACTGGATCGGCCGGATCCTCTGGTTTTTCCGGTTCCTCCGGCTTTACGTCGGGCGGATCCTGCGGCTGCGACGGCAGCCCGTTCCCCGGTGTAACGGATTCGTTTTTAAAAACAGCTTTGATCAACGCGGTAATCGTATCCCTTCCCGCATATCCATCCACCTCCAGATTTTTTGCGGCCTGAAATTCGGATACGGCCGTCTTTGTCTGTGCGTCGTAAACGCCGGAAACCGTAAGCCCCGCTTTCATACATGTATTTAAAGAACGCTGGATCCATGCGGCCCCCGCATCATTTGCCGTCTCATATGTATAAGGGATATAAGAATCCGAGCCAAGGCAGTAGGCCCATCCAAGTTCTGTCGCGTAAATATACGTGCGAAACCGGCGGCTGTGATAGGCGCTTTTGCCCATAACCGAATCACAAATCGCCGCCATATGCAGCTCGTTGAGTGTAACAGACGCGTAGCTTCCTACATATCCCGATGCGGACGTAGCAACCCGTACTGCCGCTGCCGTACCGCCCTGGTTTGCCAGATCCGCAAAATAGACCAGTGCCGGTTCATTCGTCACCCCAAGTCGCTGCCCCTGTTCAATATAATCTGTAATATCCTTTTGCGCCAGCGCATCCTGTTCTGCTTTACTTTCCTTGGTCGCCAGCAGTTTTTTTACCGCCGCTGTCTCGGCCGTCGTCAATTTTCTAGTCGACCATGCGGCCGAACCGGTAGTCGCCTTGATTTCTGTATACAAGGCCGTTCCCAGCATACTTTTTGCCTGTGTTTCATTTTGTGCCGCAATCGAACGAAGCAGGGAAAGCGCACGCGGGCCGTGCCACTGCAGCTTTCCGATCGACACCGCTCCATTGTCATCCGGGTTTACCGAATCATAAATGCCTTCGTTATCATACAGGATCTGCGCAGCAGCCATTACAACGGCCGACGGCTGCACCTGCGCTGCCGCGTGCAGTCTGACTGGGTCAGCCGCAAACAGCAGCACTGCCGCTGCACATACCAGTACAAGGTTCCATAAATTGCATCTGCGTATTAATCTGCGTATCATCCGTGTTTTTTAAATCCTTTCCTATATAAACGGCGTAAAATTTCAGCACAATATCATTTGTTTCTGGCCCGCCGTTTATCGGGTTTATTGTGCAGTATTCAATCACCGAATATATAAATTTGTAAAATCATGTCTGATATCCTGCCAAAACAGTATCCTCCATACAGATGAAAACAGCATGAAAGCACTGCCAAAAAAGAGTTTTGTCCAAGATTCAAACACCTAACATATATAAAGTACGCACGTATCGCAAAAAATACCGGTATCCTGCTAAATTTTATTGACATACCTTTCACAAAGTAATAAATTATAAGTATGGCAGAAAGCTTTCACTTTCAGCAGCTACTATCACATATTCATTAGGAGGGTTCGAACAATGAACAATTTAAAACTCGAAGTGGAAAACCAAATCGCGGTTCTTTCCATTACCAGACCGGCGGCATTAAATGCTTTAAACAGCGAAACACTCGATGAACTGCATACGGTATTGACCGAAATCGAAGCAAGGGACGACGTAAAAGTTGTAATTTTGACCGGCGGTCCTGACAAAAAAGGCAATGCTTACAAATCATTCGTTGCCGGCGCGGATATCTCGGAAATGGTAAACCTGTCCGCTGCAGAAGCACGCGCTTTCGGTATGCGTGCCGCGGCTCCATTCTTTCAATTGATGAACATGCGCCAGGTAACGATTGCCGCAGTTAACGGCTTCGCACTCGGCGGCGGCTGCGAAATCAGCATGGCATGTGATATCCGCATTGCGTCCGACAACGCTACTTTCGCACAGCCGGAATGCGGACTCGGCATTATTCCAGGATTCGGCGGTACACAGCGTCTGGCCCGCCTGGTAGGCATGGGCCGCGCAAAAGAAATGATCTTTACCTGCGACAGCATTAAAGCAGACGAAGCTTACCGGATCGGCCTTGTAAACAAGGTAGTTGCACCGGAAGAATTAATGCCGACCGCAAAAGCAATGGCGGAAAAGATTATTTCCAAAGGCAGCTATGCGGTATCCATCGCAAAAGCGGCTATTAACAACGGCTATGATATGGATATCAAAAACGCGGTTGAAATGGAAGCGAACCTGTTTGGCCTTACCTGCTCTACCCACGACAAAAAAGAAGGCATGACCGCATTCCTGGAAAAACGCGGCGCAGACCTGACCGATTTCTAATCATCCATCCGTTGGTACCTATGCGGCTCACTGATACATAACTTGTATTAGAAAACTGTCCGGCAAGCATTTGCCAAAGCGAGCGGATGATTTGCCGGCGGTTCTTTCGAAGCGGTATCCCGATATGTCTGCAGCAAAAAAGCGGCATCTTTTTGATACCGCCCGTTTTTTATAGCTGTTTTTTCATAGCTGTTCATTGCCTGCACCCCGTGCTTTTCCTTACAGTTTCTGCAAAATTTCAAGCGCGTCTTTTTTCAGCACGCACGTCCCATGCTCCGCCAGATAAGCGGCCTTATACAGATCCGAAGACGCGTCTTCCATAAATTCCACCGAAGCGCTGATTACCCTGCATATTTCCTTATCGCCCAGCCCGTTGCGCTCGATCAAAAGATAATAACTGTTCGAACCGTGCCCCTGCAGCCGGAATACGCTGCTTACTACCGGCTCTTCCAGCACAATGGACTTTGCATAAGTAATAATCTGATCCATTGAATCAAATTTTAATATGTACAGCCGCTGGTCTGCCCCGTCGATCAGCGTATCCGCCTCTTTCCCGGAATCTCCATCCGCCTCTTCCTCATATTTTTTGCCGAGTCCCGAAAGGCTGTCTACCGCGGATTTTAAATTCTGCAGGATATTTAAAATATTGTGGTCCGGCCGTTCTGAAAATGTCAGGGCCAAAAGATGCTCCGGCAGTACGGCAACCTGTACGGAGAGCGGGCCGCCTTGTACCTTAAATCCTACTTCCTCTTCTGCCATTGATACGATCTTTCTCAAAAAATCTTCGGTCTTTCCATCATTCTGCAGAAAATCATCCATCTGCAGGCCATTTTCATTCAATTCCGTTTCCGAAACGATGCAGCGCACCGTATCCATGTTGATCCTTTTAAATCTCATCTGCCCTCACCCTATTTTACCCAACATTGCAGCTTAGCCGCTATGCCGATGTTTACACTGCTCATTTTTAAGTTTTCATTTATAGTATACACCAAGTACCGCGTATTGTCTATTGGATTCTGCTGCCATACACAAAAGTACTGAAGTATATGATGGAAGCCAGGATCACAATGACAGGACCCGTAGCTACATTTATAAAATAAGAGATGATCAGCCCGAATATTCCGGAAAATATGGAAAAAATGACCGCAAAAAAATGATATTCCCGCAGGTTTTGTGAAAGATTCCTGCTGGCGGCCGCCGGCAGGATCAAAAGGGCATTGATAATTAAAATACCGACCCATCGAATCGACGCCATGACAATCAGCGCCGTCAATACCGCAAACAGGTTTTCCATAAACCGCACCGGAATATGCCTGCTTTTTGCCAGCGACCGATGGATGCTGACAGCCTGCAGCCAGTTGAAGCCAAACGTCCAAAAAAGAAGCGTTACGGCAAAAATCAGCGCCAGATAACCGATCTCCGACTTGGTAATGCTCAGCACATCCCCGACCAGCAGGCCGGAATACTGGCTGAAATTCCCGCCCTTTGACAGGATCGCCAGGCCGACTGCAATGCTGCAGCTTGAGAATACGGAAATCACGGTATCGTTTGCCGCCGTGCCGGCGCTGCTTAATTTATTTAACAGCAGCGCAAATACGGCAGCAAACAAAAGCATGGAAAGGCTGGTATCCGAAAGCCCTGCCACTACACCAAGCGCAATGCCCGTCCAGGCGGAATGTCCCAGGGCATCCGAGAAAAAAGCCATCTTGCGCTCTACAATCATCGTACCCAGCAGGCCGAACAGCGGCGTGATAATCACAATGGCCGCAAATGCGTTCCGCATAAATCCAAACTGCGTCCATTCCGTAAAAAAACGTATCATGCACGTACCTCCGTTTCTCCAAACACGTCCCGAAATTCCCTGCTGCGGTACACCTCCCGCACGGTTCCCTGCCGCAAAACGGTCTGGTCCAGCAGCACAACCCAGTCCGCGTACGCCGCTACATAATCCAGGTCATGGGAAATCAGAATAACCGCAAGGTCAAAATTTTTTTTCAAATAATCCATCAGCCTGTAAAACAGCTCCATCCCGTTTTGGTCGATGCCGGAAACTGGCTCATCCAACAGCAGAAGATTCGGCCCGTCCATGACTGCCAGGGATAACAGCACGCGCTGCAGCTCGCCGCCGGACAAATTACACACCTGTTTGTCAATTAAGCTTTCCGCCTCGAATACACGCAGGCTTTCCCGGATCTGTCCATACAGTTTTTTTCTTTTTGTCAAAAATACAGGAAAACGGGACTGGTAACAGGCAATCAGATCATAGACACTGACCGGGGTGTGCTTTTCTATATTTACAGCCTGCGGCACATAACCGATTTTAAGCTTCTGCATCCTCCCATTTTCGCGGTCTTTAAATTCAATCGAACCCGTATGCGGCACTTCCCCAAGCATAGCCCTTACCAGCGTGGATTTCCCGGCCCCGTTTTTGCCTATGACAGCGTTGAGTGTTCCGCAATGAATATGAAGGTTGATATCGGTCAAAATTTCCTGCGTGCCGATCGTAACGCCAAGATGATTGACTTTGATGCAGTGCAGGCCGCACGGGCGGATGATTTTTCTCATAACGAAACTCCGATCATTTTAGTTTTGCAAATGCTTCCTGCAATACACGGATATTTTCCCGCATCGCACGCACATAGCTGTCCGCGCGTCCGTCCCCCTGCACACAGGGATCCAGATACACGGCCTGCACATCGGCTTCTTTCTGCACGGTTTCGCACATTTGCTTTCCATACTGTTCTTCTGCCAGAATAAACGGTACCGCCTGCTCTTTGACCAGGCGTACTACTTGCGCCACTTCCCCAGCGCTGACCTGGCGTTCCTCATCCAAATCCAGGCTGCCTGCTGCCTGCAGGCCGAAATCACGGGCCAGGTAAGCAAACGCTTCATGGAACAGCACGCTGCGGCGCGGCACGGACTGCGGTATTTGTTCCCGAACCGCCTGCTGTTTCTTTAAAAGCTGTTTTAGCTGCTGCATATATCGGCCACAGTTTGCCTCATACTCCTTCCGGTGCGCCTCATCCAGCGCGGACAGGCCGTCGGCTATGGTCTGCACCTGCACCATATAATCCGGTATGCTCATCCAGGCATGGGCGTTGTCTGCCAGAAGATCGATTTGTTCACTGGCATTGACCACCGTAAGAGACGGATAGCGGCCGGCTACTTCGGATAAGAAGTGTTCCATTCCGCCCCCATTGATCAAGAAAACATCGGCGGCGGACAATTTTCGCATATCTTCGGTCGTTAACTGATAATCGTGCAGGCATCCGGTCTGCGGCTCGCTTAAATTCGCAAGGCTGACCCCGCCGACGTCCCCGATTATATTCTCCGCCGCGATGTAAACCGGATAAAAGGATGTTACGACATGAAAGCCGCTTTCCGGCTCCGCGCCCCGCTCGAAGCGGACATAGAGTTCTGTCAGCCCGATACCTGCCGCCGCCAGCAGAATGAGCAGTAGGGCGGTAAAGACATATTTATTTTTTATCGCCGTTTTCATAGCAGCCGGTCCATTGTCTGCCAGATTTCGTCCCGCCCCTGCTTATTTAACGCGGAAAACGGAAGCAGCAGATCGGCGTCCTGCATACCCAGGCCGTTTTTGATTTCCGCCAGATGTCCGGGCACCTGCGACTTTTTCAGCTTGTCCAGTTTTGTAGCGATAATAATCGGCCGGTAACCCTGGTGTACGATCCACTCATACATCATTTTATCGTTCGCGGACGGTTTGTGGCGGATATCCACAAGCAAAAAGACCGCTTTTAACTGCCTGGACTTGTGCAGGTAATTTTCGATCATTTTGCCCCATTTCACACGCTCCGCTTCCGGCGCGCGCGCAAATCCATAGCCGGGCAGATCTACTAAATACATCGCGTCGTTGATATTATAAAAATTGATCGTCTGCGTTTTCCCCGGCTTTTCCGACGTACGCGCGAGTGCTTTCCGGTTCATCAGGGCATTGATCAGCGAGGATTTGCCCACATTGGATTTCCCCGCAAACGCGATTTCCGGCAGGCGGTTGTCCGGAATTTTGCTCGTAACGCCGCAGACCGTTTCCAAACTTACATTTTTTATGACCATGGAAGATTCCTCCTTAATACTTCCTACCCCTGCACAGATTTTGCCGCTTCCATCATCGATCCTGTACCAGAGCCGCTTCCAGCACTTCTTTCATCTGACCGACGAGCAGAATTTTCATCCCTTTTTTGATTTCATCATCGATTTCAGACAAATCTTTTTCATTTTTCTTTGGCACGCATACCGTCTTAATCCCGGCATTTTTTGCTGCCAGCAGCTTTTCCTTTAAACCGCCGATCGGAAGCACGCGCCCGCGCAGTGTGATTTCCCCGGTCATAGCTACGTCTGCACGCACCGGGATTTCCGTCACCGCGGAAAGTATCGCAACCGCCATCGTAATACCGGCAGACGGGCCGTCCTTTGGCGTCGCCCCTTCCGGGATATGGATGTGGATGTCGTGTTTGGTAAAATAATTTTCCGATATGCGGTATGACCCGCTTAATGCACGCACACAGCTTAACGCAGCCATTGCAGATTCTTTCATCACATCGCCCAGCTTGCCTGTCAGCTTCATTTCCCCTTTGCCGGGCATGATATTTACTTCCACTTCCAGTGTCACGCCGCCTACGCTTGTCCAGGCCAGCCCGCGTACGATGCCGACTTCATCCTCTTCCTGCAACTGCTCCGGCATATAGCGCACTATCCCGAGGTATTTTTCCAGATTGCTTCCAGTCACGCGGACACTGCCCTTTTGGTTTTCATAAATCTCCCTGGCAGCTTTGCGGCAGACCGCGCCGATTTTTCGTTCCAAATTTCGTACGCCTGCTTCTTTTGTATAACCGCTGATCATTTTTGCAAGCGCTTTATCACTGACTGACAACTGGTCTTTTTTCAGTCCGTTTTTCTTTTTCTGCTTTTCTACGAGGTGTTCTTTTGCGATATGCAGCTTTTCATTTTCCGTATAACTGGATACCTCAATCAATTCCATACGGTCCAGCAGCGGTCTTGGAATATTCGCCGCATCATTTGCTGTCGCAACAAACATAACTTCCGATAAATCTACCGGAATTTCCACATAATGGTCCTGAAAATGGCTGTTTTGCTCGCTGTCCAATACTTCCAGCAGGGCCGAGGACGGATCGCCTTTATAATCGCTCCCCAGCTTATCAATCTCGTCTAACAGCATGAGCGGATTTTTATATCCGGCGCTTTTTAGCCCGGTTACAATGCGCCCCGGCATCGCGCCCACATAGGTTTTCCTATGGCCGCGGATTTCCGCCTCGTCACGCACGCCGCCCAAACAGATCCGGACATATTTTTTGTCAAGCGCGGACGCCACTGATTTTGCAATGCTTGTTTTTCCGGTACCCGGCGGGCCGACTAAACAGATAATCGGGCTGTCTCCTTTTTTCGTCAGGTTGCGCACAGCCAGAAATTCCAGTACGCGTTCTTTTACCTTTTCCATTCCGTAATGGTCGTCATTTAAAATCCGCTCCGCGTTTTTGAGGTCTTTATTATCCTTGGAGCTTTTATTCCACGGCAATTCCAGCAGCATTTCGATATATCCGCGCACAACGGCGCTTTCCGACGAACTCGGCGGCAGGTTTTTAAACCGGGAAATTTCTTCCAGCAGGCGGTCTTTGACTTCTTTTTCCGCTTTCAGCTTATTTGTGCGCGCCGTATATTTTTCAATATCGGAATCCGTATTCGTTTCCCCAAGTTCTTCCCGGATCAGGCGCATCTGCTCCCGCAGGATATATTCCCTCTGGTTTTTATCTACCGCGTTTTTCAGCTTTTCCTGAAAATCGATCTTGATCGCAATGACCTCGAGTTCGTTTAACAGGATTTCCATAAATACTTCATAACGGTGCGTCAGATTGACCGCGGACAAAACCCGCTGTTTATATTCATAATGCAGCGGCAGGCTGTTCGCGCACAAATCAATCAGTTCATCCACCTTTGTGATTTCGTCGATCTGCTTTAAAAATTCCCGTCCGGTACGCTGGCTGTATTTACAGTATTTATGGATGGTTTCTTTCATGCTTTTTAGCATGGCCTCCAATACCTGCGGCATCACCTCGCCGACTGCCTCTTCATCAAAACAAAAGATTTTCATCTGCAGATAATTCGGATGGTCTGTGATTTCCTGCAGCTCGGCCCGTTCGATCCCTTCCACAAGCACGCGTACTACATGATTCGGCATTTTAATTAACTGCTTGATCTGCGCGATTACGCCAACCTCATAAAAGTCTTCTTTCTGCGGTTCTTCCGCTTCTACGTTTTTCACCGTAAGCAGAAAGATTTTTTCATCTTTCACCATAGCTTCTTCCACCGCATGGATGGACTGCGGCTTGCTGATATCAAAATGGATGATCATACCCGGAAGAACTACCATGCCGCGGAGCGGGACTGCGGGCATTACTTTTATTATTTCACTCATAGTATCCATTCCTTTGTCTTACATTTATTCTAAAATCGTTTTCCGATACAGCAAAAAGAGGAGACCCCTTACAGGCTCTCCTCCCGTTACAGGTCCCTTGGTTGCTGCAACAAAACTAAAACGCTTTTTTATTTAAGCGCTTTTATATTCAATCAGCGGCTGTCCGCTCTGATTTACTGCGTCTTTTGTGATCGTACATTTACGGATCGTTTCATCCGATGGAATACGGTACATCAAATCCATAAGCGTGCTTTCCATAATTGCACGCAGCCCTCTGGCCCCTGTTTTGCGTTCCAGTGACTTATCCGCGATCGCTTCCACTGCATCCTCATGAAATTCCAATTCAATGCCGTCGATCTCAAATAATTTCCGATACTGCTTAATCAGGGAATTTTTCGGCTCGATCAGGATACGCTTTAACGCTGTTTTATCCAAAGAATCAAGGGATACCATTACCGGCACTCGTCCTACAAACTCCGGAATCAGCCCAAATTTTACCAGATCCTGGGGCATCGTCTGCTTTAACGCTTCTCCCACGCTTTTTTCTGATATTTCGGAAATCTCCGCGTTAAACCCGATGGATTTTTGATCCATCCTGGTTTCGATAATCTTTTCCAGCCCGTCAAAAGCACCGCCGCAGATAAACAGGATATTCGTCGTATCAATCTGGATCAGTTCCTGCTGCGGATGTTTCCTGCCGCCCTGCGGCGGTACGGACGCGTTCGTCCCTTCGAGGATTTTTAAAAGCGCCTGCTGCACGCCTTCGCCGGATACATCCCTTGTGATCGATACATTTTCCGATTTTTTTGTAATCTTATCGATTTCATCAATATAGATAATCCCGCACTGCGCCCGTTCAATATCGTATTCCGCCGCCTGGATCAGCTTGAGCAGTATATTTTCCACATCTTCGCCGACATAACCTGCTTCTGTCAATGTCGTTGCATCCGCAATCGCAAACGGAACATTCAAAATCCTGGCCAATGTCTGCGCCAGCAGGGTTTTGCCGGAACCGGTCGGGCCAAGCATCAATATATTGCTTTTCTGCAGTTCTACGTCATCCATATCCGTTTCGGCCAAAATCCGCTTGTAATGGTTATATACAGACACAGACAGTACTTTCTTCGCTTCGTCCTGTCCGATTACATAATCGTCCAGAAAAGACTTGAGCTTTTCCGGTTTCTGCAGATTGATTTCAAACGGCGTATCAATCACATCGTCCTGCAGGTCAACCTCTTCGCGGGCAAGTTCTTCATCAATAATCTCCGAGCAGATGTCCACGCATTCATCACAAATAAACGCCCCATTGGGCCCGGCAATCAGCTTTCGAACCTGCTCCTGCGATTTTCCGCAGAATGAACACCTCACCTTGCTGTCGCTGTTTTTGCCTGCCATTCTTTCACCCCTCTTTAGATAAAAATAATAACTTTAAAAAACAACACATTTCCTACTCACGGCTGCGGTTTGTAACAATGCTGTCGATCAATCCGTAATCCAATGCTTCTTTCGCATCCATAAAATGATCCCGTTCCGTATCCTGCGCCACAACTTCTACCGGCTTGCCTGTATTTGCCGCCAGCATCTCGTTCAATTTCTTTTTTGTTTTCAAAATATTTTCCGCCGCAATCTGGATCTCGGTCGCCTGCCCTCTGGCCCCGCCGGACGGCTGATGGATCATAATCTCGGCATTCGGCAGAGCCATACGCTTGCCCTTTGCGCCGCCAGCCAGCAAAAACGCGCCCATGCTCGCTGCCATTCCGATACAAATGGTAGAAACATCGCATTTAATATACTGCATCGTATCATAAATTGCAAGCCCTGCCGTTACCACTCCGCCTGGAGAATTAATATAAAGATGGATATCCTTTCCAGGGTCTTCCGATTCCAGGAATAACAACTGTGCAACGACGATGCTGGCAGACGTTTCGTTTACTTCCTCGCCGAGAAAAATAATCCGGTCTTTTAATAAACGGGAATATATATCATAACTGCGTTCACCCCTGCTCGTCTGTTCTACGACATAAGGTATTAAACTCATAAATCATCCTCCATCCAGTTTTTTAGCAATTGTGCGATACGGCTATTACTCTGCGGACTCTTCCGCGGCAGGCGCTTCTACTTCCTGTACGCTGGACATAATAATTTCGACCGCTTTTTCTACGGAAAGGTTGCGTTTCATCGCTTCCAGGTCTTCCGTGCTGATATGTTCCTTCATCTTTTCGCCGGTCATCCCGTAAGCCGCCGCCATCTTGCCGATCTGTTCATCCACTTCTTCTTCCGAAACTTCGATGTGCTCTTGTTTTGCGATCTGTTCCAGCACAAGGCTGCTCTGGATCCTCTGCACCGCATCCGGCCGTACCTGTTCTTTCATTTTGTCAATCGTAGCGCCGGAAAACTGCATATACTGATCCAGGGTCAGGCCCTGGCGTGTAATACGTTCGGAAAATTCCTGTACCAGGTTTTCACACTGCAGTTCTATCATCGGTTCCGGAATATCCATCTGCGAACTGTCAATGACCTGCTGCACCGCTTCGTCCTCCTGCGCGCGTTTTGCGCTGTCCTGCTTGCGCTTTGTCAACATTTCGCGGATTTCCTGCTTATATTCGTCCACGGTTTCTTTTTCGGATACCATGGAAACAAACTCATCGTCCAACTGCGGTATTTCTTTTGTTTTTACGGAATGGATCTTTACTTTGAATAATGCCGGTTTTCCAGCCAGTTCTTTTGCATGGTATTCCTGCGGGAACGTCACGTTGACTTCTACCTCGTCCCCGGCATTATGCCCTACCAACTGGTCTTCAAACGTATCTATAAAAGAATGGGAGCCGATTTCCAGCGGCTGGTTCTCACCCTTTCCTCCCTCAAACGGTTCTCCGTCCGCAAACCCTTCAAAATCAATGACTGCCGTATCACCCTGTTCGATTGCCCGGTCCGTCACATCGACCGTACGTGCCTGCATATTTCTGACACGTTCTATTTCCGCGTCGACCTCTTCATCCGTTACGGATACTTCCGCTTTTGTAACAGTCAGGCCCTTATATTCGCCAAGTACAACGGACGGCTTTACCGCTACCTGCGCCACAAATACAAAGTCTTTGCCCTTTTCAATCTGTGTCACTTCAATATCCGGGCGTGACACGATATCCAGCTCGCTTTCATCCATTGCAGCCGGATATTCCACATTAATGATCGTATTTGCCGCATCATCATAAAAAACTTCCGGCCCATAAACCTTTTCAATCATCGCCCGCGGTACTTTGCCTTTACGGAATCCTGGAATACGGATTTTGTTTTTCTGCCTATTGTAAGCTTCCTGTATCGCCTTTTCAAACTTATCAGCGGAAACCGTAACCGTAAGCTTTGCCATGTTTTTTTCTAATGTTTCGACCTGTACACTCATTCTTTTATTTCCTCCTTAAAGCTTGTAAGAAATCCGCGGTGCGGTTTCTTTAGCTGTGATTTCAGCTATTTACAGTCATTTATAGATTATAGCACAGAGTATTTTAAATTACCAGTATTTTTTTTAGGAATTGGGCGTTGTTTTGGCCTTGGGCGGTTTTTCGTTACGGCTTCGCGCACGCCTGGGGAGGGGGCTTTTTCATGCGGCTGTGACTCTCCGTAAAGCAAGAAGTTCTAAGTTTTCTGCATATTCGATTGTAAAACCGGACGGACCGGGCCTGCACCCGCCTTCCGTGGCGGGCAGGCCCTTTTGGGGACATCCGTGTCCCAAAATCCTGTGTACCGAGCAGAAAACTAAGAACTTCTACGCTTTTCTCCAAAGTCACAGCCGCAGGAAAAAGCCCCCTACCCAGGCTGACAGGAATAAACGATACGTTTTTATTATTTTACACCAGTTTACAACTTTTTACAAAAATAAAAATACAAACCCATCTTTTCATTGTATAATTTAAGCGTCCAAACAAAAAAATACGAAAGAAGATGAGTTTGTATCTACCGCTTATTATACATGAAAAATTCTGTCCTGGACAGACTGAAAAATTATTTTAATGAATATTTTTCGGATGCAACGAAACCCACTGCAAGGAATCTGTTCCTTATCGTTGTTTCCATACTGGCGCTGGACATTTTCCGTTCGGTACGCTTCGCCCACAGGCATGTGCTTTCAAAAATTTCAGACACATCGCTGAATGCGTATTACTATGCGCTTAAAACTAACAGGCTGGATCATGAATCCTGGAGGGATGTGACATTATCAAAAGCATTAAAGGCTGTGCCGGAGCAGCTGGCTGCACAGCCCCTGTTCCTTTCCGTTGATGACACGATGGTGGAAAAGGAAGGTAAAAAATTCGAACTCCGCTCAAAGCTTTTGACCATGCCGCGCATAATGGTTCCAATTACCTGAATGGACACTGTATGGTAAGCATTCTGCTGTCATTCCCGGTCTTGGCGGACAGTTCCATGCGTTACCTGTCTGTCCCTCTTGGGTACCGGCTCTGGGACAAAAAACAGACAAAGCTGGAAATTGCCGCCGAAATGGTGCGGCATGCTGTGGACAGCATCGGTTCAGACAGGCAGGTGTTCCTGCTCTGCGACATCTGGTATCCGAAAGGATGTGTTGCAGGCCTTGTGGACGAATATGAAAACCTCGACATCATATGCAATGCCAGAATAGATACAGTCATGTATGACTTTCCGCCGGAACGCACAGGGAAACGGGGCCGTCCAAAGAAATACGGTGAACGCCTGTCGCCGGAAGATTTCGTGCTTGAATCCCCAAAAACCGGGGACTGAAAGATCGGCGTGCGCCCGATGCTGACCAGGCTCTGGAGCGGGCGTGTGGTCTATGCCGCTGTCACGCTCCCGAAAAGCGGGAATGGAAGCCGCAGGCTTTTCTTCTGCACAAAAAATCCGGAAAGCATCATTCTGGACTACAGTAACTGCGAAGACGAAACAATCCGCGGCTATGGGGAAGAAAATGAAAAATTTCTCCCTGTCGCCTGTTACTCGCCGCGCTGTAACATTGAGGTGTCGTATTATGAAAGCAAGACTTTCTGGTCACTGGAGGAATACCGTGTACGCAGCCGTGAAAGTATTGAACGCCTGGTAAATTTAGAGTGTATAGCTTACAGTGCCATGACACTGCTCCCATACATTGATGAATCCTTTTCGTGCTACAAGTCTTTGGGCGCACAGGAAACTAAGTTTGGCATTGGACAGCAGATTCAGGCAAGTATAATATTCAGCAGTTTCGTAGAATCCCTCGAAACTGTAAAAAAAGCGCAGTCATTTATTAAAATATATAGAAGGCTACGTTTTATCAGGGTTCAAAAAAATCCAAAAGTTGTAAACTGGTGTATTATTTTATATATTCGGTGATTAAATACTGCACAATAAACCCGATAAACGGCGGGCCAGAAACAAATGATATTGTGCTGAAATTTTACGCCGTTTATATAGGTCTATACAGCTTCTACATAAAGTAATGAAAATGCTTTTACATGGGAAATCTTAACCTTTGACTAAATTGCTGAAGCATTATAAAGACTAAACAAACGAAACAGATCTTTTATTTATTCTCTTTTCATCGATTTTTTGAAAGTTTTTCAACTGGTTTACCAATACTCGTATATTTTGTGTTATCATGTTTTATATGAATTTGGTTTCCTTTTATTTGTCCATGTTTATAAATGGAACCGTTCACTTTTCAAAAATTATTAAATTGCAATTAATATTGACAAAGGAGAAAAAACATGACAAAAACAGTTTTATTCGTAATTTTACAGCAATATGCAGATTGGGAAGCTGCCTATATTTCATCTGCAATTTCTATGTTAGGACAAGGTAACTATGAGATCAAAACAGTATCTTTATCCAAAGAATACATACAGTCAATCGGTGGATTCAAGGTGATGCCAGACTATGATATTGCATCTGTTCCAGATGATTATGAGGCTCTTATTCTAATTGGAGGCATGACGTGGAGAAGCGAAAATACACAGCCAATTAAGGGACTGGTAAAGGATTGTTTTGAAAAAGGGAGATTATTAGGCGGAATATGTGACGCTTCTGCATTTTTGGGGACAGTAGGTATACTAAATAATGTAGTTCATACAAGTAATGATTTGAATGATTTAAAGCAATGGGCAGGGGCTAATTACACCGGAGAAGCCAATTATATTGCGAAGCAGGCAGTCTGCAATAAAAATGTAATAACAGCGAATGGTACCGCACCTTTAGAATTTGCAAAAGAGATTTTGCTTGCATTAAATGTGACGGATGAAACAGCAGTCGCTGATTGGTACAACTTCCACAAATTAGGCGTCTATACAGCCCCAATGCCTAAAATGTAAATTCCTATTTACAGCGGGGCGCGCCAAGATAAATTATGCTTGTCTATTTTTCCGAACGCACATTGTTTCACTGCCAGCCGGAAACGGGGGTCCCTGCGGCTGTGACTGCGTAAGAACGTTAGAAGCTCTTAGTATTCTGCTCGTAACCTAGGATTTTCAGGCAAGGATGCCTGAAAAAGGGTCTGTCCGCCACGGACGGCGGATACAGACCCGGTCCGTATACAGCCGAAACCAAAATGCAGAATACTTAGAGCTTCTTACGTTCGAAAGCGTCACAGCCGCGGGGACCCCCGTTTCCGGCGTCCGCGAAGCCGTACCCTACATTCCCGCTTTCACCGTCCGGGAGGCCGCACCCTATACCCTAAATCCCTTTAAAGAAAAACCGAAATTCCATTTTCTTTTGCTCCTGCCCAAGATCTGTCCCCTGCTCCAAATCCAACGGAATATGATACTCCGGATGCACCGGCGCGCCCCAGCTATCATCGCCGCCGACTCCAAGCTGCGCTTTAGCCGCCCGTACTACCGTATAATGTACACGCGGCAGCTCATAGCTATGCATCGCATTTTCGATTTCATGCGGCGTATACGGCAGCGCTGAAAAACTCATGGCGTCCCCCGCAAACAGCATCCCGCGTCCTTTGTAATCGGTAACCTGCGCATAACGCACGCCTTCTTTATTGCCGCATTCCTGCGGAACAAGGTATTTGGCCAGATTGTCTGCCACGCTGTTTTGATAAATGCCAAGCTTTGCGCCTTCTTTCCGGTCCGCGTAAGTTTCCGCTGGTCCCATGCCGTACCATTTTACCTGGTTGTAATCCGCGTTCAGTTTAAACAGCATCCCAAACTCCGGCATATCGCCTAATTCTTTTACCGGATCATAGGAAAGCGCGGTTTCTACCGCCCCGTCGCTGTATACGGTATAGGATACCTCGCACATACTGCGCGGCGTCGTCGGCATATGGTACTGATAGGTTACGGTTACCGTATCGTCTGTTTCTTCTACTTTTACCGGAATCGAACCGAACTGTCCGGCTCCGCTGTCTACGTTCCGATGGCTGACATACATGCTCGCGATTTTCCACTGCGCATATCTGCCAGGGCCCTGATTGCCCATATCGTTGTCTACCGGCGCCCGCCAGAAATTTGGCATCGGCATTTTTTCGATCATTTCCCTGCCGCCGTACCGGTAGGATACCAGCCCGCCGTTTAAAAGGGAAAACAGTACGTCAAATGTATCCCCTTTGACCCCGATATTCAGTTTGCCGTGAATCACACGCAGTTTTCCAGGCTCTTTGACCCAGTATTGGTTTTTCCATACAAACGGCTTTTTGTATACTTTCTGCCCAAAGGCGATTTCATGTCCCGCCTTGGCCCAAAGTGTATCTTCTTTGAGCAAAAAGGAAACCGTCACTGCATATTCTCCATCCGTTTGGTCTGTAAAAGGCATGGCAAACTGTTTTTCACAAAGCGGTTCGACAGAAACGTCGAGTGTTTTTTGCGCGATTGTTACGCCGTCTTTTTGCAGAACAGCCATACATTGGTATTGGTCGGTATTTACAAACAGGTTTTTATTATGAACGGTAAATGTATCGTTAGCAAATACGACGGAAATGTTTTGATAGTTGTATTTGACTTCCTGCATTTTCGGGGATTCATCCCGTTCGCCGCCGTATACAATGCCGTTCCCGCTGAAATTGTAATCGGTCGGCCGCTCGCCGAAATCTCCTCCATATGCCTGAAATTCATTTCCGTAGCGGTCTTTTTTCAAAATGGACTGGTCGATATAGTCCCAGATAAAGCCGCCCTGGTACAATGGCTCGCGGTCGGTTAAATCGGTGTATTTATGCATCGCGCCGCATGAATTGCCCATCGCGTGCGTATATTCACAGCAGATAAACGGCTTATCGCGGTGTTTCGACAAAAATTCCTCGATCTCTGCTACCGGCGGATACATCCGGCTTTCCATATCGCTGGAACCATTGTAGCGGCGGTCGTTAAAGACCCCTTCGTAATGCACCAGACGGTACGGGTCCAGTTTTCGGAAATATTCCGACATTTCGTAAATCACTTTTCCGCCATACGATTCGTTGCCGCATGACCAGATCAAAATGGCCGGATGGTTTTTATCCCGTTCATAACAGGATTTCACACGGTCTAACATTGCTCCCAGCCATTTCTCCTGATCGCCCGGCACTACCGTCTCCGGCCCTGCTTCCCCGCGCGCAACCGGATCCCAGGAGCCGTGCGATTCCATATTGTTTTCCGCGATTAAATAAAGCCCGTATTCGTCGCACAACTGATAAATCGCGGAATCATCCGGATAATGGCAGGTACGTACCGCGTTAATATTATTGCGCTTCATCGTAAGGATATCCGTCAGCAGTTCTTCTTTTGAAACAACGCGGCCCGTTTTCGATGAAAACTCATGGCGGTTTACCCCTTTGAATACAATACGTTTGCCGTTTAGGCACATCAGTCCGTCTTTCATTTCAAATCGGCGGAAACCGATTTTCTGCGGGATGACTTCCGCCAGGTTTTGATCCGCATCATATACCGTCAGTTCCAGATCATACAGCTCCGGCGTTTCCGCACTCCATAATACGGGATGTTCCACCGGATAAGACAGCACTGTCTGTGCGCAAAGCGCTGCGGTATCCTCGATGATCGTTTGGCCATGTCTGGATACTTTGATGCGTACGCTCCCCTCTCCTTGTGTCTGCAGTCGAAGATTTACATCCGCATGTACGAGATCTTCCGCTACAACAGGTTCTGTTTTGATATCCCATATATGTGCTTTTGGTATCGTGTATAGGTAAACACTGCGGTAAATACCGGAAAAACGGTAAAAATCCTGATCCTCACACCAGCTTCCCGACGTCCATTTGAATACCTGGACTGCCAGTTTGTTTTCTCCGTCCTGGATATAAGGCGTCAGTTCAAATTCAGACGGTGTAAAACTGTCTTCGCTGTATCCGACAAACTGTCCGTTGAGCCAAACCGCAAGGCCGCTTTCCGCCCCCTGAAAAGAAATGTAAACCGGATTTCCAACCATTTCTTTGGGCAGTGTAAAATATTTTACATAACTTGCGGTCGGGTTAAATTCGGTCGGGATTTCATCGGTCCAAATCTCTTCCCTGCCGTCCCATGGATACTGTGTGTTGGCATACTGCGGAATATCATACCCCTCCATCTGGATATGCGCCGGTACACGGATATCCGCCCATGGCCGACAGTCGTAATCGGCCGTTTCAAATCCCGCGATGACCTGCGCATAGTTTCTGGCATAATGGAATTTCCAAAGCCCGTCCAGCGGATAACGGAATCCGGCCAAGCCGGCCTGGGCCTGCGCATGGTCCTTATAACACACATGGTCAGAATGCGCCGCAAGCCTTCCTTCTGCAAAGTACTGCGGATCCTTGACATTTTCGTAGTTAAAACCTGACATACACTTTCTCCTTTTTCGCTTGCTTTTCTATGGTTCATTATTTGCATGTAAAACTGCTTCATTCATACTCCCGGTCCGGTACCCGTTTAAATCCATCGTCACATATGTAAATCCATACTGCCGCAGACTTTCGGCCACCTGTTCCCGTATTCCGGGTCCTGCCAGTTTTTTGAAATCCTCCGGCATCACTTCTACGCGCGCCAGACTGCCATGGATGCGTACGCGAAACTGCTGAAATCCCAGCTCATACAGCTTTTGCTCCGCCTTGTCTACCATGGTTAATTTTTCCTCTGTAATGGTTTCTCCATATACAAAACGGGAAGCAAGACACGCAAACGACTGCTTATCCCAGGTTGCAAGGCCCATTTGCCTGGAAAGGAGCCGGATTTGCGCCTTGGTCATACCGGATTCGCTAAGCGGGCTTTTGATCCCTAATTCCGCGATCGCCAAACGGCCTGGACGGTAATCTTTTTCATCATCCAGATTCGACCCCTCGAGCACGGCATCCATACCTTCTTGTTTTGCAATGTGCAGGATCCGCCCAAACAGTTCCCGCTTACATAAATAGCAGCGGTTCGCGGGATTTTGGGCAAACCCCTCGATGCTTAATTCGTCTACCGGTACCAGAATCTGGCGGATGCCGTATTGCCTGCAAAATGCCGCCGCCTCGTCCGCTTCCCTTTTGGGAAATACGCGGGAGTTTACCGTAACCGCGACAATCCGGTTTTCCAGCGCTTCCTGCGCCGCTTTCAGTAAAAAAGCGGAATCGACACCGCCGGAAAACGCGACAGCCGCATGGTGGTACTGTTTTAAATGTTGTATAAAAGCTTCCTGTTTTTCCTGTAGTGTCATTTCGTCTTACGGTTCCTTTTTTGCTGTTTTATTTGCATCCGGCAAATCTACGGGCTGTTTTGCGCTGCGGATATACGCGGCCGCGGAAACCGCCGCGTTGGCTCCGTCTGAGACCGCCGTAATCACCTGGCGCAGCGCCTTGGTACGCACATCCCCCGCGGCGAAAAACCCGGGCGCGGATGTGGACCCCGTTTCATCCGCAATAATATAGCCATTTGCGTCCAAATCTACAACCCCTTGCAAATACTGCGTCTGCGGCTGCATACCGACCGCTACAAACGCACCGTCCACGGGAATGGTCCTGCCGTCCTTTAATTCCAGCGCGGTGACCGTCTGTTCCCCAGAGATTCTGGCCGGTACCGCTTCCGTTATAATTTCCACATTTTCTTTTTCCCGCAACTGCTGCACCGTCTGCGCAGAACCGCGAAATTCTTTTCTGCGGTGGATCAAATAGACCTTTTCACATAAATCGGACAGATACATGGCGTCCCCCAAAGCCGTATCGCCCCCGCCGATTACGGCTGTTTCCTTGCCGCGGTAAAACGCGCCGTCGCAGACCGCACAATACGAGACGCCTTTTCCGGTCAGCTCCTGTTCGCCCTCTACTCCAAGGCGCCGATGCGAGGCCCCCGCACAGTAAATAACCGTTTTAGCCCGGATCGTCCGCCCGTCCGCAACATGTACGGACCAGCCGTCCGCTTCTTTCTCAAACCCATCCGCCATACCGTCCTGAAACGCTACGCCCATGCCAAGCGCATGCCCGCGGAATGCTTCGCCCAGGTCAAAGCCGTTGATTTCGGGCAGTCCAAGATAGTTATCCACCTGGTCGCTCTCGGTAATCTGTCCGGTGCCAAGGTATTCTTTTTCCAAAACAAGCGCCTCCAGATTCGCCCTTTTCGCATAAACCGCCGCGCAAAGCCCCGCAGGCCCGCTTCCAATAATCAGAACGTCCAGGCTTTCCTTTCGATTTTCTTCCATTGATTCCCCTTTTTACTCCCTGCTGTCTTGTAATAACCTATGTGGATATTTTTCCAAAAAGACGGCCTTTTATACACTTCCCGGTTTTGTAATAACCGGATGGTCCCCGCAGACTGCGCACTCTGCTGTCCGTTTCGGCAGGTTTACCGTACGGAAATTCATCGTAAACATATTGCAGGTCAAAAGACGCCCTGTCAGCAGTTCGCCTACGCCGGTCAGATATTTTACAGCCTCCATCGCCTGTAAACTTCCAATTACCCCGCAGACCATCCCCAGCACGCCCGCCTGTTTTCCGGTCGGCACGGTGCCATCTTTCGGCTGGGTCCTGAAAATACAGCGGTAGCACGGTCCCTGGCCCGGCACATAGGTCATAAGCTGTCCCTGAAAACGGATCACCCCCGCATGTACAAACGGCTTCCCCGCAAGGACACAGGCGTCATTGATCAAAAACTTCGTCGAAAAATTGTCCGAAGCGTCGATTACGATATCATAATCACTGATTAACTCCATTACATTATCCGCCCCTACCGCCACCGGATAGGCCCTTACCTGCGTATCCGGATTGATCCAGCGAATGGCTTCCTGCGCAGACTGCACTTTATCTTTTCCAAGATCCCCCATTCCGTGCAGAATCTGCCGCTGCAGATTGGACAAATCTACTTTATCCGGGTCTGCGATGCCAATCGTCCCAACGCCGGATCCCGCCAGATACATGGCTGCCGGAGATCCCAGTCCCCCTGCCCCCACAACCAGTACTTTGGAATGCAGCAGCTTTTCCTGGCCTTGCACATTAATCTCGCCAACCGCGATCTGGCGGACATAACGTTCCTGTTGTTCCCGTGTTAGTTCCATACTAATCCCTCCTGTAATTTTTTAAAACAGTGCTTTCCCTCATCCCGCAAGCTGCAGCATATTGATCAGTAAGATCCATGTTAATCCATAATATATGATCACTGCAACCAAATCATTCACGGTAGAAATAAGGGGTCCGGACGCTACCGCAGGATCTACTTTCATTTTATGAAAAAACATCGGTATTACGGTTCCCATAATACTGGATATGACCATGGCAACCATAAGCGAAATCCCGATGCAGCCGCTGACCGCAAATGAAAATTCCAGAGGCTTTCCCCTAAGCAGAAAAATATAGATCCCGACAAACAAGGTCGAAATGATTCCAAGCAAGAACCCGTTCATAGCCCCCACCCGCAGTTCTTTGAGCATAAGCTGCAGCCGCTGTCCGCCTTCTAGGTTTTCATCCATCAAAACACGGATCGTGACCGCAAGCGACTGCGTTCCGACATTTCCAGCCATGCCCAAAATCATAGACTGAAAACAGACAACGATTGTAAGCTGTGATACAATCTGCTCAAACACGCCTACCACACTGGAGACTAGCAGGCCCAGCACCAACAGCACAACCAGCCACGGAATACGCTTTTTCATACTCTCAACCAACGGTTCATTCAGATCCTCTTCCGCGGTCAGCCCGGCAAGCTTTGCGTAATCTTCCCCCATTTCTTCATCTACGACTTCCACAATATCCTGTGCCGTAATAACGCCGAGTATCTTTTTATCATTATCCAGTACCGGAATCGAATCTTCGGAATAGTCTTTTAAATCTTCGATACATTCATCGATCGTCTCTTTTGCGTATACATAGGGATAAGAAGTCGTAACCAGATCTTCCAGCGCCGTGTATCTGCGCGCGATAATCAGATCTTTTAAATCGACCGCCCCGTAAAAACCGCCGTTATAATCCGATACATAGATTGTGGATATATTATCATTTTCAGCCGCCTGTGTGATCAATTCTTTCATCGCTTCTGGAATCGTCAGGCCGCGCCGGATCAGGATAAAATTGGTCGTCATTTTGCTGCCGATTTCATCATCTTCATACGACTGGATCAGTCCGATGTCATAGCGGGACTCGGCGTCCATCAGCCGGATAAACTGGTCGGATTTTTCGTCCTCCATTCCATCCAGGATATCGACCGCATCATCCGCATCCATAGATTCCAGAATATCCGCCGCGTTTTCCATGCCCAGCTCTTCCAGGTAAACACCCGCACCGTCCCCCATATACGTAAAAATTTCGGATACCGTATCATTGGCCAAAAGCTGGTAAAGCTGGATGTGCTCTTCCTTGGTCAGTTCCCCCCAAACAGACGCAATATCGTTTTCATGGTAGTCTTCCAGCTTTTCACGGATCACCTGCGGCGGACTGCCGCTTTTTATGATCTCGATTAATTCTTTCTCATAGTCTCTTTTTTCCGGGAAATCCGTCTCTAAAGAATTGCCCATGCTGTTTTCTTCGCTCATCTTGCACCCCGCTTTCTTTGCGGGCATACGGATATCCCCACAATTTTTTTATTTTGTTTCTTCCACTCCCTCCTGCCCAAGCAGATGATTCACAAACTGCTGCGCCGTACGGCCGGATATGCCCCCATGGCTTAATTCCCATTTATTTGCCTCCCGGCACAGTTCTTCCTCGCTCATACGGATGCCCGAACGCCGTGCCAGTCCGGTTACAATCGCAAAATACTCTTTCTGGCTCGGTTTCGAAAAACTGATCGTCACACCGAAACGGTTTACAAGCGAGAG
The DNA here is from genome assembly GCA_910586045.1 of uncultured Eubacterium sp. Classification (GTDB taxonomy): domain Bacteria; phylum Bacillota; class Clostridia; order Lachnospirales; family Lachnospiraceae; genus Eubacterium_J. Next base: position 39,884 of record CAJUIH010000002.1, read on the forward strand.
TTTTTCTTCCATCGTATCGGACTGGTGCATCCCGTCCGACACCTTGATATCACTGCGGTCGCTCCATGTCTCCCGGATAATATGGCGCCGGTTGGAGGTCGCGTAGATCAGGATGTTTTCCGGCTTTGTTTCCACGCCGCCTTCAATCACCGCTTTTAAAAACTTATACTCGATTTCAAATTCCTCAAAAGACAAGTCGTCCATATAAATAATAAACCGGTAATTACGGTTTTTGATCTGCGCTATGACATTGGACAGGTCTTGAAACTGGTGCTTATATATTTCGATCATGCGCAGCCCCTGGTCATAAAACGCATTGACAATGGCCTTGATACTTGTCGATTTTCCGGTACCGCTGTCGCCAAACAGCAGCACATTGTTTGCTTTGCGCCCTTCTACAAACGCGCGTGTATTGTCTGCCAGCTTTTTCTTTTGGATCTCATAACCGATCAAATCATCCAGCATCACCTGGTCCATATTATTGATCGGGCAAAATACGATCCGTGAAAGCGTCTGTGCGCCCGGCTGCGCGGTACCCTTTGTCTGATCCGCCGCGGTGCTGATGCGAAACGCCTTATTCAGCCCAAACATGCCCACGCCGTAATCCCTGTAAAAATCTGTAACGAAAGTAAAAAACTGTTCCTCGTCCGCCGCGTGTTCCAGCCGTTCACTGAGCGCCTGTACTTTCTCACTGACATTTTTATTGTACATAAGCTCCGGCTTCCCAATGGCGCGGTAATCGGAAAGCCTGGTAAAACAATCGATGCCGAGCGTCTGTTCGATCCCGCTGAAATCATAATCAAACAATTGTTTAAACACCCGAAAATCATTCTTGGCAAAATAATTGACGCTCCCCTCTTTTGCCCCGACTTTCTCACAGGTAATACTAAACGGATTTTCATTGGTAATCAGCAGAAAGGTAAGATAATTATGCCACAGGTTTTTATTAAACCCATAATCCGTAGCCGTAACCAACAGCCTTTTGACCTGCCTGTATACCCGTCTGACCAATTCATCCTTATCCTGTCTGTCTGCACGCAGGTCCGAACAGATCCTGCACAATTCCATTAAAATAGAATCCTGCGGCAAGTCTCCATACAACAATAATTTTGATACAATATGATCCATAAATACCCCCTGCCTTTTGCGGCCCGCTGCGGCAGTCCTGCCAGCAACGTTAGATTTCCTTTATTATACTAAGATAACACAAGCTGGTCCCGCTTTCAAACAAAAAAATAAGAAATTAGCCAAACAATAAATAAAAAAAGGCTTTCTGATCTTTCCATCCTTTCAGAAATCAGAAGCCTTTTTTCTAATAATCGAAAACGGTACCCTTAAACAGCGATAATCACGCCCCCGTTATTTGCATACATACTGCTGACGCCAGCCGTTTCCAAAATCAAAATCTCCTTAAAATGCGCTGCCTGTTCAATCAGTTCACGTACTTTCTGCGCCCGCTTTGGACAATTGCAATGGGAAATCGCAAGTATTTTCTGCTCGCAGTCCTTTGTCTTGTCTATCACTTCTTTCACCATCCGCTCCAGCGCCTTATTCATACCCTGTGCCTGCGCCAGTTGGCAGATCTGCCCGTCCGGGGTAGAACCCATAATCGGCTTGATTTTAAGCACGCCCGCCACCAAAGCCTTTAAGTTGCTAAGTCTTCCGTTTTTGCGCAGCGTTTCCAGGGTTTCCAGCACAAAAAAAGTCTGCTGCTGTTCAATATACTGTCCGGTCTGTACAACCGTCTCTTCAAACGTATGGCCCGCCTTTTCCAATTCCTGTATTTTAATGCCGATTAATGTTTCCCCGACCGACGCCGAACAGGAGTCAAACACATGCACTTTTTTCTGCGGAAAATCCGTCTCAAACATCTGCTTTGCCACCATCGCGCTGTTATAAGAACCGCTCAGCTTTGAAGACAGTGTCACCACATAAACGCGTTCGGCATCCGAATCGAATGCTTCGTAGTATTTCTGCGGCGACGGACACGCCGACTTCGGACAGTTCGGGCTTTCTTTTACTTTCTGCAAAAACTCCAACTGCTGGAAACTCTCGTCATCTACCACATGATAGTCATCCACGTCCAGCTCCAGCGGCACGGATTGAAAATGCCCGTCTTCTTTTAATTCCTGCGGCAGTTCCCCGCAACTGTCTACAATAATTTTATAATGCATAACTTCCTCCTGTATGGCCCAGCCACCAAATCCTTGCGCCGCAAAAGTTTTTTATGCGGCTTAATATGATTTTTATTTTGATTTGATATAGTATTCATTACTACTTGATAATACCATCATTACGGAAGTTTGTAAATACATTTTTTTAAAATGGAGGGGGATTTTGTGGGGGTGCGCGGGGGAAGTGGGGGAAGTGGGGAGAGGCGGTTTACCCGGCCTTACGGCGGCCCTCCAGAACGTTAAGAATCCCTAAGCATTCTGTTTTTACGCAGCGTAAGGCCCCGGTCGCGGCGCCTAGTCCGCCCTGGCCCCCGCCAGTGGCTAAAGGCGCCGCTTGGCTTCGCCCCTACGTTATCGAACAGAATGCTAAGGGATTCTAAACGTTCTTTCAAAGCCGCCGTAAGGCCGGGCAAACCACCTCTCCAGTCTAGCCTTTCGCATGCGTTACGCCGCATTTGCTCACGGATCGTCCTGTTAACCGTTTATTGGTCAATCCACTTTCGTTATCCAGTTTCTGGTATGTATATTACCACTCCTGGATCCAGGATATTTTTCCAAAGGCCTGCTGTCTATCGAGCTAGCTATTTTTAGCCAGCATTCGATACCTATATATTCGGTGATCGAATACTGCACAATAAACCCGATAAACGGCAGGCCAGAAACAAATGATATTGTGCTGAAATTTTACGCCGTTTATATAGTACATCGGTCACTAAATAACGCAAAGGTAGGCGCCGGATATTTTTTCGAGCGTGCATGACAAAAACCGGAGGTGTACCGGGGATCCCTCGGATTTTTGCCATGTACTATCGGAAAAATAGACAAATAAAACTATGAGATATTTATTGGCCGATGTACTAATGCCCTGTAAAGTCTAAAACTGTTACAAAACAAGGCACTGAAAATGAACTATTCAGCAAAAATTGGCTTAGGATACAGCCTTTTCAACTTTTTACTGCTATATTACCAAAAACAAATAAAATATTTTATAACAGTTTTAGCCTTTACAGGGCACTCGCATACAAACCTGCTCCACGAAACCATGCCAGCCGCCCGCTGTCACACTATGAATGCCCTACATTTCACGTAAAGCCCGAGAAAACCAGCCGGCTGCGGGGCGGGGGACTGGCTTGCGGCGACGTTGGAAGAATGCTTAGAATCCCTTAGCATTCTGTTCGGTAACGCAGGGGCGAAGCAAAGCGGCGCCTTTAGCTGCTGGCGTAAGCCAGGGCGAACTAGGCGCCGCGTCCGGGGCATGCCGTTTTGTAAATACAGAATGCTTAGAGATTCTTAGCATTCTGGAGCCGGAGCCGCAAGCCAGTCCCCCGCCCCGCAGCCGGCGTCCCCTCAGCCGATCAAAACTATGCCAATCCCTAAGGAAATATAATCACAAAGATATTAAGCTGCACATCTGTTTTGTAATATACCGTCCCCAGCCCGCCGCAATACTGGCTGATATGGTAATCCGACAGAAAGTATTCTTTTGCGCGCGTACACAGCTCGCTGTCTGCAAATTTCACGGATACATTTTTTTTGCCCGATGTATAGGCCTTTTCAAAAATTGCCCCAATCGCCGCGATCGATGTTTCATCAAATGCCGTAAAGTATTTTTTTTCACGCACATAGTAATTGTTTTTTGTCGCTGTACACGCTGGCAGCGCAAAGCTTACCTGCGGTGTGTGGTCGCGCATCATCTCTTCGGTTGTAATATTTAAATAATCGTACTCTACATATTTTACGTCGTTTTGCTCATCGTCATGGTATTTGGAGTTTCCCCAAGTGACGTCTACATAATACCAGTCCCCGTCCAGACAGACCAGATTCCAGGCATGCGGGCCTCCTTTGGCCATCCCGGTTACGACTACGCAGGGGATGTCCAATCGTTCTAACAGATACTGCATGGCGTTCGCATAGCCCTGGCAGACGGTTTCCTTTCCCAAAAAGACGCTGATGATGTTTTGGTTATTTTCTGCCTGTAAGTTATAATCTACCGTTTGAATCAGCCTGCGGTAGATTCCGCGCACTTTTTTATAATCTGACTGGCCTTTTAGCCCTTTGTAGTATTTTTGCGCCTGTACGTCTATTTGTTTTTGGATCTCGCCGCGTTCTTTTTCATCCATTGTATAGTTCGGCGAAAACGATACCAGTTCCGTTTCCCCGTTGTGCCGGTATTGGGTGTAGCGAAAGCTTTCTACCCAAAAAAGCCCGCCGTAATCCGCTTTGATACAGTTAAAGATATCTTCCAGGCTCTTTCCCTGCGCTTTGGAAAGCATGACTTCCTCTTTATGGTTCATGACAGCGTCTAACATCTGGTCGTATATTTTCTGGTCCTGCTGGTCCAGCGATTCATAGGCGTATTTGCCGCCGGATATGCATTCCGCCTCATAGGGCAGTTCCAATGCGTCCATATGCTGCTTTAGTTCTATATTCTGTTTGACGGTGTTTACTACTTCTTCCACCGGTTTTATCATACCCGAAAACATTTCAGACAAACCACAGCCCGCAAATGTCCCGGCCAGGGCAAGTGCCAGCATGCCAGCCGCAAGCCGCAGGCCGCTTTTTTTATGATTCCGCTTCATTTTTTCATTCCTTTCCACAAATCCACCTTGATTGCTGCTGCCTTTTCTATGATAGCCTGCCGAAAGCGGATTTTCAATTGTTTTATTCTTTTTTATTCTTTTTTAAGATTCCCGGCGGGATTTTTGTCGAATTTGAGACGGTACACAAAATATCCGCTTGTAAAAAACAGACGATCCTTTATAATACAAGAGTAAGGAAAAGCTTCCCAAAACTTATGGAGGAGAACTGATTCACTATGAAAGCATTGCAGCTACCAGAAAAAAAAGAATTTATGCACCGGCTTTTATGCAGCCCGCTGTTTGATAACTTCCTTTTGTCGGAAGCATCTATCCACGCCGCGGTTACTTATGAGATCGACGGAACGCTGAACCCGGATTTTTATTCCGCCCAGGAACGGTCTGACCAGCATTTAGACGGCCTGGCGTATATGCCGTACGGACGGCTGCGCCCGGTTTTCTATTCTCTGATCCGAGGCCGCAATACCCCCTCTTATTTTAAGTTTGTGCTGATGCTGTCGCCGGAAAATCTGCACAATACCATTCAGGCATCCGGCACGTCTGTCACCGTGTCAGATATCAGCGCCGTTTTTGTAAATATCCGTTTTCAGAACGGCCAGCTATTGTTAACTACAGGTGTATCGTACCGAAACTTTATCCCGGAAAAAGGTTTTGAAAGGGAATGGGATCGGTTAACAATGCACTTTCTAAAAAAAAATAACATTATTTTTTCAGAAATTTAGTTGTTTTTACTTTACTTTTCCATTTTCGTATGATATTCTTAGCGTAAGCTGTCAACAGCTAATATGATTTGGAGGTACTGTCATGAATAAGGGTACAGTAAAATGGTTTAACAATCAGAAAGGTTACGGTTTCATTACAGATGAAGAGGGCAAGGATGTTTTTGTACATTTCTCTGGATTGAACATGGATGGATTCAAGTCTTTGGAAGAAGGCGCTACGGTGGAATTTGAAGTAACAGAAGGTGCCAAAGGCCCGCAGGCTACAAATGTAACTGTAATTAAATAGTTAAACTAAGATGTGCATTAATCAATACAAAGTTTTTCAAATGTACATTATCATCATATAATAGAAAGATTGATCGATTATATACGTCATTGACGAACAAGCATTTGATTATTACACAACAAAAAGAGGCTGTCGCATGAACAAATACAGCAATATATAGTAGTTTCAGATTTCGATCTGCTATATTGGGTATGTATTTTGCTTCATGCGGCAGCCCTTTTGTTTTCCATAATAAGGGGCTGCCCCAAAAACACTTACCATATTTCTGGTTTCCTTACATAGCCCGCATTTGTCACCACTGCAGGCGCAGGCCTTTCGGATAGTGATTTTTGAGCACCCCTTGGGATACCTTGCCCCAGCCGACCGAACAGCCGTCAATCACCGCAAGCGTCCATCCGTTTTGTCCGCTGCAGCTTATGGATTCCCCATGCAGATAACGCATTGGTTCCGCAAGCTCTGCCACACGTATCACATCCTTTGGATGCAGCGCCATGGCAAACGCGTGGGACGGCTCCAGGCGGCCTTTTCGGATCCATCCAATCTCAAGCCCGGCCCGTTCCGTCTTCAGGCCGTCCAGACTGCCCAGGCCGGACGGAAGCAGGCAGATCTGCCCGCCAAAAACAACCAGCTTTCCTGTGCGCAGGTATTCCTCCATCCGCGCCGCCGTTTCCTCCGACAGCGTTTCCCGGCAAAACGCGGATACTGCCTGCGCATCTTTTTTTGCCAGCGCGGAATGCGTACCCGCGCTGCCCTTGGACCGTTTTTTTCCGCCCCCGCTCAAAGCACCGAAACCAGCACCGGCTTCCCGCCCCAAAAGCAGCGTATCGTCTTTCTGAAAGCACGCGGCGAAATGCCCTTCCCCGCGATGCAGATGCGGCCAGACCTGTTCGGTTCGATCCAGGGTAAACTGCGGAAATTCCTGTACAAACCACTCTGCCGTCTCTTCGTTTTCCTGCGGTGCAAAGGTACAGGTAGAATAAACCAGGCGTCCGCCTGGTTTTAACATCCGCGCTGCCTGCCGTAAAATACCGCGCTGCCTTTCCGCACATGACAGCGTCCGCTGCAGGCTCCATTCCCCGCGGGCATTTTCATCTTTTCGAAACATCCCCTCACCGGAACACGGCGCGTCCACTAGGATCCGGTCAAAAAATTCCATAAACCGGGGGGTCAGCCGTCCTGGCTCTTCCCTTAATACAACCGCGTTTTTTATGCCCATGCGTTCGATATTCCTGGATAATATTTTCGCCCGCGCGCCGACGATTTCATTGGAAACCAGCAGCCCCGTTCCCTGCAGCCGCGCGGCAATCTGCGTACTTTTCCCGCCCGGAGCGGCGCAAAGGTCCAGCACGCGGTCGCCCGCGGCCGGGTCTAGCAGCTCTGCCGCTATCATCGCGCTCGGCTCCTGAATATAATAAGCACCCGCTTCATGCAGCGGCAGCTTGCCGGGCTGTACGTCAGGCGCATAATAAAACCCCTCTTTTGCCCACGGCACGGTCTGCGTATCAATCCCCGCAGCAAAAAGCAGTCCCTTTAGCCTGTCCGGTTTTATTTTAAGCAGGTTGCAGCGCAGGCCATAAACGCGTTCTTTTTCATAGCAGGCCAAAAAGTCTTCCCCGGCTTCGCCTAGCTGGCGCCGGATGCGTTCCTTAAAATCCCACGGAAGATCCATGCCCTCCCCCCCCCTTTCTATCCGGTTTTCCGGCACCCGGTCAGCCGTCGTTTTCATATACTTTCCGTATTAAGTGGTCCAGCTCGATCCACGCTTCCGTATCTTCAAACTCCCTGAGCTTTTCGGCAACCGTACGGTAGTACCAATGGTGCATCTCTTTTCTTTTTTCATTAAAGCGAAGCCAGAAATCTTCCTTATGCTTGCGGCTTCCCTGATAAGTCGCACGCATATTGGACAGCTTATCCGCCAGCGCAATCATTTTCTCTTCCTTTGTTTTTTGATCCAGACTGTCGATAAACTCCTGTTTGCGGATTTTCCATGTATCCGACGCATTCTGCCCTTTCCGTTTGTTCTCGCTGTTGGACTGTACAAGCCGCGCGATCCGGCTGCCAAACGCCGCTTCGATATCCCCGGCGCCGTATGGCGTATCCTCGATAATGTCATGAAACAGGGCCGCGATCATGATATCCTGATCCCTGGTCAACGTCATTGCAATCAGCGCGGTTTCAATCGGGTGGACGATATAGGGAACTGTGGATCCTTTTCGAACCTGGCCCTTATGCGCCCGCATCGCAAATTCCAGCGCCCGCTCAAAGTTGTCTTTCCGTTCCTTTCGTTCCATCCGGCGTTTGTCGGTACCTCCCGTATCGGCTGCCAGCGCGCATGCCTGTGCAAATGCCTGTTTCACGTCGTCTTGATCGTCTTTTAGCAGCACATAAGGCGTATGCTCCAAAAGGTCTGCAAAAATCGATCCTTTGGGCTGGTCCAGCAGCATTCCAAGCAATTTTTGGCCTACAATAATAAAAGCATCCACAAGCGACTGCGTGTCTTCGCAGCATGCGCCGCCTGCCCGCCTGGTACATAAATCACGGCTTTCGATTCCCGGAAAAAACAATAAATTGACGTCCCACCGTTCTTTTGAAAGCCTGCACAAACTATTCATTACATGCACGGAGTCATCCGCATACGCGCTTCCCATCAATACCCCTATTGTGATCATGCCGTCCTCCTCTTATACAGCCGGTGCGCCTGCCCTGTCATGCCTGCTGCTGCGCCGCTTCAAACAGTTCCATCACGCGGTTCATGACATTCCCTTCCGACGGCGCATCCTCGAGCTTTTCCCATGTATTGTCTTCTTTCACCGATATCAGTTGAAACAGCTTTTCCTCCGGCTCGGCGCTTTTTTCCACTATATAACAGCCGATCCGTCCTGTCTGCGGATTCCATAGGATATACAGTTCCCTGCAGTTTGTCCGGTATAAAAACTCAGCCGGCAGCATCACCTGGACCAGATGCAGATCCTCCCTGACATTTAATTCCATAATTTCGAACTGATCTTTGGTAAACGGAAAGACTTTCTCCTGCCCTACCTGTTCATACGGAACTTTATACAGCCCGCATAATGTTTCCGCGGACAGATTTTGTATAAAATCCATTTTTTCCTCGTATAATTTTTGAGGAATCAGATGAAATTCCGCATTATGCCTCATGACCATACGGAAATCATCCGTTTTGACCTGGTACGCTTTCGGCGGATTTTCCCTGATCTTTGCATCCACCTCACGGGTCAGCTCCAGCATCTGCGTTTTCAAAATCAGATTATCCGCATACGGATTCAATGCAATCCCCTGCACCAGCGTAGGATGGTCCAAAAGCATGGACGCACACTGCCTGTACGGCAGTTTCAGCATTCCCTGGTATTTTTCGTTTTGCGGGAATTTTTTAATCGAAGTATACGCGGGCATGTACAGATCGCCTGCCTGGTTTTTGATTACATATGGCTGAAATCCGCCCTTTTTTGGATTTGACATTGCCGGAACGAATAATTTCGTATCTTTTAAAACCATCACAAGCTGCATCAGCTTATCTTTGTCCGGTTCTTTCCCATATACCTGCATGACTTCTTCCAGCTTTGCGTTATCAATATCCGTCATTTTTATGTTCGCTGCCATTTTCTGTTCGATTCTCCTGTATTTTCTATGATTCCTATCATGTCCAAACCTATTTTATCGCATTCCTATGCGTTTTTCCAGATATTTTTCCGAAAATTTATCCAGATATTGTCTTTTCCTTTTAATACGTTTATAATAGTAACGGATGTTTTGTAAAGAAAAATGAAGGGAGTAAATCAGAATGCATGCATTTCAACCTTATCCGATTGATCTGATCGAATTTGACCCATTTACAAAAATAGGAAAAGAGTGGATGCTGATCACAGCCAAACACGGTGACAAAATCAATGCCATGACAGCCAGTTGGGGCGGTGTCGGCGTTCTCTGGGGTAAAAATACCGCGTTTATCTTTGTAAGGGAAAGCCGTTATACAAAAGAACTCATAGATCAGAGTGATTATTTTTCTCTTACTTTTTTTGACCACAGCTACAAATCCGCGCTCAAATATTTCGGCATTGTTTCCGGAAGAAAAGAAAATAAGTTTGAAGTATCTAAGATGACGGTAAATTACCAAGACGATATTCCGTTTATAGACGAAGGTAATTTTGTAATCTGCTGCCGGAAAATGTCGGCTACGCCAATCCTGCCGGAGCATTTCCTTGATCCTGAAATCGAAAAGCAATGGTACCAGGATGGGGATCTGCACACCATGTATGTAGGAGAAATTTTACAAATCCTAGCCCGTTAAAAACAAGGCAGGCGCAGCAGGCTGATTCGCTTTGCCTGCTGCGCTTCTACAAACTTTCCTATGTTCTGCTGCCCTTTCCAATCAGTTTACTAAGCCCCAAAAACAAAATCTGTGACACAGCCAGAAATACTAACAGTATCCCGATACATTTTCCCGACAGGCTGCTCATCGCGAATAGTTGGTTTAAAAATACCCCGCCAGCCGCCAGCCCGCATAGATTCAGCGCTAAAATCGCGCATTTGACCCCGTTAAGCGGCCGGCTGATGCGAATCAGGAAGCTGAACCCCACTGCCGCGAGCAAAAGCGCACAAGCAGTAGCAATTTCCCGTTCCGGAATGAAACTGCGCGTAGCGAAAATAACAAACGCAGCAACGGTCAGAAAATTTGCAAGCCCTGCGGGGAGTGCCGTTGTCAGGACATTTTGGATAAAGTTGCCGCGGATCCGGTTTTTATTCGGCTCCAACGCCAGCAAAAATCCCGGTACTCCAATCGTAAACATCCCGACCAGTGAAATCTGTGCCGGTTCCAGCGGATACGTAAACGCAAACAAAGCGGCAAACAGGGCCATCAGAAGCGAAAAAATGTTTTTGACCAAAAACAGGCTTGCCGACCGTTCGATGTTGTTTACTACACGACGCCCTTCCAGCACGACATGGGGCATATGCGCGAAATCGGAATCCAATAAGACAACCTGTGCGGCCTGCGCTGCCGCTTCACTGCCGGAAGCCATGGCTACGCTGCAGTCCGCGTCTTTCATAGCCAGGATATCGTTGACCCCGTCTCCGGTCATTGCGGCTGTATGACCGGCTTTTTGCAGCGCTTTGACAAGCTGCCGCTTCTGTTTTGGCGATACACGGCCAAATACGGTATACCGTTCGGCCGCTTCTTCCAATTCCTGCTGCGTTTTCAACGTCCCCGCGTCAATATAGCGCTCCGCCTGTAAAATCCCTGCCTGTTTTGCCACTTCCGATACGGTCTGCGGATGATCGCCGGAGATGACTTTTACCGTTACCCCCTGCTCTACAAAATAGGAAAATGTTTCTTTCGCGTTTTTTCGGATCGGATTTTCCAATCGTATAAAACAAAGCGGGATTACGGTTTCTTCTTCTGTCTGCTTAGCGAACGCCAGCACACGGCAGCCTTTTTTTACATAAGGCTGGATCTTAGGCTGAACCGACGCAAACGCATCCCCCATTACAAATTCCGGCGCACCCAAACGATACACCGCGTCCGCAAACGTTACCATACTGTATTTTTTTTCGGAAGAAAACGGCACCGCGGACAGCACGGCCCGTTCTTTCGCCGCACCCCTCTTTGCACTTACTGCCTGTAGCGGCGCATAAGCGCGGATTGCCTGCATCGTGGCGTTATTGTCAGGCACAGCCCTGCTGTAATCCGCCAAAAGCTGTTCCAATTCCTGCCTGTCCTGGCCTGTGCCTGCGGGTATCAGCTCTTTTACCCGCATATCCGGCTCTGTAATCGTTCCGGTTTTGTCTACGCACAGGACATCGACCCGGGCCAGCGTCTCAATGCTTTTCATATCATGCAAAAGCACTTTCTTTTGTGCCAGCCGTACCGTACTTAGGGCAAGCGCGGCCGTCATAAGCAGATACAGCCCTTCCGGAATCATGCCGATCACCGCGGCTACCATAGAAACAATGCTTTTTTGAAAGGTTTCCCCGTTGCTGAAATAAGCCTGTGCAAATAAAACCGCCGCAGCCGGAATAATCAGGATACCGACCCATTTTACAAGCTGGTTGACGGAACGAATCATTTTAGACTGCTCGCCGCTGCCCATCGCTTTCGCTTCCGCCGTTAGTTTGGAAATATAAGAATCCTTTCCGACCCGTTCCAGCTTTGCGTAACACTGCCCGCTTACGACGAAGCTGCCCGACAGCAGGCGGCTTCCGACTTCCTTTTGCACCTCGTCCGCTTCCCCGGTAAGCAGCGATTCATTGACCGCTGCACTCCCGTATACTACGACTGCATCCGCGCAAATCTGATTTCCGGCTGACAGGCAGACCACATCATCCTTTACCAGTTCCTCAGACGGAATCCTGCTTTGTACCTGGTTGCGCACGACAACGGACTGCGGCGCATGGAGCATGTTCATCCTATCCAGTGTCCGCTTGGCGCGCAGCTCCTGAATCATGCCGATCACAGCGTTACCGACAACAATCGGAAGAAACGATAAGTTCCGGTAAGATTCCGCCATACATAACAGCACGGACAATACCAAAAAGATAAAATTAAAGTACGTAAAGATGTTGCTTTTTAGTATCTGCGGCACTGTTTTTCCAGTCGTAATATCCGTATGGTTTGTAAGTCCCTGCTTTGTACGCTCTGCCACCTCCTGCGAGGTCAGGCCCATCACGGGTACTGCCTGTAAGCCCAGCCTATTGGCAGACTGATTTTCCCCGGCCAAACTGTCCGGGCGGCCCGCCTGTGCCCGCGGCCCAAACCTTTCTGTTTTTAGCAGTGCCAGGCCTTTTTTTGTTTGCACCATACCGGCTTTTTTTTCTTCCGTCCCGGACACGGAATGTCCTGCCTTTCCTGTCCGGATTCTTCCATATGTCATATTGTCTGTTATGTCCATCCTACATCCCTGCCTTTATCTGATTAAATCGTCAGCCCCGATCCTGCCATGGTTTTCGGATACCTCCTAGAACTTATTATATCACAGAATCTCCTGCCATATTTAAACAGACCGTGTAGATTTCACTTAGATTTTATTAAGAAAATAATAAGATATGCAGACGATACGATGAACTTGCGTGATCTTTTTGGTTATACACTGCTCTGCCCGCCGCTAAAGCGTTTGCGCACATAATTGCCGATATTTGTCATACATATAAGCGTAATCGTCAAAAACGCTCCCGGAACCAAGATAATCCACCAGGCGTTTGTCAGAAAGGCCTTTTGGGCCAGGGACAGCATACTGCCCCATGAAACGACTTCTACCGGAAGCCCGATCCCCATAAAACTCAGTGTTGATTCCGCTGCTATGGCGTTTCGGATATTCATAACCGCCATAAACAAGATGGACGGTACAACATGCGGCATAAGGTGGGTGCGCAGAATATAAAAAAATCCGCCGCCCATACATTTTGCCGCAAGGATATATTCGCTGTGACAGATCTGGCGCACCTGCGTCCGAATGATTTTGGCCATACCCATCCAGCTAGTCATTCCAAGCACAGCGGAAATACGCCAGGCATCCGCACCGCCCAAACCCGCCAGCAGAAATAAAACGGCTAACAGGTTTGGCACGCTTAACAAAATCTCCGTCAAACGCATCAGCAGCGCATCCGCCAAATCCGGCGCACAGCCGCTCGCCGCCCCGACGACGATCGCAATACACACGGAAAGCAGTGACGCCGACAGCCCAATCCCCAATGAGATCCTGCCGCCATACCAGACCATGGAGAAAATATCCCGGCCCATCGGATCCGTCCCAAATAAAAATTCCCCGTCGGGCGGGACACTGTAATGCCGCAAATCCATGTACATCGGATCTTTTGTCATTACGAGCCTGCAGGCCAGACATCCGGTGATCAATACCGCAAGCACGAACATCGAAAGCAGCGGCATGCCCTTATACCATTTTTGCTTTTTGCGCGGCACGTCCTGTACCGGACTGCGGATGCAGGCTATGTAAAATTTATCGTTCATACGCAACCCTCAAATCAAACTGCCTATCCTTTTCGAAGTTTTATGCGCGGATCGATCTTCTCGTTGATGATTTGTGCCGCTATGCTGCACAGGATCACCAGTCCGCCGGACAATAGGCTTAACAGCATAAGCAGGTTATAATCCTGATACCTCGCGCTCTCATAGGAAAGCGTCCCAAGCCCTGGGTAGGAAAAAACGGTTTCTATAATATAAGTCCCGCCCAGGATATGCGGGACGGATACTGCCATAATGCTCAGATAGGACGGTATGATACCGCGCAGGCAATGACGGAACATCACCTGTCGTTTCGTAAGCCCTTTGGATTTCGCAAACAACATATAATCCGCCCGCGCTTCTTCCAGCAGCATATTGCGGATCATATAGGCGTAATACCAAAGGTGTTCTAATACGGCCACCGCCAGCGGCAGGATCAAATGCCGGATCCGGTCTAAAAGATCGTCTTCCCTGCCTACGGTATAAGCGCCGCTGCTCGGCAGCCATTTCAAATTGACCGCAAACAGTAAAATCAGCACCAAAGCCAGCCAAAATTCCGGAATGCAGCTTAACACCGTACCTGCTTTGCACAAAACGCGGTCCGCCAGGCTGTCTTCTTTCCAGGCACAGCACATCCCCAAAAGCAGGGCCAGACCGAAAATCAGCGCAAAACCGGTACCGCCCAAAAGAAAAGTCGCGCCTGCGCGCTGCGAAATCACCTGCAGCGCATCCATTTTATATTTATAGGAAATACCGAAATCTCCATGTACGGCACGCTCCAGCCAGAGGACATACTGCACCGCGACCGGCTTTTGCAGGCCCAGCCGCTCCTGCGCCTGCTGGCGTTGTCGCGGTTTCATTTTTTCGACCCGGTCCCCGTAATACGATACAAGTGGATCGCCGGGCGCCAGCCTGGAAATAGCAAAAACCACAATGGAAAGCAGCAGCATACTGCAGCAAAACAAAGCGATTTTTTTTACAACATATACCATCAGATTTACGGGTGCCGCCCGCATTTTATGTCGGTCCATGGCAAGATCCCTTTCCGCTGGCGCAGTTTGTCGACTCCATCCATTTCCCGTCAGGATAAGATCGATCGTCCAGCCTGTATGCCATCGGCGGCACTGCCCGTTTCTTTCGTGGATCCAGCAATGGAACCGCCGCCAATAAAGCTTTTGTATATGAATGCCGCGGATGGGCAAACAATTCTTCCGTCGGCGCGCATTCCACTAGTTTTCCCTGGTACATAACGCCGATACGGTCACACAGATACGCGACCATAGCCAGATCATGCGCAATAAACAAAAACGAGAACCCATGCTCTTTCTGAAGATGCCGGAACAGGTTTACAATCTGCGCCTGCACCGATACGTCCAGGGATGCGATCGGTTCATCGGCCACAAGCAGCTCCGGCTCCATTACCAGCGCCCTTGCAACCGCCACACGCTGACGCTGGCCGCCGGACAATTCGGATGGATATTTGTCCAAATCCGCTGCATCCAGACCGACATACCGCATCTGAAATTCTGCTTCCGCACGGTACGAGCCGCGCGCCGTCGTCCGATGTTGGATTTTTAACGGCTCACAAATTAAGTCGCACACTTTCATCCGCTGGTTTAGGCTCGACGCGGAATCCTGAAAAATAATCTGGCGCGCCGTCTGCAGCATGCGCTTGTTTTTGCGGAAAATACGCCGGTCGCATACATTCAGGCCTTTGTAGTAAATACTGCCGCCTGTCGGCCGGCAAATATTCATAATACAGCGGGCGACCGTTGATTTCCCGCAGCCGGATTCTCCGACCAGGCCGAAAATCTCCCCCTTATAAATCTGAAACGATACGTCGTCCACAGCATACACGGCATGTTTTGGGGACCATGCATACCGGTGCGTTACATGCCGCACATCCAGCAGGATTTCTGTGCCTGCTTTTGTGCCTGGATCTGTAATTGCGGCCGGTTCGGTCTGTCGGTACGCCGGAACCGTTATGTCCGCTGCCCGCGCATCCAGCAGCCAGGTCGCGGCGGCATGTGTATCTGTAATACGAAACATCGGCGGTTCTTTTTCATAGTCCACCGCAAGCGCATACGGATTACGGCAGGCAAACGCGTCTCCTTTCGGCGGATGAAGCAGCGACGGCGGCATACCGGGTATCGTTTTTAACGGCTCCCCTGACTTGGCAAAGGACGGGAGCGCCTGTAAAAGCCCCTGCGTATAAGGATGCCTTGGATCATAAAAAATTTCTTCCGCCGTCCCGGTTTCTATGATTTTTCCGGCATACATAACCGCGATACGGTCCGCGGCCCCCGCGGCGGCACCCAGGTCGTGCGTTACCAAAACGACAGCCATCCCCCGGCTCTTTCCCACGTCCCGCAGCAGCCCTAAGATCTGTGCTTCCAGCAGCACATCGAGCGCGGTCGTCGGTTCATCCGCAAGCAAAACCGCGGGTTCCGCCGCCAGTGCTGCCGCAAGCACGCAGCGCTGGCGCATACCGCCGGACAAATGATGCGGATAACGTCCGACATATGCTTCCGGTTCCCGGATTCCGACCAGGCGCATCAGTTCCAGTACCCGCTTTCGCAGCCGGGTTTTAGATATTCCAGGCTGATGTATGCTGACGGCTTCGCCAATCTGGACGCCGATTGGCAGCGCCGGATGCAAAGACGTCATCGGGTCCTGAAATACCATAGAACATAGGGATCCGCGCAGCCTGCACATCTCCCGTTCCCGCAAACCGGTAAGATCCGTGCCGTTTACCGCGATCCTGCCGGACTTGATCCTTGCATAGGACGGCAGCAGCTTTAGGATGCTTTTTAACAACACGCTTTTGCCGCAGCCGGACTCCCCTACAATCGCAAGCACTTCGCCTGGCCGCACGCAAAAGCTGACGCCGCGTACTGCCTGCACTTCCCCCTGCATCGTATCCAAACTGACCGCTAAATCATGTACTTCTAATAATCCGGACATTTTATCCCGACTCCTTATTCCGAAAATGTCCATTCCGCGACATTCCAAAAGATCCCAACCCCATGGTGCCCCATAACCGTATCCGCACAAATTCCCTGCAGGGCGGCATCCGCAACGTAATCGGCATCTACATAACAGATCAGGGCAAATGCCGGATCCTTTGCCAGTTCGATCTGAAACTGGGCGTAGGCTTTGGCACGGACATTCGGATCGTCAGACTGGCGCGCTTTTGTCAGGTACCGGTCTACCTGCGGGTTGGAATAGCTGCTGTAATTTGCACCTTTGTTGGTGCCGAATACCTTATATGTATGGTCGTCCGCATCAAACGGGCTTCCCCATCCGATCAGGTAGGCCATCTGTCCGGCCCAGTCCGGCTGCACGGGAATCTCGACCGTACAGTCAATGCCGACTTCTTTGAGCTGCTGCGCCGCAGCCTGCGCAAGATCCACACGCACCTGGTCCCCCGCGCCGACACTCAGCACAAACCCGACCGTCTGCCCGTCGCGTTCATAAAAACCATTGCTGCCCATGGTACAGCCCGCCGCTTCCAATACCTGTTTTGCTTTTTTCGGATTATAATCATAATGTTCTGCTTTTTCATAATAATAAGGATTTCTCTGCAGCGGGCTGTAAGCGGCAGCGCCCCGTCCCAGCAAAACCGCGTCCACAATCGCCTCTCTGTCAATGGCGTAGCAGACCGCCGGGATCAGATCCCGGTTCTTCTTCCAGTACGGATTGGCAAAATTAAATAAAATCCCCCGGTAATCCGATGTTTTCATCGTAAAACACTGGTATCCTCCGCGTCCCGCAAACGTCTGCGCGTCTTTCGGCGCCAGCAGCGCCAAATCCAGTTCACCGGATTCCATTTGCAGCGCTTTTGCGTGGTCGTCTGTTACAATTTTAAAAACAATCTGGTCAATCTCTGGTTCCCCTTTAAAATACCGTTTATTTTTGACAAGCGTAATCGACTGGCCCGCATCCCACTGTTTTATTTGATACGGCCCTGTTCCAACCGGATTGCGGAAAAACGCGGATTCCTGCATATCCTCTCCCGCCAGAAGATGCTCCGGCAAAACCGCCATCGTCATATAATCCAAAAATGCCGCATTCGGCGCCGCCAGCCGAAACGAAATCGAGGCATCGTCAATAACGGTAATTTCCTGCACATCTTCAAAATTCGGCGCATTTTCCGATCCGTTTTCCGGATCCATAATCGCTTCTATTGTAAACTTCACATCGTCAGCCGTAAACTTTTCCCCGTCATGCCAGAAAACATCCCTGGCAAGATCAAACGTGTAGGTACATGTCCCGGCATCAAACTCCCAACGCTCCGCCAGGCCCGGGACGACTTCATTTTTTCCGTTATGCGCGGTCAGGCCGTTAAATAACAAAAGATTAATTTCCCCATGTTCATCCATCGCCGGATTGATTCTGGTATAATCGCCGCTGCCGTATACAAGCGTCTGCGGCTGCCCGCCGTCCTGGGTACTGCCGCACGCAGACAAAGAAATGGCCATGGCAAAGGCCAGCAAAACCGCAACGTACTTTTTCATTTTCCTTTTACACCCCTTTCGGCTTTCGATTGCCGTTTTCTTTTTTCATTTTCGCATGCCGCAATTTTCCGTGCAAGCCTCCCTGGGGGTTATTTTTATTTTTGCCATGTTTCAATTCGGCAGGTATGGCGTTTCTTTCCATCATAACTGATTCCGACAAGCAGTGTTGAAACAAAATCATCGGTGTATTGGTATCTAAATAATTCATCGCTCCCCCTCTTTCTCCCGTTCCATCCGCCGAAACATCCGAACCAATACGATCACCGCCGCAAAAGCAAGAATAAACTCCGCCGTAAACTGCGCATAGGCCAGCCCATACAACGGAAACAGCCAATTCAAAACAAACAGCGCCGGAATTTCCAATACGACTTTGCGCAAAAACGCAAAAATCAAAGAAAACAGCCCTTTCCCGCATGCCTGGTATGTGGTAACACCCAAAAAGTCAATGCATAAAAACGGAAGCGAAATACACATACCGTGCAAAAACCGGGCGCCATAGGCAATAATCTCCTCTTTCGCAATAAAAGCGCCCATCAGCCCTTCCGCAAACACATAAAAAAGCACGGCTACCGCCGCTAGAAAAGAAACCGACAGCTTGGCTGTAAACAGCAGCGACTTTTTGGCGCGTCCATAATCCCTGCTCCCAAAATTGTAGCTGATTAACGGCATCACCCCCTGCGCGGAACCAAGCGCAATCTGCATCGGTACCATGTTGACCTTATAAGCAATCCCCATCGCGGCAACCGCGTCAGAACCAAAGGCGGAAGTAAAATTGTTCAAAACCGTCATTCCGGTTACATTCAAAAGGTTCTGCACAGAAGCCGGAATCCCGACCGCACAGATCCCTAAAACAATATCTTTGCGTGGTTTTGCAAGCCCCGGATTCATACAGACATAGGAACTGCCCTTTCGAACAAAAAGCAGGACAAAGAAATACACACATGCCATGCAGTTGGAAACAAATGTCGCCAGCCCTGCGCCTGCCGCCCCCATATGAAAATACAAAACAAACACCGGATCCAGCGCAATATTCAAAATACATCCCGACATCGTACCGATGCTCGCATGCATCGACGACCCTTCGGTCCGCACCAGATATGCCATCACTACATTTAATATAGAAGGAACCGCACCAAGCGTCACCGTCCAAAACAAATAGTCGGCAGTCGCCGCCCGGTTCTCCGGTACTGCGCCTAAAACAGTTAAAAGCGGTGATTTGCAGACGGTAAAAAAAACGGAAAACAAGAAACCGCTGATGATACAGGCCCATAGTCCAAATGCCGAACAGCGTTTTACCGTCGGAATGTCTTTTCGTCCAAGCGCACGCCCCATCATACTCGACGTACCCACGCCAAACAGATTATTTACCGCATTAAACGCCAGCAGCACAGGCGAAGCCAGCGTAACGGCCGCATTTTGAATCGGATCATTTAACATACCTACAAACCAAGTATCCGCAAGGCTGTAGATCACCATAACCAGACTGCTAAGTACGGTCGGAAGCGCCAGCGTAGCAACTGCTTTCGGTATCGGCGCTGTTTCAAATAAAGTCGTTTTCTGTGTCTGCTCCATTTTCCCTGTCCTTTCTGTGCGTCTCGTATGTACCATTTCCTGAATTGTAACTCTCATTATAAGACAGGGGATATGGAAAAGCAAGAAAAAATACGGCCTATGGCCGTATTGTACTGTTTAGATCAGTGGCTGCGGCGACGCCGGATGGAGAAAAATTTCCCTTTCTGGTATGATTCTGAAAAAAAGCTGGAAGTTCTTAGTTTTCTGCTCTATGCACAGGATTTTCGGGCACGGATGCCCGAAAAAGGAAGCTGCTGCGCCATGGACGGCGCATCAGCTTCCGGTCCGTCCATTACCGCAAATGATCGGGCAGAAAACTTAGAACTTCCAGCTTTTCTTCAGCGGAATACCAGAAAGGGAAATTTTTCTCCATCCGGCGTCCGGACATGTCATAACGTAAATTGCGGAATGCTTAGGGGATTCTTGGTTCCGGAGAGCCTCTGTTCGCAATGCAACTGTACGACACTTCTTACCGCTCTACCGAAAACTCGATGCGGGCAATGGTTTTGCCATCCACGTTTTTATTCGTCACTTCCAGTACATAATCCTCCTCTCCGGTATCGATCAGTGCAATGGACTGCACATGGCTTCCATCCTTTTGGATGTCATCATAACTGCCCACCCACTGCAGCATATTGCCGTTTTTGTCTTTGATTAAGATATCCGGATCGTTGTATTTGTCATTATATGGCTCTTGGGTAAAATTCGGCTCTTCCAAAACCAGATTCAGCGTTGCCTTTGCCTTTGTTACACTGGCTAATTTGACGCCGTTATCTTCTTGATTGATTGTTTGTGTATGGTTTCCAGACGTTTCCACTTTGACCGGAATAGACAGCTTCCATTCCCCGCTTGCCGGTTCGGTATACACATATTCCCCGTCTTCCCTGTGATTGTCGAAATCAACGCCTACCAATTGCTCGATCGTAATTGCAATTGGAACGATTTCTCCGTCCTGATAGGTTTTTGGCTTCGTTTGTCCGTAAAAGCAGTAATTCTGTACGGAAATAAAAGTCCCGTCTTTTTGCCTGCGGAAAACAAACAGACCCATCCCGTCATCCTGCCCCGCGATTTTCACATTGCAGTGCGGACGGTCTTTGATCACGTCGGTCATAATCGCATCGATCCCGTCCGCGGTCAATTCCGGATTTTCCGTCTCCAAAACAAGCGTATAATACAGCATATAACCGTCACAATAGACATCCGATGCCCGCATCGTCACACCGGCGTCTTTTGCTGTAAGCTTCTGCTTCCCCGCTTCCTTGCCTCCCTCTTTTTGCACCTCTTTTCCGGTATCCTCGGTTAACTGGGTGGACTGTTTTCCGATTTTGGTATAAAGCTCCTGTTCCTCTTTTTCATATTTGCTTCCTTCGCTGCCTGCAATCAGTTTTTGAAATGTGCTGCTTAACAGCCCTTTTGCGTCGGTCTGGCTGCTGACAACCAGCGATACAGCCGCGCATGCCGCCGCTGCCGCAACGGCTGCCCGTATGCCTTTGCGTGTTTTCCTTGTTTTTGCATGTTCCTGTTCCCTCTTGTTCCCGTTCAATTTTCTTACCTCCTGTAACAGCCTTTTTTCTATTTGACGTGCTTCATCGGAGGATAACATCAGATTATCATATTCGCTGAAATCTGTTTTTACATCATTCAATAAGTCATAAATTTTTTCTTCCATACCTATGCCGTCCTTTCTGCTGTCCGGATCATGTTTTCCTGTGATTAGAAGCGTATATTTTGCACGGTCTGCGCTGGTTCTTCCTGTATGAAATGTTTGCGGATCCGGCGCCTGCCGCGGGATACATGGTTGTAGATGGCCGATTTTTTCATACCCGTTTCCATGCTGACCTCTTCCACTGACATTTCTTCTACATATAATTTCCAGAACAGGCCGCGGTCTTTTTCATCCAGACATGTCAGCATCCGTTCCATTTCACTTGATATTTCCCGGTCGATCAATTGTTCCAGTGCGGCGTCTTCTTCTGCAAACGCCGCCTCTTCCAGGCTTACCTGACGGAGTTCTTTTTGATATTCCCTAAGATAATCCACCGCCCGATACCGCGCGACAGCCGCCGCCCAGTTTTTAAATGTACTGCGCGAAGCGTCAAAGGATGCGATATGCTGCCAAATGCTAAGCAGCACATCATTGAAACATTCGTCGACCCGGCCCGGTATTTGATATAAATGCTTGCGGATAATCGACCGCAGCAGCCCGCCGTATAGTTCTATGACATATCGCAATGCGTCCTCATTTTGCAATTGTAATTGCTGAATATAGTTGTGTTCTCCTATTTTCATAGTTATCCTGCCTCTTTCAGGAACCCGCGCGTTTTTTGAATGCATCCGTTGGATCCTGAACCTGTTTTTTCGTAGCTACACTTATTAATACGGATGGGCGGCAGGATTTCTATCCGTTTTTTGATTTTTTGTACACTTTACTATCGTTTATTTATTTCATTGACAAAATACCTATATTTTACATTCTATCAAAAAAGTGATATGATTTATATAGTCAATCGTGGGAGGAGGGATCGATCAAATTAATTTCAGATTGCCGTATCAGGGAATGTCAACCCAAGGAGGAACCAATGCGAAAAAAAATCATAATCGGATTTCTGCTTTTTTCGATCATAACTGCCGGATGTGGAAACGCGGAGAATAAACCGCAGAAAGAGCATGCCCAAACAGGCACCAAACTTCAGGAAAACAGTACAAACGTACAGTCGGAATCTGAAAAGCCTCAAATAGAAAAAGAAGATACAACGACAGAAGCAGAAACCAAACACAAGCAAAAACACGAAGATCGTATAAAATCAGAAACAGGTTTTCCAGCGCATTATAAACAGCAATCAGAATCCGGAAAAGTAACATTTGATTGTGTGATTGAACTCCCGGATTCTTTTTCGAAAAATAATGTCCGCAAACTTGCCGTCTCCGATCAGTGCCAAGGGGATGAGAAACGTATTATGGCAAAATATGTGGACGGAAAAGAAATTTCCGAGGAACATCCAAGCCCGGGTGGAGATGGGATTCCAGACTCTATTTATTATGCGATGGCAGACGGGGGAGGCGTAAGCGTGGGAAACGGCTTTAGCTACAGCAGCGGATATTCAAAATATTATAGTTATGCAGGGGTATCAAATTCAGAGAACCAGGATGCATACAATTCCAAAAAAGTTTCCTTTGCAACGCCGGAGGATGCAATAGCGGGGTGAAAAAGGAAATGGCGGATATTGGGTTTTCCGCGTTTGAATTTCAGTTTCAGGTATATCCACTGCACCATCAAATTTTAAAAAAAATGGAGGAACGATCAATCAAGGAAGGGTCGTTAAAAGAAGACAAAAAGAAATATGCATGGACAGAAGCGGATGATGCATATATGGTTTATGCATTCCAGCAAAATGACCATATTCCTATTCTTCATCAATGGATGAGTATCTTTCGGATTATGGCTTACGATACAGTCGATAACGCACCGGTGACAGCCGTTTATTCTTCCAGAGGAATCGAAAGCCTGCGCGTTAGCCCTGTGTATGATTTTAAAGAGACGCAAAAGAAAGTTGAATTAAAGGAATTTGCGGATATTGCAGAAATTGTGGAAGAAAAGTTTGAGAACATTTTGAATGATGCCAGTTATGTTGTGGACCGGGCAAAGCTATTTCAAATGGTACACAGAAATGAAAAACAGGAGTATCTGGTAGAACCAGCCTGGTATTTTGAGATTATCGAAGATGGGAACAGCAGGTCCGTTACCTTGATCAATGCCGTCACAGGGAAAGAAACATTATTGCAGTAATCCGCAGATCGGCAGAACCGGAAAAATGGCTTTGTTAAAATCATTCATTAGGAACAGGGGATGTGATGAAAAATCATTATTTTTTGACGGATATCAGGCGTTTATTAACAAACAGCGGCTTTTATGCCGCTATTCTCGGCGTGGCAGCCTCCATGTTTTTTTCATTAGAAAAACTCACTAAATTTCTGATTATCTTTTCATAAGCTGGTAAATGTCGGTATAGCCTGTATTTTAGGGCTTTATCGGCATTTTCCTTTGGGAAGATACTCTGCATAAGCTGGCATTTACCAGCATGAAAATGCAACCAAAAGTAGTAAATGAGTAGTACAATCACCGATTTAAGAAGCAAGAGCCAGTCTTTCAAGTTCTGCTTTTGCTGAATTGAAAGTACCGTGTGCGTAGCACCCTAATGTCATGGTGATGTTTGAATGTCCCATGATGTATTGCAGGGTGTTCGGGTTCATTCCTTTGTTTGCCATGTTCGTGCAGTAGGTATGTCTGAATGAGTGCGGTGTGATGTTTGGTAGCTGGTCTTTATGTGTCTTGTTGTATTTCTTCACAAGCCCACGCATCATACTTTCGTAGTTGCCAGCCACTTTAGGGAAACCCTTTTGGTTTAGGAACAGGAAATTGCTGTAACCATTGATAACGATAGGCTCTGCCTTTCCTCTGTTCTGTAACACTCGCTTAAAGGCTTGATAGGCTCTTTCTGTCATTGGAAGCTGGCGTTCTCCTTTTTTGGTCTTAGGTGTTTCAATGTAGTAGCCGATTTCAGTATCTTTCAATAGCTGGTGGTCTACATTGATGATACGGTTCGCCATATCTATATGGACTGTCAGACCGCAAAATTCAGAGATACGAAGCCCCGTTTCCAGAAGAATAACCACTTCATCATAATACTTGCTGTACGTCTTGTCCTGTTCCATAAAGGCAAGCAATTTTTCTTCCTGCTCTGGCGTGAGAATGACTTTAGGCTCTGAATTATCTTCCAGAACGTCGCTCAATTTGAAGCTGAAAGGATTCTTTCTGATACAGTCGTCCTCAATCGCCATATAGAATGACGCTTTCAGAGAACGCTTGTAGTTGCTAATCGTCTTGTAGGAAAAGCCATTCTCATACATTCGCATAGCCCATTCCTTACCGTCCGATAGCTTTACCGTATCAATGCTCCTTGCACCCAGAGGGTCGTTTTCCAGAATTTTCATAAGATAATGGCGACCTTTTTCTGTGTTGCGTTTCACATTCTTTCTCTGGCTGTTCTTCTTTGCGTAAAGCTGGCAGACTGTCATTTTCCCGCCTATGGTGTTAATACCGTCGTCGAGGTCTTTCTTAATCTTTTTCTGCTTTTCCCTCAATGACAAATCTTCACGTTTCCCAGCGGGTGTCTTGTCTGTCGGAACAAGTTTCCAAGCATAGACAAACTGTGGTTGCCCGTACATATCGGTATATTTGTAAACGTATCTTCCGTCTTTTCTCTGGCTCTCTCCAAGTCGTAAATTGCGTCCCTTGCTGTCTTTTCTCTTTACATTAGACATAGTGCGAAGCTCCTTTCCGTCAAGGAATGAGCCGTTGATACGCTATACTTTATTATACCATATCTACGGCTCGCTGACATTAGATTTCGTCCAATGTATCAATGATTTTTTCAAACTGTTTTCGCTTAATCTGCACACGGTTTCCGTTCACAATCACCCAGCCAGCGTCGAGGTTTTCCTCTGCCAGTTTACGCAATTTCTTTTCCCCGATACGGAAGTATTTTGACGCTTCCTCAATCGTCAGCGTGTACTTCTCCCAGATAGGCACATCAGTATTGTTTGTCATATATAAGCACCCCCTTTACTGTGTGTCTTTTGGAAGCAGACAGACGGCTCTGGAAAAGCTCCGCTGGTATCTCAACCAATCTCATTCCTATGAGCAAAACCACCTTTGGGACGTATCATTATCCTGTGAATACAGGTCGTGGCAAAGCGACTTTTCCAACGGTCGCTCTCGGATCACTGCATGGGTCGCTCGCTCTCTTTTGGAAAGGTCATGGCGTACAGTCTCCGTGGCTCGCTGTATCACAAACGTATCTGTCTGCTTTATTCACTTGTCAAAGAACAACGGCTGTTTATACGCCTGTCAAAGCCCATATAAATACAAAGATATATAGACTTTGAAAGATGTATAAATCCCAGAGAGGACGCAGGAAAGGGGGTAATGCGTCACTCTGTAATGGGACGTTGGTTTATGCTACTTTGAAATTAAGCACCTGCTCAATCAGCTTTGCTTCCAGACGGCTACGCATATCCTCGTCAACGGTGGTATGAGGATTGCCGTATTCGTCAATGCTTGTTCGCATGGACAAGCGGGCAATATAAGGCTCGTAATGGGACAACACAACATTCATAGCCAGAATATCGCCCTGCGAAGCTGAAACGATAACAGGGTAAGGCAGTAAGCCGTTGCCTTTATGTACCGCTTTATTCTTCTTCATGCTGTTTTTCCTCCATTCTTTTTCTGACTTTTTCAAATCCTCTTTGACGCTTATAGTTCACTGTACGGCGTACAATTTTCAGCAGGTCGGCAATCTCGCCGTCATTGAAGCCTAAACCGTAGAGCAACAAGATAAAGCGTTCTTCCTCAGAAAGTTCCTGCAATGCTTCACTCAACAGCTCATTCTTGATTTTCACGTCGTAGCACATGACTTTGTAAAGGTCATAGTCCGTGGAATAATCATCATAAGTGGCAAGCTCCGCAAGCTGTTCTGGCGTGAGTTCTGAAAAGGAAACCTGTACGTCATTCAAATGCTGGTAATGCTTCTGAATGTTGATAGCTTCATTCTTCAAAATCTTCTTGCAGTAACAGTCAAAGACTTTCTGGACATCTTCTGGAGAAGTGGGTCTGTTCATGTTTTCACCTCCTTTCATTTTTCAAAAGGTGGTGATTGTAACCGCTCCTTCCCCATTTCCGTCATTAATACAAATGAGAGGGTACGAGCTGGCAAAGTTTGAAAAAGAAATCCAGAAAAAGCAAAAAAGCCCAAGAAGTTGTGATAACCTCGTTGAGCTTTAGTGAATATAATCGACAGATAGTGAGGAAATTCTACACGGAAATAGCTGTAAACTCCCTTAACATGGATTAAAATTTTTTTGATGATTTTCTTTTATGCACTCCTGCCATTCACAATCCTCCCGTGAAGAAACCGCCTTGCCAGAATAAGGCAAATTTCAACAAGATAAGCATAAAAGATAAATCCGTCCTAATTCCGTCCAAATCCCTGTTTTTTGGCAGGAACGAAAAAAGGCTATCACACCCAGCAGAAATGCCGTGGTTGCGATAACCTGTGTATCAGATAATCTTTGTATTTTCTTTGATAAGCTGGCGTATCTCGTCCCGCTTTGCTGGCGGTGCTTGACTGATGAAGTCCTCTATCCATTCGTCAATCTGTTCATAGACATTTTCATCTTTAAAATATTCTGGATAGTCTTTCAAAATATCAAACTCCCTGTCTGTGCGTTCCGCTTCCTTGCAAGCCAGCTCTAAATGCTCACTAATCAATTCCTGTGTGCAGGAAGAATAGCCAAGAGCGGTTGTGATATAAGTGATACGCTCAAAATCAGCCTGTGTCATAGCTTCCTTGCCTGTAAGCAGGTCATAGTCACGTTGTCCGCACAGTGACAGAAACACTTTCTTTTGCTTCTCCGCTTGAACCATAATAGCCACTCCTAAGTCTTTAAAATTTTAGCTGTCTGCTGGCAGTACAGATAAATTCCTCTGGGGTAGGGGTACGGTTGCCAAACATACGCTTAAACTCTGCCTGCTGGTCTGGGTCGTCACTGTCCATTACCGCTATGATTTTATCCTGTATCTGCTCACGGACTTCTGAAACAGAAAGCCCGTACAGACGAGCCATTTCTTTAATCATTTTCTTGCTGTCCCTTTTACTGAATTTCATCATACAGTCAGAACACCTCTTTTCTTAAAATTGATGATATATACCAAAAAAATTCGCCAAAAATATAGTACATAAATGTTTCATCTATACAAGCTATTATATTACACTCTGTGAATAGTTACAATAATGAAAAGCAAGAAAGGAGAGGAAAACTGTGGAAATAGACTATAAAGCAATCGGACAGCGTATCAAGATAGCACGAATTAAGAAAGGCATAACACAGGAAGCCGTCGCAGACCTTATAGATATTACCCCAGCTCACATGAGTAACGTGGAAACAGGGAAAACGAAAGTCAGCCTGCCTACGCTGATTGAGATTGCCAATGCTCTTTCCGTATCAGTTGATGTTCTCCTATGTGATAATGTACTTGCTTCACAGAATATTTTCAAGGGAGAAGCAAAAGAGATTTTTGATGATTGCGACGAATACGAAACCCGATTTTTAGTTGACCTGCTGAAATGTGCAAAATCAGCCATGCGTAGGGACAAAGAAGTAAGAAATCAGTTCAATAGATAAAACCGTAGCGTGCAGATCACAATGGATTGTGAAATACAGCTACGGTTTTTCTTCTCCGCTGAATTTATATCCCACGCCCCAGACAGTGATGATATATCGTGGATTGTCTGGGTGTGGTTCGATTTTCAGTCTTAGCTTTCTGATGAACGAGGAAAGATTGCTTGCGTCTGGTGCATTGTCATATCCCCATACTTTTTCGTAAATTTGTTCTTTGGTAAACACCTGTCCTTTGTGACTGGAAAGGAAATATAACAGGTCAAATTCTTTAGCGGTAAGGTGTATCTTATTTCCGCTGGTATCAGTAACAGTACGAGTAAAATAATCTACATCTAAACCGCTACATTTCTTGCTCAGAGAAACAGGTGTAGTACATAAAGTATCTGACAGCCATTCCACTAACTGATTAAAAAGATGTTCTTCTTTATTCGTAAATTTTGCAATTAATATTTTCCCATAGTATCACCTTTTCTTTTAATTTTCCTTGTAAATAGTTTGATTACATTTCATCTTGCCGTAATAATTCTATTATGCTTTCATTTTTCGTTTTTCTCAAAATCAATAATGTTGATACAACACAAACCATAATAATGATTAAAAACAAAATTATATTGTTTGCTATCGGAAACGAAAATGGGATTCCATATGTATTAAAATTCTCAAATATAAAATAACTTACAGGAACTCCTAATATGATTGCGGCAACAATAGATAGAATCGCATAACATAAACTTTCAGAAGCAACCATCTTTTTTATTTGCTGTCTGGTCATACCGATACTTTCTAAAATGGCAAATTCTTTTGAGCGGTTTTGTATGCTTGCAGACATCATATTCAAATAATTGGAAATCGCAAGCAACATAACAATTATTCCTACACTTCCTCCTAACACAGTAATCTGATTCTCTGAGTTTTTCATTTCTGAATATCTATTCAATTTTGAATCAACAGATAAGACTTGACTATCTTTTATCAAATTCATTATTAAATCTTCTGTATTTTTAGAAAATGCTTCTTCGTAATCAATTTTAATCATTTCAATCAATGGCTGTTGTACTATTTTCTCGAAATAATCATCACTGACAATCAAATCTGGACTATAACCGGCAGCATAATAAACTGGATTATCTATCAAGGCTCCTATCTCAACAGTTCCTTCTTTACTTGAATTGTCAGCATTTGATATAGAGAAGTTGACTTTTTTCCCGACTATACCGTTATCTTCTTCAATAAATATGCTAGAAGCAAAGGCTATTTCTCCATTATCAAAAGCTTCTTTATCAAGTGGAGTCTCTAACGTTTGATTTAACCGTTCAAATTCTAAATCATCAATTCCTACAATTCTGCAACTAAACATATTGTTGTTATAATCCGCCTGTTGCTTATACATATTTATGTCTTTATCATAATCACCAGGAGTATATCTGGATTGATACAACTCTTTATAATATTCTCCATACACCTTTTCCTGATATGGCACAGTTGCCGTTGCAGATTCCAGAACTCTAACGTCTTTTACACCATTTACATTCTTTATGCTTTCAATTAAGTCATCTGTAATAACCTGTTCTTCATCATCAGAGAGTAAAGTTTGGTTTAATATTCTCAAATCATAGTCATAGGAATGATTTAATATATTGGTTGCATTATTGACCTGAATTATAACATTCATAATAAGAAATAATGACAGAGCCAAGCTCAGTGAACACATGATAATTCCAAACTGTTTCTTATCACGGAACAGATTTATCCTTACCATTGAGCGTATATCGCCGCCATTTCTAATTTTATTTTTCATATTTGAAGACGAAGCCCCAATGTATCTTAAGGCTTCAATAGGAGAGCAATTCATAGCTATTTTTGCAGGTTTCTGACTGCTGATTACTGTTGTCGCAAAAGAAAACACAGCAGCTATGATAAATACCCACACCGATACTGCTTCAACATCATTTGGCATAATTGATGGATTAAGGGCGTGTAATAACTGTGGTATTACAATCTTTCCTACTACAGCAGAACAAATCAATCCTAAAGGGATTCCAATTACTGTATTCCACAATACCTGCTTATTTATCATTCTTCTAATCTGAATAGAAGTAGTACCGATTGTTTTAAGTTGTCCATAATAACGTATATCTTTATTAACAGAAATATACAACGTATTATAAATAAACAGACATCCACTCATAAAAATAAGTAACAGTAATACGCATAGTCCGATAATTGTTTTACAGAAATTTGAAATCGTATCATAATCCGCTTCAATAATCTGATTCCCTGATATGTTAATCTGGTTCTGCATTTCTGTAATATCACGCTCGGAGTAAAGAGGATTTTTAAGAGAGATTTTTAATTCTCCTTGCGTCAAATCTGTTTGTAAAACTCCTGTTGCTCGATAAAAGTCCTCTGAAACATACCCTTTATCTGTTCCTGAATAATCTAGGAACCAGCCACTCAATATAAACGTTTTTGTTATATCTCCGTAATTACTATTTTCTGCTAAAGTTTGATACAACAAAGGCAGTTCCATGCCTACATTAGGATTTTTAATCCCCATAGAATTCAAAGCACTCTTAGAAAGCATAATTTCATTTTCTTTTTGTGGGTATTCGCCTTTATAATAATCCAAAGCGGGAATTGTCTGTTTTTCCCAGCAAGTATTGTCTAGCCAAAATAATCTTATTTTATCTAATTCTTTATCTTCATATTTAGACAAAACTGCACATTTTACGCTAAGTCCTGCATACTTTACATTTTCCATTTCACGGATGGCAGACACTTGATCATTCCTAGGCTCCGTTAATTCTATATCATAATCCATGCCCTGCATTCTTTGTTGACGGAGTGCTACTGTATCTCGATAACTCAATCCAATAGATATTACCGTGCATATTAAGAAAGTTGTCAGGAAGATAGCCATAATCGTCAAGATATTTCTCTTTTTATGTGCGGAGTATGTTGTTTTTGCAAGGTCGTTTATTACTTTTTTATTGTTGACTTTGAGCATTTTACTCACCGCCTTTCACGATTTTTCCATCTTCCAGACGGATAATCCTGTCTGCCATTTGAGCAATTTCATCATTATGTGTTATCATCACAATTGTTTGCGACAATTTCTGACTGGATATTTTCATCAATCCTAAAACATCTTGACTTGTCCGGCTGTCAAGATTTCCAGTCGGTTCATCAGCAAGAATAATTGCCGGCTTAGTTGCTAATGCTCTTGCCAATGCTACTCTTTGTTGCTGTCCGCCGGATAATTGATTAGGCATAGAATACTTCTTACTCTCTAACTTTAATAATCGAAGTATTTCTTCAATATAATCTTCGTCTGGCTTAACTCCGTCCAGTTTTATCGGAAGTACAATATTTTCATATACATTCATTAGCGGAAGAAGATTATAATTTTGAAAAACAAATCCAATTTTTCTTCTTCTGTAAATCGTTAATTCGTCACGAGACAATTTGGAAATATCTTTCCCATCAATCAACACTTCGCCAGAAGTAGGATTGTCTAAACCTCCAAGCATATGCAATAATGTGGATTTTCCACTTCCTGACGTTCCTACAATTGCCAAAAATTCACCCTCTTTAATATCCAGGTCGATACCGTCCAATGCCTTTACCGTGTTTTCTCCCATCTGATAATATTTTTTAAGATTTCTAACTGATAGAATATCCATTTTTTATCTTCCTTTCTTTGTTTGTCTAATAATAACAAAGACTTCTTTCTCAAATCTTTCTCAAAAGTGACACTTCTGACACAATTCAAGATTGAGAAAAAAGCCTTGATTCGTTTGATTAGAAATCTTCACGTGATAAGAAAACCTCGACAGTTGTTCCTCTATTCGGTGTAGATTTTACTTTTATATATCCCTGCTGTTTTCTTAATACTTCTCTGGCTAAATATAACCCAATTCCAAATCCCTGCTTGTCTGTTACATTTGAACCTCTGTAAAATCTTTGGAATATTTTTCCCTGTTCTTCCTCTGGAATACCGATACCATTATCAACAATCTGAACACAAACAAAAGATTCATATAAAATAGATTGAATAGTTACAGTTGCCCCATTAGGAGAGTATTTTATCGCATTTTCAAGGATATTTGTAAAAACCTCTTCTGTCCATTTTAAATCAGCATATACTTTGCAGGTATGATATTCTGAAATAAGCTGAATTTCTTTTTTCATTGCGTCTAATTCTACAGATTGACAGCTTTTTTTAATCACAGTATCTAAGTCAATAATTTTAGGAGACACGGAGATAATCTCTTGCTCAGCATAAGAAGATTTAAGCAACTCTTTCATAAAAAAATTTAATTTTTCTGCATTATTTTCTATCTTGTCTGCCAATCGAGTAGATTTTGAATCACTTATCCGTTCTTTGAGCAGACCTGTATATAAAGTAATATTCGCAAGAGGAGTCCTAATCTGATGGCTGATATTCGTAATCAAAGATTTTATAATATCCCTTTCTTCCTCAGCAATTTCTTTTTGCATATGGGATATTTCCATAATTCGATTGAGCCGTTCAGAAATTGCAGAATCCAGTGATTCATCATATGAAAGCTCTATCCTTTTTCCACTTAATATACCGTCTGTTTTATCAAGAAAATTTTGATATTGTGCAAACAATTTGTTTCTATACCAGCGGATTATCAGATATAAAAGTATAATATTTATAATGACGGCTAAAATCAAGATAGCATATAGATTCATTTATAAATTCTCCCACATATAACCCTTTCCGTATACTGTTTTAATATATTGAGGATTGGAAGAATCATCTTCCAGTTTATCTCTTAGCCGTCTTATAGCAACGGATAAAGCATTATCTTCCACATATTCTGTCCCCTCAGACCATACCCATTCCAATAAACGTTCTCTAGTTATAATTATATTTGGATTTGATGTTAGAAGATATAGTATTCGTTGTTCTGTTTTACTTAATTCTATTGATATACCGTTTTTATAAAATTCCATTGTTTCAAAACGAAACAGGAAAATAGAATCTTTATATTCCGGCTCATTTCTTGCAGGACTTCTTCTAAGCAAAGCTCTGATTCTGGCACGAAGAACCATTAGACTAAAGGGTTTCGTAATGTAATCATCTGCACCACTTTCAAGTCCTTTTACAATATCTAATTCCATATCTTTTGCAGTAAGCAGGGCAATCGGAATTGACACTTTCCGCTTTATTTCACGACAAAATTCTAATCCGTTACCATCAGGAAGATTGATGTCAAAAATCATTAAATCAATTTTTTGTTTAGGTATAACTGTCCTTGCATCTGCGATTGTAGAACATATTACGAAATTTAATTCTTCACTTTGCAAAGATAATTCTATCCCCTCCGCTAAGTCAGTATCATCTTCTAAAATCAAAACTGTTTTTTTCATTTTTCATTTATCTCCTTATATCAGAAAAATTGATTTAATTACAGATTTTATTGGCAACCATTTATACGAGCTATTATAGCAATTATTCTTTTGACTGTAAATGGGTTTACAGAATGTGAAACAAGCTATACTAACAAAAGTTAAGAGGAACGAGCCATATCATACTGGGAAAATGAGCTGTAGCCAGTAAAGCTACAGCTCACAATTTTCATCATAAATTTAAACAATCTTCCAGTTGCTATCCTTATGAAGCGTCAGTTCATACTGTGAAATCTGTGTCGCTTTTGTCTGATTGTCGATAAACTTCACCGCAACACTCACTTTCACACTGTCGCCGTCAGCCGTGAATACCGGATTGACAAGCTCGGAAAAGAGATAGTCCCCGTTTATCGGTTCAAGGGCATTTCCCTCTACATAGTAGGCAAGCTCCTTGTCTGTTGCGGTAGGGTACAGCTTGAAGAATGTTTCCAGAAACGCCGTAGCGTCTGCCGTGGTATCAGCGTCCACACTGTTGTCCGCTTCCTGTGCCTTTGGTTCATAATCGGATTTTTCCATAGCTGGGGCAAGGGTCGGGTTCTGTATGATAACCATATCCCCGTCAGCGTCTACATGGACGGTCACGATATAGGTTTCTGATACATTCCTTGTCTGGTCGCCCTCTTTTATCTGCTGATCTACTTCGTAGGTAACAGTAAAAGCGTTCTCCCCAGACTGTTCCACGTCCCAGATAAGTACGTCCGTGACCGTGGAGCTGGTCGGTATATCCGTCCTTACCGTATCAACATTCAAATCCTGCAATTCCTGTGTCAGATAGGCACTGATAGCCTGTGTCCTTGCTTCGATTGCTTCCTTGCTGTTGCTCCATGTGTAGTAGGATTTACAGAAATTCTTCACGAAATTTTCTATGCCGTTGGTATCGTTAAGTCGTAGCTGTATGGTTTCTATCTCATGGGTGGTGTGCTGGTCAATAGCGGTAAAATTCTTATACACACCAAAGCTCACGCTTGCGATAAGCACCACCCAGAGGGCAATGACGGATTTCTTATGCGTCCCCACTTTCATAGTGCAGATTTTCTTTTCCTTTATCGGTTTTTCTTTCTTCTTGAACATGATATTTCCATTCCTTTCTTTTTATTGCTTAATTCTGCCAGCCCCGATAAGGTGCTGTTGCCAGTAGCTATTGTTCAAATCGGCGTAGCCTATCGGGTCGCCAGCGTGATACATCTGATTATTTCCCACATAGATACCGACGTGCGTTACATAGCTTCCTGCGTCATAGGTACTATGGAAGAACACCAAATCCCCAGCCTGTGCCTGTGAAAGCGGGATATGCTGGGTAGCGTCATACTGTGCCTGTGCCGTTCTCGGTAAGGAAATGCCAGCCTTGCCGTAGCACCATTGAACCAGCCCCGAACAGTCAAAAGAAGTGTTAGGGTTGCTCCCGCCATAGACATAGTCCCAATTCTTATATTTTAGGGCTTCGTCCATGATTTTTTGAACGGTCGCATTGTCAAATTTTGTAATCGTTAGATACTGGCTGACAAGCTCCACATAGAACATATTCCCGTAGGCATATCGCCAGCCACCATTGCGGGCGACAGCGATAGGGTTCGTGTAGGTGACTTTCTTTCCCCCAGACTTGTCACGGGCGAAATTCTCTGCCAGCGTGAAGCTATGCTTTTTCCCGTTCTTAGCCACATAGCCGATATAGCCACCGCCATAGTTATAGGACTGTACCGCCACGTTTATATCCTCTATGCCTTGACTTTCTGCTGAAGAAAGCAGGGACGCAAAATACTTGCACCCCTGCTTGATTGAACTTTCCGTATCAAGGGAGTTAGGCGGTAAGCCCATGCTCTCGGAACTCTGCATAACGTCCTCGGCTGTCCCGCCACTTTCCACCTGTATGATTGCCAGCAGATAGGGGACGTACTCGGAAATGCCGTACTCTTTAGCGTATTTCTCTACCATAGGCTGATGTTTCAACACCTCTGCGGAGAGGTTCATGCCCGTTACCCATGAGGAAGAACCACCGCCCCCGTCGTCGTCCTCGGCACTGATAAGCACGCCAAAGAAAAGCACTATCGCAAGAAGAAAGGGAAACAGACTGCCGATAAGGGCGATATGTCTTAGCTTCATTTCTTACGTCCTTTCTGTCCTGTCATGTTTAGGGTCGCTTTCTTAATGTTTCTCTCTTTTCTGGTGGTCTGTCGGTTCAGTTCCACACCATTAAGCCTTGTCCCGTGTTTCTGTGGTATAGGTTCATCAGATTTTGAAGCAAGCGGACGCTCCTTGACAGGCTGTGCTTTCGTCGGCTCGGTATGTACCTTATCCGTGGTGACAGGACGCTTGATTTCCTGCACTTTTCCTGTGTCTGTCTTAGAAGTGGTGACAGGTCTATCATGGGGACGGGTAGCTCCTGTTGTCGCTGATCCGTCCGTCGTTCTGCCAGCCTGTTTTGCTTCCTGTGCCTTTTGAAGCTCCATACGCTTGTCAGCGATATTCTGTCTGTGCTGTTGGAGTTTGTCGGCACGCTGGCTCTGTCTGGTTTCCTGTCCCTGCACAATGCCACGCTTGAAGTCGGACACATTTTCCTTTGCCTTTTCCTTTGCGGAGTGCAGGGCATAGGCGGTCTGGGTCGGCATATCCTTGATATTCTCCTTGACAGCCGTTGCCTTGTCCTTGACCTTGTTTTTCGTATCAAGCACCGCACCCACGGCTGAACCCGCTCGGCTTCCAAAAGAAGTATTGTCACGCTTGCGGGTCGTGCTGGCATGGGATTGTTTGTTTCCAGCAGAAGAAAGAACCGCTCCCGCCATAGCTCCCGTTCCAGCACCGACCATACTTCCTTTTCCGACAGCCCTTGCGATACGGTGTTCCATACGCCTAGCCCTGTGTCGCATAAACAGATACGGACGGCGGAATATCCTGCGTCCCATGCTCTGGCTGTCCCCAGCATTTAAGCTGAACATACTCATAAGGTCGCCCAGCTTCATGTAGATACCCGCAAAGCAGACTATCTGTAAGAACGCAATCATAAAGAACGGGTAATCGGTAGAGATGTTGTAGAACATACTGGAAATACTGAAAGCCACCGTGACAATAAGGGTAATGCCCGCCCTTGTCATAATCGTATTGAATACTCGCACGATTGCCTGTTTTGCCATGTTCTCATAGCTGGGTATCATAGAGAGTAGAAAGCTAATCGGCAGGAACATAGCGAAGATGATAAATAGTATCTGGGAAAATATCATCATGCCTGTAAGCAGGAAAACGAATATCGTTATCCCCAGATTGAAGATGAGCAGGAAGAACACCATTCCCAGACGGTTGATGACCTGCGGTATCGTCAGATTGTCGTTGTCGTTATCCTCGATTTCCGTTTTCACTACGTCCTCACGGGTCGCTCCGTCGTCGGCTGACGGACTGGCAGATACCAGAGCTTCCACACGGTCAGCCCCGATTTCCTCTATATCGCTGTTGCCAAACTGCAAAAGTAGCCACGGCTGTTGTACCTGTATGGAAAACAGGCTGTCCCTTATCAAGTACACGCTGTCTTTTCCCGCACTGTCGCTGTCGGGGAGCATTATCTTTGTCCCCAAATCCAGTGAAGCGGTACTAATGTCACTGGAAAAATCGTTTATCTTCTTGATATAGTCGGGAGCGTAGGCGATAAAGGAAGCGGACAGCACGAACACCACTATGAAGTTGATAACGGCGTGAAGTGCCTTGCTGGTTTCTCGCTTGATAAGTCCCGTGTAGGCAACATAGATACCCACGATAAGGATAATGAGAAGCAGGAAGCCTACATAAAAGCCAGTGCTTCCGAAGCCGTTTTCCGTCACGCCCGCTAGGGTCTGTATGCTCTTGCCGATACTGTCTGCCATGTCGTTGATGAAGTCCAGCTTATACGCCTGCTGGACGACGTACCCCGTGGCGTTGGATAGATACAGACTGATAGTCCAGATAAAATTGGTGATACAGTAAAGCCCGTATTGTACGGACTTTCCGATACCGTCCAGCCAGTTCCACGGAAGCCAGCCCCAGCTATTGTCCACATAGAAGTCAAGCTGGTAGTTTTCCAGCGGGTACTGTGAATACAGGTTGTCCGCATTGACGGTATCATCTACAAGCCCCGTGGCATGAGCCACCGTCCCGAACAGGGAGAGGAACACAACAGAGGTAAAAATGACTATCAGAGCAATCTTGAAAAAACGAAAGATCTTCTTTTTTGTCAAAAGCCCCTTTATCCTATCTTTCATCACTCCACCACGCTTTTTATGGGCGGTCTGGTATCAAAGGCGTGCAGTAATTCCTCAAAGACTGGGTGTATCTGCACCACACCCACACGCCCGTACAAGTCTTGAAGCAGGCATTGTCCGTTCTCCAAGTCACGAAGTCTTTTCTGGTTGTTCTCGTCATCCTTGTCGATACCGAAAAATTCAAGGGTCTGCTTTATCTCGTTGATGTCGGTACTTCTAAAGGCAAACTTCAAGCCGATATTGTTTTTCAAGCTCTCCTTTGACACGTCGCCAGAGGATTGCGTAACAAAGTACACGCCCGCCTGCATAGCACGTCCCGCACGCACCAGCTTGTTTGAGAGGGTTTCGCCCTGTGCCACGTTGAGGAACGCCCACGCTTCATCTAAATCCACGATTTTAAAAATGCTTCTGTCGCTGTGGATAAAGTCAAGGGCAAAGGTGGAAATAACAATCAACATAGCCACGGACAGCAGTTCAATGGTCGTGTATTCCTCAAAGGTCGTGTCCTTGTCGGGAAGTACCAAATCTGCCACCTGTATGATATTGAGCTGGTTGTCCAAGCTGATAGCGTTCTTAACCGTTCCGTCCGAGAACAGCAGATGTGCAAAATCATAGTCCGTAAAGCTGTCGATATGGTCGACAATGCCTAGGGCTATCGCCGTGTCCTCTCTGCGTAACTCGTCTATCACATGAAGCAAGCCTCGCTGATCGCTCTGGGTCACGGCTCGCACCGCTTTTCTAAGGACAGGGAACTTCTCGCCGTCCCTAGAGGAAATCCCCGTAAGGAATGTGAGAATGTCTATCGCCAGACTTTCAGCGTCCTTTACATTTTTCATAATCACGAACGGGTCAAGAAGCCCAGCGTTTTCCTTATCGCTGGTAAGATTGACGATATTGATTTCATGGGCTATCTCTGGAAGCGTTTCTTTCCAGTTGCCACGCTCACTCTTAGGGTCGAGAATGACCGCCTGTCCGCCAAAGAGGACGGAATAATAGACAATCAGATTGTTGCAGAACGACTTTCCACCTCCCAGCGAACCGACAAAAGCGGAAGCCAGAGCGTTTGTGACCGTACCTTTCACGCCTTGACTGGCAAGAGAGGGCTGTAAATAGACGTTTCTTCCTGTGTCCACAGAATAGCCAATATAGATACCTGTATTCTCGCCAAGCTGTTGTGTCGCCCCGAAGCCAAGCCCCGCCAGAAAGTCGGATTTCACATACTGCACATAGTCATTGATATAACGCTTGCTGG
Organism: uncultured Eubacterium sp.; assembly: GCA_910586045.1. Lineage (GTDB taxonomy): Bacteria > Bacillota > Clostridia > Lachnospirales > Lachnospiraceae > Eubacterium_J. The sequence goes on from CAJUIH010000002.1 coordinate 78,879, forward strand.
CGGGGAGAAATTCAGAGTGAAGCCCCAGCATATCCCCAGCAGGTCGGACTAATTTTACATTGAGGTCGTCGTAAAAATCCTTGACCTCATCACAGCGTCGTTTCAGCTCGTCAAGGCCGGGAGCGGACACACGGATAACGTAAGAGAGTTTATACATGCTTTCCTTGCTCTGGTCGAGGTCGGTTTCCAGCTCGTCCACGCTGTCTAATGCGTCCACCACGTTTGAGCTGGTTTCGCTTCCAGACTGATAGGCGTGATTATCCAAGTCTTTCAGCTCTTTCTTCTTGTTGCGGACAGTCGATAAGGCTTTTCTGTTGCCGACGATTTCCACGTTCATGCTTGTATCAACAGGAAACGTGAACTGCTGTTGCTGGAAGTAGAATATCTCACTGGACGGAAAATCCAGTTCGCCCACAATCGCATTGACGGTAAAGTAGGACACGAAGCTCTCGCTGTCCTCATGTTCCAGCCTTATGTATCGCTGGCTTTCCTCTATCAGACAGCGGGTCGGACGGATAAGGTCGTACTGCTTGATGAGCGTTGCCTTTTTCAGCTTCTTCTTTGGAAGCGAATATTCGTAGTCCTCATACGCCACGCCGTCCCTGCCGTAGATATGCTCGATAAGATAACCGAAGTCGTTCTTGTCCAAGCGTCGGAACTTGAAACGGCGGGAGATTTTATTTTCCAGCAGTTTTTCCATTTTCATGTAGCGGTTGATTTCATCATCTGGCATGGAGATAAAGTCGTTCATCAGCGTATGGTTGACCTCATTCAAGAACTCTTTGAACGTCATAAACGCCGATTTTTTCATGCTTTCAAGACTGACTTTTTCCTCTGTCACAATGAGCTTGAAGCCGATAAAAAAGCGGTAGTCCACTTGATTGTCCCCAATCATGCTTACTAACGCTTCTGTCTGTTCATCAATCTTCTGTATCGCCACATCACGAAGTCGCCCCGTCACCAGCTTTTTTGACTGCTTTTGTATGCTTCTTACGGAGCTTTCCGTCGCTATCTGCAAGGCGTGTATCTTCCCCTCACGGGACTGTGCGATAAGCTGACGGAAGCTGTCATGGACGATAAATTTCTGTTCCGCTGACAGAAAAGAATAGTTATACGGTATCAGCTCATAGTAGGCGAATACCTCATTGTCCTTGTTCCAGACAAGGTTGTTGTCGATATATTTAATCGGGAACATACATCACACTCCTAACCGCCGTGACGGGTTCGCTGAACACTTCCTTTTCCAGCTTCACGGCTTTTCCTGCATAAGTAGTCTTAGGTCGCAGGGCAAATGTAATCTGCGATTTCAAGAAGCTGTAAGGCTTCTTGCCGTCAAAGGTCTTTTGGCTCATAAACCATGTGAGGGCAACAGGAATACCGAAGTATTTCAGAAATGCCCCCTCGATAAACGATAACGGCGGTAAGTCCCCTAAGAGAATGACAGCAAACTCCGTAATGACAAACCACGTTATCTGGGTAAAGGTAACAGGAAACGGGAGAGTAAAGTCATTGATTGCATACAAGACTTTCTCCACGTTCCAGATACCTGTGTAGCTCTTAATCTTCTTCAATTCGTTTCAGCTCCTTTCGTTGTAATGGAAAAGGACAGCCATTTTCAGACTGTCCTTGATAGAAAAAGCTGTCAGTAGCGACCTTGCCTGTCGCTGATCTGCCAGCTCTAATATGGTATCTCGCATATCCCACGGCTTGTTTCAATGAACGTCCCCTCTATGGATAATTCCCTGCCGTATGCTTCATAGTTGATATAGTTTTGTAAAAGTGGCGGTATCTCCCCCAGCACTTGTAACTCGTCAATGAAGTAATAGGCAACGTCGGTCATATCCTCGCAATTAGGATAATAATAAATCTCGTCCTTATGCTCGTAGACTTCTTCCAGACTTCCATAGTAGGAAACAAACTCGTCCAGAGCGTCCGTGATATAGTCGGGAAGCTCACAAATCATGTCGTACATCTCATTGAGTTCTTCAATGGAGATATACTCCCCGATTTCAATAGGGAAGTTGTCGGTATCATGGACAGCGTATTCCTCATAATAGCTGTTCAGCCCGATACGCTCCGAAACATCTTCCTCGTCGATAGGGAAAGAGAACCAGTCCCCGACAAGTTCGCCCTCATTGTACTTGCCAAGATTAGCGATATACACCCTCATGTCGTCCACCACAGGCTTACACCTCTTTTCTATGGAAGTTCATAGATACCGTGGTCGGTTTCCACAAAGCGTCCGTTGTCGTCAAGATACTGCCCGTAGGCTTCATAATCGAAATAGCGGGTGACACTCTCACTAAGGGAAGTAAAGTCTGGGTCGTTATTCAGAATATGGCGGGCAACGTCCGTCATGTTCTTACACCACGAATAATGAATGATGTCGTTTCTGTATCGGTGCAATTCGTCAAGGTCGGTGAAATAACACATCAGCTCCGCATAGTCCTCTTTCAAGTCAGAGGGTAAATTTTCATAGGTATGGTACAGGTCGTCGAGCATTTCAATGGTGGTATCTTCCTGCACTTCATCAGCAAAGGGAAGCTCCTTTCCCGTGATAGAATAATAGTCTGTATCTATATCAATCCCCAGCAGTTCTTCCACCTGTTCTATGTCGATAGGCAGGGTGAACCAAAAGGCTCTGATTTCTCCGTCTGTCGGTTCTCTTGCTTCAATCTGCACACGCATTTCTTCCATATTTCATCACGTCCT
>CAJUIH010000003.1 GCA_910586045.1 uncultured Eubacterium sp.
GCATTCTGGAGGGCCGCCAGAATGCCGGGCAAACCGTCTCTCCCAGCGTCTGATTAGAAAAAAGTAACACTCGGCCTAAAATGTTACGACACATGAAATGCAACACCGTCCGATTTAATGGTGTTCTGTTTCGTCGGTAGGTTTCGTCTCCTCCTGTGTTTGCGGATCTGCTTCCTGTTTTGTTTTCTGGCTCTGATAAATGCTCTGGTATCCGCTGGACGTCGACGGGTTTTCCGCAAGCCGGCGTTTTTTCCGCTTATTCCATTTCCGGAGCAGCAGGAGCGCAGCGATTATGGCGAAAGCAGCCGGAAGTAAAATCGGCAGCGATCCTATCAGCCAGATTGCCAGTGCCCGAAGCCATTGGCCGACTGCATACAGGTTGTCGGAAAACTTATTTTTTACTTCTTCCAGAAATCCCGCCTTGGCCGGGGTTACGGTTGTTGCGCGTTCTACTTCGCAGACAGTCAGGTTTAAGGTAGAGTAATTTACCCGGTTATCATACATGCGCAATTGGGATTCATAGGATTCGATTTCGTAGCGGACTTGTGTAAGCTGGCTTTGCAGGGCAATGATATCCTTTAGCTTATCCGCCTTTTCAATCAGTTCCAGCAAGGTGTTCTGTTCCGTACGCAGTGCTTTGACATGGCTTTGCATATCCACGTACTGCAAGGTAACGTTTTCCACGCTGCTTTTGCTGTATGTGACATTGGATTTGGACTGGATCATGGACAGCATTGCGTCCATCTCTCCAGCGGGGATCCGCAGGGTAATATCCGCATAACGGTTGCTCCTGTCCGAAGTGCCGCCGTTCGTTTCCGAGCTTTCTATGTAACCGTTTAGCTGCTTTGTTTGTTCCGTAATCTGTTTCATAAAAGCTTCATATTCTTTCGTTTCCGTTGTGTAATGATAGGTATGGATCAGTTTTTCGTTTGTGTGATCTGTCAGGCTGGCTGTATTTTTCGAAGTTTGTATTTCGGAGTCCGTTGCTTTTGCGTCTTCCGTCCCGTTTTCATCAGACACGGATGATGTGGTGGAAGAGAGTTCTTCACCATGATTGATAGAAAACAGGTTGGGATCCGCGGCAAGCGCTTCCTGTTCTGCGGTATCGTCGTAGGCTATTTCAGTTTGCGAAGCGGAGCCGGATTTATCCGCATTACCGGATCCGCAGCCGCTTACAGCAACTCCCGTACTGAAAAGAAAGGTACATACGTAAAGTAACAATTTTTTTTTCATAGGCTGATTCCTCCTTTTTATCTGCATAGCTGTTTTTGGAATTGCATAGACGTTTTTGGAATAAAGGCTGGATGATATCCAGTTAATCATATAGACGCAAAAGCATTTGCATGCGTTGCATTAGAAGTGGGATGTTTGTAACTTAATTTTGCATGAACTGCCCGGCACCGCAAATAACCTGGGCCGAGATCTCACCCGCCGTCCCGGAAAGCCCGTGCGCATCTGTATATACCCGCAGTTTTTTCCGAAAAGCTTCTGCATCCGCCGCAAGGTCCGGCTCTTCACCGCACAGCCGTTCTACAAACTGGTTGAGCTGGCGTAGTTGCTTTAAAAGTTCCGCAAAAGGCATTCCCTGCTCCAGAATAGGCAGTTCACCACGGCTTTGTTCGTATTCGCAGGTGGCAATAACCTGCATACATAGTTTCAGTTCTCCTCTGATATCGGAAGCTTCCATTAATAGGTCCGGCCGGGTATCCAGCGCATCCAGGAGATATTTTTTTGCGCCGGGGATATCCTTTTTGGCAAAATAGGCAGATAATTGCAGCTTGATCTCTTCGGTTTCCGATTTTTCCGCACTCATTCCGACACAGCTTTCATAAACATGGAGGTTGTTTTTTACAATCCATACGGTCAGCAGAAACTCAGACAGGAATCCGTAGACCCGTTTGCGGTAATTGTCGTATCCGGTCGGGTCTGTCCGTTTCTGTACTTCAAATAAAATGTCAAACAGCCAGGCGCAGTATTTGTCGTACAGCGGTTTGCGGCAGATCATCATATTTGCAAAGTAGGTTTCCCTTTCGTGTACCATTTTATGAAACAGCGGCGCGTAATCGGGATATTTTTCTTCGACGACCCGCGCTGTTTCCAGCAGGTCTTTTTCATCATGCGTAGCAGAGAAACCGTCGTAATATGGCATGCGCAGTACCAGTTTTTTTGTAACGACCATGTCATAAGACAAAAGCAGGCGTTCAATATCTGCCTTTGTATAAAGATGGCCGTCTTCTGCGATAAAATATCTCCGGTAATGACAGATGCCGACCGCGTCGGTATCCCGGTAATTTTTCCACAGCCAGTATACGCCGGTCAGTTCACTGTAATAGGCATTTAGGGCGGAAATGCTGTCGCCTGTATGGTCCGCGGCATAACCAAGCGGCTCGTGGCATGCGCGGCCGACCTGCAGCGGAACGTACATGGGATCCTGCGGCGGGACAAAGGCTTTGTGTGTCATTGCGAAAATCTGCACTTTCATAGGGGTTCCTTCCAAATATCAGTCTGTTTTTGTTCAAAAATATATCGGCAAGTTATTTCGGGAGTTCCTTAGTAGGAAAGTATTTCCGCGCCGTCTTCGGTTACCAGTACCATGATTTCCCATTGGGCGGATGGTTTTCCGTCTTCTGTATAGACCGTCCAGTCGTTGACTTCATCGACATAGATTTCTACTTTCCCCATATTGATCATTGGTTCAATGGTAAAAATCATGCCCGGCACCATCAGCATTTCTTCGCCGCGTTTGCTGTTGTAGCTGACCCATGGATCTTCATGAAATGCCAGGCCGACACCATGTCCGCCGATTTCCCTGACGACGGTGTAGCCGTTTGCAAACGCGTGGTCATGCACAGCCTGTCCCATATCGCCTAAATATCCCCATGGCCGCACCGCTTCAAAGCCGACCTGTACGCACTCTTTGGCTACTTCCACCAGACGTTTTTTCTCCGGGCTTACTTCCCCGATACAGTACATGCGGGAAGAATCCGAATAGTAGCCGTTTAGGATGGTAGAAGCGTCTACGTTTACAATGTCTCCCTCTTTTAAAATCACGTCTTTGGAAGGGATGCCGTGGCATACCTGGTGATTTACAGAGGTACATACGCTCTTTGGATAGCCCTCGTAATGCAACGGTGCCGGAATGCCGCCCATGCGGGTAGTCAGGTCGTAGACCATCTGGTCGATTTCTTCCGTACTCATACCTGCATGAATCTGTTCCCCGATATGGTCCAGCACGGCGATATTAATTTTGGCACTCTGACGTATTCCCGCGATTTGGTCTGCGTTTTTGATCATTTCCCGTTCCGGGACCGGATGGCCCTGCTGTGCGATCCGTGCGATTTTCTCGTCGAATGCCTGATGGCACTGTTTATATTTTCGGTTGCTGCCGCACCAGCATTTATCGTTTCTGCCTAATTTGGTCTGCATGTTTTCATCCCCATCTTCCGTCTGCTTATTTCAGTCATTTTGCCGTAAAACGCCGCTACGGAAAATAAGGATCTCTCTTCCATAGCGGCGCCTGGTCATAGGTACATCATATGTAGATGATTCTACGATTTCTTATCTATTAGTCTAGTTCTACTAGTCTGCAATTAGTTTATAATTCTGCGAACGGCTACAATCGTCCGGTAGGTTGCATTCTGTGTCGTAATACCGGAACGTGAACTCTGCGCGCCTAAAATCATACCGCCCCCAATATACAGTGCGACATGTCCACCATAACAAATCAAATCTCCCGGCTGAGCTTCGCTGTAGCTGACGCCTCTGCCGCAATTTGCCTGTGCATAAGAACTATGCGGTAATGAATAACCAAAATGCGCATAAACGCTCATTGTAAATCCGGAACAATCAGCGCCGTTTGTCAGGCTGGTACCGCCCCATACGTACGGGCCGCCGATAAACTGGCTTGCGTAATTGACAACGTCAGAACCTGTGATGCCGGAAGAATTGGCTGCAGGCGTTGACGGCTGGCTGTTTGCCGGCGGGTTGCTGGAACTGGATTGTCCGCTGTTGTTCGCTGCCGGGGCACTGTTTGCTGGATTGGACGGACTGTTGTTTGCTGCCGGCGTGTTGTTCGCCGTATTGGACTGGCTGTTATTCGCTGGTGTGCTGTTTCCTGTATTGGACTGGCTGTTGTTCGCTGCCGGGGCGTTGTTTGCCGCAGCGTTATTGTTTGCGGCTGCTTCCTGCTGGCGCTGTGCCGCTGCTGCTGCGGCTTCCTGTGCCGCGCGTTCAGCCGCTGCTGCAGCTTCAGCCGCCTGCCGTTCTTTTTCTTCTTCGTCCTGTATAATCTGGTTCTGGCGCTGGATCGTATCTTTATAGGCTGCCGCCAGTACTTTCGCCTGGGATAACTGGGAATCAAAGTCGTCCATGGTCGCTTCTTTTGCGGAAACCATCTGTTTTAAGTTTGCTTCCTGCTCCTTATAGCTGTTCTGCATTTCTTCCATTTCAGACTGCTCATTTTCAAGCCGGCCTTTCAAGTCAATAACTTCCTGCTTTGTTTCTTTATATAGCTGGAGCTGGTCCCTGTCATAATCATATACCGCGTTGCAGTAGTTTACTTTATTTAAAAAGTCCGACATGCTGGTAGCACCGATCAACGCTTCTATAATGGAATTGTCGCCGCGCTCATACATATAGCGGATTCGTTTTTTCATTCGTTCATACTGGTCTGCTTCTTCCTGCTTTGCCACCTTCAGGTCTTCGTTTGCCTGTTTGATCTCCTGCTCTTTCTGATCCAGGTCATCGGATAAAATATCCATATTTAACAACAGGTCAACAAGCTCCGCATCGAGGGAATTGATTTCCTGGCGCAACTGCGCCTGTTTGGAAGCAATGCTGTTGATCTCGTTATTTACGGAGTTCAGATTGCTTTCCGCCGCCTGTTTCGCATCCTGCGCCTGTGATTTGCGGCTTGCAAAAGCCGGCTGCAGGGAAGAGGTGCCTACCGCTGCTACAAGGAAGAGGGAGGCAAGTTTCATGGAAGTATTTTTGATCAATAGTTTATGTAGGATTGTATGTGTTTTCAAAATAAGCTCCTTTGTGTTTTACATTTATTTTCTGCATCCTCGATAGTATAGCATGAGTATCGTTTAATTTCAACTGGACAATTGCCCATATTTGAAAAATAAATGTGAATTTTTTTTGAACTTTTATCCAATTATGGATTGGCCGGTACGCTCATTTGTTTGACGATCAGCAGTTTATCGCCCCGGCTGACATGTTCGCCGGATAACTGATTCATTGCGATGACGTCGGAAACGGTCGTATGGTGTTCTTTGGCAATATCCCAGAGGCGGTCTCCGGTTTTTACGATATAGCCGGCGATGCCGGGCTGCTTTTCATATTGCTCCAGGTCGACCGGGTGCCTGGTGATACCGCTGATGAGGGAAGTGTTTTGGCTGCGGAATACAATTGCGTCCAGGCTGATGACCGCTTTGACGTCTGCCTGGCTGTTGTCGGCAAGGATCACGGTGAGCTGGTCAATGCCGGCGGATAATTCAAATGGATCTTCTGGCCGAATGCCCTCTGCTTCAATCTGCCGGCTGAATGGAATGACGCCTTCCGCGATACCGATGGGCATATCGTCACTGGCGGTAATGTATAGCATGCGTACTTTTAAGATGCCCTCCGCTTCGATGCCGTCCGCAACGATGCGGCTGTCCTCGATAAATACGTCGCCGACGCTGGCGCAAAGCTGCAAAATTTCCGCGGGCTGGTTTTCTAACGGAAGCTGGTCCGCGGTTTTGAACTTGGAATCGTTTTTTACAAGCAGACACTGGAGATTTACTGGTTCGCGTTCCAGTACCAGTTCATCTTGCAGGGAGTAGGCGTCTTCCAAAACCTGGAGTTCTTCTTCCCGCCATACCCGCAGGTAAAAATCAAGCGTTCCCTCCAGCATCAGGACGCGGTTTTCCCCGTCCTCGTCCGCGGTCGGCGTGACTTCAAGCTGAACCTGCAGCGGCACGAGTTTAAAGAGGGTGTCAGGCTCGCACACACTGCATTCGATGCGTTCATGCAGCGCCACGGTCGTTTCCATGCATTGTACCTGTTTTTCATCTTCTTCGCCTTTGTACAGGATATTTACGAGCAGTTCCCCGGTAAGTTCGATCTCACCCGTGCGGACCCGGCTGTCCAGACCGCGGAGCTGCACGCTCTGCCAGAGCAGTTTGTGGATGTTCGGACGGTTTGACGGCAGCAGGATTTCACTGTGGATACGGCAGATATCTTTTTTCTGCGTTAGTAGCTGCAGCATCTTCTGCTGCTGGAACAATGTCTGGACAGAAGTGTCTTCCATGCCGGTTGGGAGTTCCACCTGCTGTTCCATATGGTCGATTGCCAGCAGGTCAATCAGTGCGCGGATATTTAGTTTGCGGGAGTTAATCATGCTAAGCGCCAGGTCTTCCATACTGCAGTGCATGATTAGCTGGTCCGTTTCCTGTATGCCCTCCATATGTATGGTTTCTGTAAACGGGACTTCGCCCTGCAGGCTGCAGATGGCGCCGGATTCCGTGCATTTGTACAATGCCTGGAACAGCAGCAAGCCGTTTACGACGGCCTGGTCTGGTTCTACGCGTGTCTCCTGGATGCGTACGGTACCTTTGCGGTCGATCAGCTTTATCATATCCGGTTCATAGTCCGGCAGGTTAAAATCATTTTCTACAGTAAGCTGGATCGATGCCCGTCCCCGCTCCTGGTTCGTCTGCAATAACTTTTTTATAAAATCCAATAAAAAATCCTCCGATTCTGAATCGTTTTCTACATACTATTCCGAATCGGGGGATTTTATGAATTTGATTTATAATCTAACATAATTTCATACGGATATCTCTGGTAATAATATCAGAATAACTGAAAGAAAGTAGCTGCGGAGGATTTTTTTCATCCTTGTCATCGACTAAAACGGTAAATACACTTGGGTAAGCCCCCTGAATGACGCCGCTTTGAATGTCAACTTTATTTCTGCCCCTGTCAAGCTGGATCATTACTTTGCTCCCGCACTGCTGATGCACGGATGCACGCACTTTTTCTATATCTGTTCGCTGCATATTGATCTTCCTCCTCTGCATGCAGTGAAATGCCAACTGGTGCATTTTCCTGCATCTGCTATATTTTGCCATTGCCATCTTCGGACACATGATTATCCGAATACTAGATCTAGTATAGCACTCTGTTCGGTAAAAGTCAATGAGTTCCTACTCAAATACTATATTTTGTTTCATGGCTTTGGTTTTAACCACTATATATGGATAACTGGGCTTTTTTTGCGGGTTGGAACCGTTCTGCGGGCCGAGTAGTTCGGTATCAAAATATAGTGCGTTTTTTGTCAGATAACAGTTCCGGACCACGATGCTGTACCCGCCGGTTTCCTGTTCTCCATAACCGTGGACAATATATAATTCGCCCTCATTTTCAAAAGACAGCTTAAATTCGGCAGCCTTTTTTTGTTCAATGGTTTCCAGGAGCTTTTCGGGAATCTCATTTTCCTCTACAATGGCGTATTGGACGTCCTTTAGCTTTTTAGGTGCCTGTTTTGACAAGGTGCAGGCAGACAAAAGGGCAAGCAAAAGGGCGGCAAGGACAGAGGAAAACAGGGTACGCTGCAGGCGTGTATATCCGGATTTGGTTTTAATGCGGGGATTTATAATCATGATAGTTTCACGCAAAGAATTTTCTTAATGTCAGTTTATGCGGGAGGCTTATCCGATATACACGCGGCTGCGGGTATTTGGTATTTTGCGGATTTGCAATTTTTTTATTGCATATTATGGAATTATTTCATATAATTGTGAAAGAATGAGCTGACAGAAAGGAACAAACGGGTCATGATTCGCTTAATTTTCATTGTGCTGTTTCTGCTTTTGTTTTTTATCGTGGGTATTTTGATCGCGTGGATTGCATGGATCGTCGGACGTTTTGCGCCCGCGAAACAGGATCTGATCTGCCTTAGGGCGGTGCAGGCGGCTTTTCGGGTTGTCTTGTTTCTGGCCGGTGTAAAAGTGGAAGTATACGGAGAAGAAAACGTGCCGAAAGAGGAACCGGTGCTTTATGTGGGCAACCACCGCAGTTATTTTGATATTGTGATTACGTATGCGAGATGCCCGCGTCCGACGGGATATGTGGCAAAGGACAGCATGCTGAAAATACCGTTTTTAAGCGGATGGATGAAACGGCTGCACTGTCTGTTTTTAGACCGGAAAGATTTAAAAGCCGGGATGAAAATGATCCTTACTGGAATAGAGCAAATTAAGGGCGGTATCTCGATGTGCATCTTCCCGGAAGGGACGCGCGTGCAATCACAGACAGAGACAGATATGCTGCCGTTTAAGGAAGGGAGCCTGAAAATGGCGGAAAAGACCGGATGCGCGATTATTCCGATGGCACTCACGCATACGGCGGATATTTTTGAAAACCATATCCCGTTTATACGGCGGACCAGGGTAGCTTTGATTTATGGGAAGCCGGTTTATCCAAAGCAATTGGATAAGGAACAGCGCAGGCATATGGGCGCGTATACACAGGAACTGATTCGGGGTATGCTCGAAGAAGCGTTAAATCGGGAATAGGGTATAGGAAAACAACGGGGCTGGCGCATGAAGCAAAATACATGCGCCAGCCCTCTTTGCGGTTTTTATATCGTAATGACGGCTTCTACTACTTCATGAAATTCCATAAAATGGGACGCTTTGACCAGTACCGCATCGCCTGTTTTTAAAAACGGAAGCAGATGTTTCAGCATTTCGTCTCTGCCCGCAAACGCGTAAATCTCACAGTTCGGATTGTGTTCGGCTGCTGCCTTTGCGATTTCCTGCGACAGGGTTCCTGCCGTGAACAGCACATGGATGCCTTTTTCGGCCAGATATCTGCCGACTTCGTAGTGCAGCGCCTGCTTATCGTCGCCAAGTTCGTTCATATCGCCAAGAACGGCTACCGTCCGGCCGGACGCGGTGGCCAGTACGTCAATGGATGCTTTCATGGAAACCGGATTCGCGTTGTAACAGTCGTCAATGATGATCATACTCCCGGTATCAATCAGGTTGGTACGCCCGTCAATTGTGCGCGCCTGTTCCAGGCCCATCCGAATTTCGTCATTGGTAAGCCCAAGCTGTTTTCCGGTTACCGCGGCGCAGAGTGCATTGTATACATTATGTTTGCCGGGAATCGGAATGTGTGCGGAAAAAGAATCGGAACCAAAATGGATGGTCAGGCGGATCCCTTTTAATCCAAGATTTTCAATGTCCGATGCGTAAGCTGCCTTTTCATGGTAAGCGGCTGTTTGCGGACGGTCTGCGCCGATGCCGTAAAAAAACGGTTCTTTTTTCTGGACCTGGCTGATCGTGCAAAGCTTATCGTCGTCTCCGTTTAAAATCACACAAGCATCGTCTGGCAGATGCGAAAACATTTCCGTTTTTGCTTTCAAAACGCCGTCCCGTGTTTTCAGCGTTTCCAAATGGCATGGCCCGATATTGGTAATGACCGCCAGGTCCGGGCGGGCGATCGAAGCTAACCGGTGCATTTCCCCAAATTCAGAAATTCCCATTTCCAATACAGCGATCTGATGTTCTTCCCGAATTTTGAAAATGGTAAGCGGAAGGCCGATTTCATTGTTAAAATTTCCTTCTGTTTTATGTACACAGTATTTTTGGGATAAAACAGAAGAAATAATTTCTTTTGTACTGGTTTTGCCGACGCTTCCGCTGATGCCTACGACCCGGATATCCAGCATGGTAAGGTAAAAAGCGGCCAGGTCTTTTAAGGCCTGTTTGGTAGATGCTACGAGAATATGGGGTTTGCGGATATCTAACGGATGTTCCGTTACAACGGCAAGCGCGCCTTTTTCAAATACCTGGTCAATATAATCATGTCCGTCTGTACGTTCCCCCTGAATGGCGACGAATACATAATCATCCAGTACTTTGCGGCTGTCAATCACAATCCCCTCCGCGGTTAAATACTGCATACCTACGGCACCGGATAATGTTCCGTGGCAGGCTTTTGCCATGGCTTCAAGTGTCATACCTTTCATAATGTAGGCTCCTTTAAAATTTGTTCATGGAAATGTCAATGATGCGTTCACACAGATCTTCAAAACGAATGCCTACCGCTTTTGCTTCCTGCGGAATCAGACTGGTCGGCGTCATGCCGGGAAGCGTATTGACTTCCAGACAGTAATCGTTTCCGTTTTCATCCAGCATAAAATCTACCCTGCAGTAGGTATCGATCCTAAGCGCTTTTGCGGCTGCTTCGGCGTCGCGCTGCAGCTTTTGCGCCGTAGCGTCAGGTAAATCGGCCGGGCAGGTTTCGACCGTACTTCCCGGTGTATATTTGTTGCTGTAATCATAAAATCCCTGCTTTGGCGCAATTTCAATAACAGGAAACGCTTTTTGTTCAAAAACAGCGACAGAAAACTCACGGCCTTTGATATAGTTTTCCAGGATCACTTCATCCTCAAACTCAAATGCCTGGTCCAAAGCCGGCAGATAGTCTTCCTGTGTATGGATAATGGAAATACCGACACTGGAACCGCCGCAGCATGGTTTTACAATACAAGGCAGCGACAGCCCGGTATCGGCAAAAGCTGCGATTCGTTCGGATTTTTTCATGGAAATCCATTTCGCGGTCGGTATGGCGGCAGTCTCGAAAAATTGTTTGCAAAGCTGTTTATTCATGGCGATCGCGCTGCTTAAATAGCCGCTCCCGGTATAACGGATGCCGAATAAATCAAAAGCCGCCTGCAGTCTGCCGTCTTCCCCGTTTTCCCCGTGCAGAGCCAGAAAAACAATGTCTGCCATACGGCATAGTGCGATGACGTTCGGGCCAAAAAAACAGTTTGACTGGTCTTCGCGCATGGCTCTTATATCCGCTGCATCCGGTGCTGTCCTCGTAATGCTGCCGCCGGGAATGGTATTTTCCGTATTTTGGTCAAATAATTCGCAGAGCGGATCGCCCTCTTTGCCAATCCCAAGAAACACGTCCAGCAGCAGAACCTGATGCCCTTTTTTGCGCAGCGCCCTGCTTACCATGGTTCCGGTTGAGATAGAGACATCCCGTTCCGTGCTCAGTCCGCCCGCTAAAACAATAATTTTCATGATTCCTGATACCTCTTTCTTCAGTTTATGAACTCGTTTGTATTATAGTAAACTATTTAGCCGGTAATGACAACACAATCCGAAAATTTTTGCGCATGCGGTTAATATTTCCAGAAAAAAAGGCAGCCCAATCAAGATACGGGCTGCTAAGGAACTGTCCCGAAATAACTTACCGATCGGACAAATGAACAATCGGTAAGTTATTTCGGGACAGTTCCTTGGTGAAGTGCGTGGTAAATTATCTTTTGTGGTTTAAAAACGGTTGGAACAGCAGGACAAAGCGCGGTTATTCGTAATACAGTAAAAAATCCTGTTCCATTAATTCGTATAGAGTGTAGGGGACGGTTTTATGCCGGCTCCATTGAAAGAGCACAGAACCCAGAAAATAGAATGATTCTGCCTGCGCAGGATTACCCATGTACTGGCAGAGGATGGATAATTGCAGGATCAGTTCCGGAACAGCGTATAGGAAACCTGTTTTGAAACAGTCGGTCAGACCTTGACGGCAGATCCGGTAGGCTTCTTCATAATATCCGCTCTGACGGAGCATATTGCCCATATTGCAGCTAATTACCGGCAGCAGATCCCCGCAGTTTTCGATACAGTCAGAGACGTCGTGGTATAATGTGTCCAGGATCTGGTAGGAAAGGTCTTTCAGGCCCAGTTCAAAATATTCTACGGCGACATTATTCAATGTTTTGACGATCAGAGGAGTTCTGGCGGTTGTGTGTAATGGTAAATACATGTGTTACCCCTTTCTTTGCACTTCACAGATTATTGTAGTATATTTCAGGCAGGGGGAAAAGTGTCAATCCGAACGGATTTCACGTCAAAATGTACGCAATGTGCCATACGAAAGAGAAAAGAAGCACTGAATTTTCTATTTGCGGCAAAACAGCCGCATCTGATCGCTGCAGGATCAGTGCGGCTGTATCATATTCGTATGAAACTGTTCGTTAGTTTTCCGCTTCGATCAGGCCGTAATTTCCATCCTTTCTTTTGTAGACAACGTTTACTTCATTCGTTTCAGCATTGCGGAATACAAAAAATGAGTGCCCTAATAATTCCATTTGTACGCAGGCGTCTTCCGGGAACATCGGCTTCATTCCGAATTTCTTTGAGCGGATGATCTGTACCTCTTCTTCTTCGGACGGGTCGGCATCTAAAAATTCCTGTTTAAAACCGCTGCCTTCCTGCTGCTGGCTGATCAGCTTTTTACGGTATTTTTTAAGCTGTGCCTCAATCACTTCTTCTACAAGGTCGATTGTCACATACATATCATTGCTTTCCTGTTCCGCACGAATGATGTGGCCTTTTACCGGTATGGTGACTTCCATTTTCTGATAGCGTTTTTTTGTAACACTGAGCGTGACATTTACAATTGTATCAGGTGTAAAATATTTCTCCAGCCGAGATAATTTATTCTCTACTGCAGAGCGCAGCCCCTCTGTGATGTCTAGATTTTTGCCGCTGATTGTTATGCGCATATAATCACCCCTTCATTTTTTACTAAAGTTATATATTCACGAGCGATAAAGTTTACCATAGGATTCCGGACCACAATGCTCGTGAATCGGCGTTATTTGGTAAATTTTCGTGTGCGCGAGTATAAATAACCTTGTCCCTATTGTACCATAATTGGCAGAATTTTCCTAGCGGAATCTCTAAAATTATCAGAAAAAATGAACAGTTCCCAAAATATAAATTTGCGGATTCCGATCCCCTATTGTATAATGAAAATGGATAAAACAACAAAAACAGAATACAGGGGAGGGGTGGTTTGAAATGAAAACGGCATTTATAACAGGCGCGTCCCATGGAATAGGAAAGGCGATTGCCTGCGAACTGGCCCAAAATCAATGCCGGCTGGCCCTGAATTGCAAGAACAGCAAAAAAGAGCTGGAACAGCTTTGCGCAGGGCTGGAGCAAACGTATGGGGTTCCGGTTTTGCCGCTGATGGGGGATATTGGGGATTATGAGGATGTGTGCGCAATGTTTTCGGAAATAGAACATCGGTTTGGAACGGTGGATTATTTGGTCAATAATGCAGGCATTTCGCAAATCGGCCTGCTAAGCGAGCTGTCTGTCCAAGCGTGGCATCAGGTGCTGGATACGAATCTGTCTTCCGTGTTTTACTGCTGTAAGATGGCGGTGCCCGGCATGGTGCAGAAGAAATCGGGCAGGATTTTGAATATCTCTTCGGTATGGGGCGAGGTCGGCGCTTCCTGTGAGGCGGCCTATTCCGCCGCGAAAGGAGGGGTCAATGCTTTGACAAAGGCACTGGCAAAAGAATTGGCGCCAAGCAATATCCAGGTAAACGCGATTGCCTGCGGCTGTATCGATACGCGCATGAATGCCGGATTCAGCGCGCAGGAACGTCTCCAGTTAGAAGAAGAGATTCCATGCGGGCGGTATGGAGAACCGCGGGAGGTGGCGCAGCTTGCTTGGCAGTTGCTTTCAGCGAATGCCTATCTTACCGGACAGGTGGTCCGGCTGGATGGGGGATGGTATTGATAACGGGCCGATTTTGCGGCCGAATGAAACATTACAAGCTAATTGATGGAATTTACGATAATATATTGACATGTTTAGTTCGATGTGTTAAACTGTCACTAAGCTAAACGGATAAACACGTAATTTTAAAAATTTTATCATAATTTTAATAATGCCGGCGCATGAGCGTCGTTATCATGTACCATATCGCTGGTTCTGCCGCTTGTAAGTAAAGAACAGCGGTAGAACAACGCAGGGAAGAAAGGAAGTATTCGTATGTCAATGGCAGAAAGGATCCGCTATCTTGTGAAAAGACACCCGAAAAGCCGCCCGCAGATTGCGGCGGATTTGTATATTTCTACGGATTGCCTGGGAAATTATATTACCGGGCGTCGGTGTCCGGACGCGGGCATGGTGCGGAAAATGGCACTCTATTTTCAAGTATCTGCGGATTACATTCTCTGCGTAGTCCCGGTTCCGGACGAAACATTTAAGCTGCCGACAATCGAGCAGGAACAAAGCCTGCTCGGCCTGTTCCGCATAATGACGCCGATGCAGAGGGAGACATTTTTGCACAGCGGATTTGGCATAACCCATTACATGCCGATCCAGCAGGAGCTTCCTGTCATCGATCCACAGATGGACCCATAATGCATTCGTATACCTGCTGCGGGGTGTCCGCGGTGACGCGTGCGCCATGCTCCAGCAGAAAATCTTTCTCGCGAAATCCCCAGGTAACCGAAATACAGGCAAGCCCCGCGTTTTTGGCAGTCTGGATATCCACGTCTGAATCCCCGACATATACGGCATGTTCCTTGGTGCTGCCAAGCTCGGCTAATGCCTGTTCTACCATATCCGGAGCTGGTTTTTTGCGTACGCCGTCTTTTTCACCGATCGCAACATCGACGGACGCCTGGAAGTACGAGGCATGCAGGCTTTTTACGGCGCTGTCTATTTTGTTGGATACGATCGCGAGCTTTAAGCCGGCGGTTTTTAATTGTCCGAGCAGTTCCGGGATACCCGCATAGGCGTGGGTTTTATCTTCACAGTGGGCCGTATAATAGGTACGGAACGCGGAAAGGACGTTTTCAAATTGCGGGGCGTCCAGTTGGACGGGAAGCGCCCGTTCCAAAAGCTTTCGTACGCCGTTTCCGACAAAGCTGCGGATTTCCGGCAAGGTGCGTTTGGGATAGCCAAACTCATGTAGGGCATAGTTGACCGCGTCCATCAGATCTTCCAGTGTGTTTAATAACGTTCCGTCTAAGTCGAAAACGACTGTCGTATAGTTCATCATTTATCCCTGCTTTCTTTGATCCGGCATACGTGCCGCATAAGCTGCATGATTGCGGCGGCTGTATGATGGAAATTGTTTTCTGCCCCCAATATACCATAAAGCGGACGATATGGAAAGTCCCAACTTTGCATGGACCGCAGCGTTTTATACCGTTGGTTCGGATACTACGTCCTGGTAACGGTAGATGCTAAGCAGGATGCCAAGCAGGATAAAGGTTTGGAGCATGCCGCCCTGGCTGTAAGAAATCAGCGGAAAGTATGCGCTCGTACTTGGCAGCAGGCTCAGGTTAACCAAAATGGATTCGGCGGATTGGATACCAAAAACCAGGCTGCATCCAAGCCCCATAATAAGGCCAAGCTGGTTTTTCTGGTGCAGGCTTATATGAAGCATACGAATGCCAAATAGCAGGATCAGCAGAACCAGGGCGGATGCGGCTAAAATGCCGCAAGTTCCAATTAAAAACGTAAAAGAAAAATCGGCGGATAGTTCCGGCAGTATTTCAGCAATGGGCTGTGCCGTATAGGGTCCGATCAGTTTGCTGCCGTTTACAATGGCGCGAATCTGGCTGCCGATATATCCTGGTCCAAACGGTTCCGTTTCCGGATGCAGCCAGGCGTAAAAACGGGCCGATTGGTAAGCGCGCAGCCAGAATGCGGAGAAAATGGGAATCCCGGCCGCAAGCGCCAGGACGCCGGCCGCGGCCAGACGGATCTTTTTTTTCGATAGGCCAAACCAGCCTTTTATGGCCGCTGTTGCGATCAGGAACAGAAAAATGGCGGTCAGGTTTAAAAGCAGTATCGTTTTCCCGCTTTTTTGGGCAAGCAGCAGCGGCAGAATCGTATAGATTACCATCATGGGCCAGAATGGTTTTTTTGCGTTGCGGTAAGTATACAGCAGCGCCCCGTATAGCGGAACATATAAATAGAGCAAAAATTCCGTCAATGGGGCGGATGGCACAGGCGGAATCATGTTGCTTTCCAGCAGCAGAACAAAAAGCAGCAGCAGTCTGCACAGCCAGCCGCTGTATACGGCGATGCGGGTATAATCCAAAAGGTAGACGGCGCATAACAGTGCAAAGCCGGTGACGGCACACATAAAATGCTTTTGGAATATCGGCAGTCCCTCTGCCTTGGGCGCCTGTCCATTTACCGATATCAGATATTGGAGGAAAATGCCGAAAGCGCATAAAACCGCAATGACAGCAAGCATGCCCCATGCAGGTTTGGGACGGTGGATCCGGTCTAATGCCGCCCCGGTTTCTATCGGGTCGCCCATATCAGAGACAGCAGCCTGTGCCGCCTGCGGTTCGCTCATTCCGTCTGCCATGTAGGCGGCTTTCTGGTCGTCTAAATGTGCCTTAATTTCATTTCGTACGAGTTCTCTTGCGCGCTTTTCCCGAATTTGCGAAAGCAGGGTATCCAGATAAGCTTTAAAAAAATGGTTTTCCATCATGGCGCACCTCCTTTAGATCCCAAGATAAAGCACATCGGTAACCGCCTGTGCGTAAATCTTCCATTCTTCTTTCTTTTCTTTTAAGAACCGGCGTCCGGTTTTTGTGATCTGATAGTACTTTCTTATCTTGCCGTTTGCTTCGGATTCATAGGAACTAAGCAATTCCCTGTTTTCCAGTGCATGCAGCAGGGGGTATAAGGTACCGGCTTTTAGTTCGAATACATTTTTCGAACGCTTTTTTAACAGTTCAATCATCTCATACCCATACATGTCTTTTTCTTCCAGCAGGCGCAGAATTAATGTAGTTGTGCTGCCGGAAACCAAGCTTTTGTCAATGGCCATTTTGTTGCCTCCTTTTCCTGAAGAATGTTGTATATATCGATCATCTATCTATTATTATATATAGATAATCGATATATGTCAAGTGATTTTTGGAATTGATTCTTGAATCGATGCCTGTTTTTTCGTATAATAAGACGTGCAGCGGCTTGCCAGTATGAAAAAAAGAAAGCCGTTTGGAAAAAAGGGGGTACTTGTAAAATGGTAAAACATATTATATTATGGCAGTTAAAAGATGAATATTCGGCCGAGGAAAAAGAAAATATCAAAATCGGCATCAAACAAGGACTGGAGGGGCTGAAAGGGAAAATACCGGGGCTGCTTGCGATTCAGGTCAATATGGACGGTATGCCGTCTTCAACGGTGGACCTGATGCTTGATTCCTCCTTTACGGATGAAGAGGCGCTCAAAGGCTATTCGGTTCATCCGGAACATGTGAAAGTAGCGGACAGCAAAGTGCGTCCGTATACAAAAGCAAGGGCCTGTTTCGACTATGTACAGTCCTAACCGGCTGGCCACGGCAAAACGGAAGACAGAAAAAACGGCCGGGCCAAAAGGCCAGGCGCAAAAAAGGCAGGCGGATGGGCTTGCGTTTGTGACCGGAGAACAGATCCCGTTTCTCGGCGGCAGCCTGCCTTTCGTCCTCTATCATGCGGATTCTCGTCTGGTGCCGGATTGGATTGCGCAGCTTCAGGATGGCATCATTACCTATTTATCCAGAAATAACAAAGGGGAAGCGGTATTTTGCGCGGACGGGCATATTTGTATGTACACGCTTGCGATAGGATCCGTTTCCTATAAACAGCAGCTATACGACTCGTGGCAGAGCATACAGGCAGGCATTTTGTGCAGACGCATCAGCCGCCAGTATTATCCTTGTTTTGAACAGCTTGGCGTCGGTTTCCCGGAAATTAAAATCCGTAAAATGAGGTCCCGCTGGGGGTCCTGCATGCCGGGGAAACAGAAAATTACCTTTAACAGCCTGCTGCTGGCGCAGCCGTTGGAGTGTATTGAATATGTGGTCATACATGAATTTGCCCACTTTATTCATCCGAACCATTCCAAGGATTTCTACCGTTTTGTAGAACAGGTGATGCCGGATTGGAAGAAACGGCGGGACAGGCTTGGGAGGCAAAGTTCTTAACAGAAGCAGAAATTAGCATGAATTTAAGGTAGAACCTGTTCTGAATATATGCTATAATAGGGCGTCTGCGTGTAGTCAGCCAGAGTCAGCCAGATAATAGGAACGAGATTACTGAAATCTTTAAGGAGAAAAAATATATGATTTGGGCAAAAGAAGAGACACTGTCAAGGGATGAAATCGAGTCCATCCAGCTTTCGCGCCTGAAAGAAACCGTGCAGCGGGTGTATGAAAAAGTAGAGCCATACAGGCGCAAGATGCAGGAAGCGGGCGTAAAACCGGAGGATATCCGTTCCCTGCCGGATTTACAAAAACTGCCGTTTATTACCAAACAGGATATGCGGGACCATTATCCGTTTGGCCTTTTTGCGGTTCCAAAAGAAAAATTAGTTCGCATTCATGCATCCAGCGGAACGACCGGAAAACCAACGGTCGTAGGGTATACGAAAAAAGATTTGGAAATGTGGACGGAATGCGTATCCCGAATAGCGGCAATGGGCGGCGCGTCCAATAAAGATATCGCGCAGATCTGTTTTGGGTATGGGATGTTTACCGGAGCGCTCGGGCTGCATTACGGCCTGGAAAATATGGGGGCGGCAATCGTGCCGTCATCTACCGGAAATACGGAAAAACAGATTATGTTTATGCAGGATTTTGGGACGACCCTGCTGGTAGCAACGCCGTCTTACGCGCTGCGGATCGGAGAGGTTGCAAAACAGATGGGGATCGATCCGCGTACTGACCTGCAGGTAAAAATCGGTCTGGTCGGCAGCGAACTGTTGACCGAAGCCATGCGAGCGGAAATGCATAAACTGTGGGGAGACGATATGCTTGTGACCTCGAATTACGGCATGAGCGAGCTGATGGGACCTGGGGTATCCGGCGAATGTGAGCAGCTTTGCGGGATGCATGTCAACGAAGACTTTTTTATTCCGGAGATCATAGATCCAAAAACAGGGGAAGTACTGCCGCCGGGGGAAAAGGGCGAACTTGTCATTACCTGCATTTATAAAGAAGCGCTGCCGTTGATCCGCTACCGTACCAAAGATGTCACCAGGCTGATTTATGAACCGTGCAAATGCGGCCGGACGACGGTGCGGATGGAAAATCTGGACGGACGTACCGACGATATGCTAAAAATCCGCGGCGTCAATGTATTCCCGAGCCAGATTGAGGAAGTATTGCTGGGCATTGAGGAAATCGGGCCGCATTATGAGATTATTGTAACAAGAAAAGATCATACGGATAAGCTGGAAATCCGTGTGGAGCTTGCGCAAGCAATGGATGAATACCGCAAGCTGCTCGAACTGGAGCAAAAAATCAAACACAGACTGCGTATTGTATTAGGCCTGGATGCAAAAATCAGCCTGGAATCTCCAAATACACTGCGCCGGTTTGAAGGGAAAGCACAAAGAGTCAAAGACCTGAGGAACCATGTATAAAATGCACAGGGAGTTATAAGCCCTGGAAAGGATGTTTGGAAATGGAAAAAAAAATAATGCTTGGAAACGAGGCGATTGCCAGGGGTGCCTATGAAGCGGGTGTAAAAGTTTCCGCGGCCTATCCGGGTACGCCGAGTACCGAAATCAGTGAGAATATTGCTTTGTATCAGGAAATTTATGCGGAGTGGTCGCCGAATGAAAAAGTGGCGACGGAAGTGGCGATCGGGGCATCGATCAGCGGGGTCAGGGCTATGGCGTCAATGAAGCACGTCGGCGTCAATGTAGCGGCGGACCCGTTATATACCATCTCCTACAGCGGGGTAAACGGCGGGCTGGTACTGGTAGCGGCGGACGACCCGGGCCTGTACAGCTCGCAAAACGAACAGGATACAAGATGTGTGGCGCGCGCGGCGATGGTTCCGGTACTGGAACCGTCAGACAGCCAGGAAGCAAAAGATTTTGTAAAATTTGCATATGATCTGAGTGAAAAATATGATACGCCGGTCATTGTCCGTACGACGACGCGCCTTGCGCATTCACAGGGTACGGTAACGTTGGAAGAGCGTGTGGAAATCGAAGATAAGCCGTATGAAAGAACCCCGGCCAAATATGTCATGATGCCGGCAAATGCGATCGGCCGCCATGTATATGTAGAACAAAGGCTGAAAGCATTGGCGCAGGACGGCTGCGATTTCGCTGTTAACCGGGCGGAATATAACGATTTGTCGATTGGATTTATTACAAGCGGGATTCCGTACCAGTACGTAAAGGAAGCCTGCCCGAATGCGTCGGTTTTAAAGCTTGGCATGGTACATCCGCTTCCGCGCAAGTTAATTGAGACGTTTGCGTCCAAAGTGGATAAACTGTACATATTTGAAGAATTGGAGCCGGTGATCGAAGAACAGGTAAAATCCTGGGGCATCCAGGCTGTTGGCAAAGAATTGTTTACGGTGCAGGGGGAATATTCCGCGAATATGATCCGGGAAAAGATACTGCATGAAAAACTGGACGGCAAAGCGCCTGCGCAGGTTCCGGCAAGGCCGCCGATTTTATGTCCGGGATGTCCGCACAGAAGTGTCTTTACCGTGTTGAATAAGCTGGGAATCCACGCGGCAGGCGATATCGGATGCTATACGCTTGGCGCGGTCGCGCCGTTAAATGTGATTGATACGACCATCTGCATGGGCGCAAGCATTTCTACGCTGCACGGCATGGAAAAAGCAAAGGGAAAAGAGTATATCAAAAACTGGGTAGCCGTAATCGGGGATTCCACATTTATGCATACAGGCGTTAACTCTTTGATGAATATGGTTTATAACCAGGCGACCGGAACAGTGATCATCCTGGATAATTCCACAACAGGCATGACCGGACACCAGGACCATGCGGCGACCGGGAAAACACTGAAAGGGGAAATAGTACCGGCAATCAATATTGCAGCTTTGTGCCGTTCCATGGGCATTGCGCATGTAACGGAAGTGAATGCTTTTGCTATAAAGGAATTGGAAAACGTCATAAAGGAAGAGACAGCAAGGGATGCGGTTTCTGTCATTATTACAAAGTCGCCGTGCGTACTTTTAAAAGAGAATGTATTTCCGTATAAATGCAGGGCGGTAGACGATGCGTGCAAAAAATGCGGTATGTGCCTGAAACCTGGCTGTCCGGCACTGACGAAAAAAGCGGATGGGACGATTACCATCGACGATACCATGTGCAACGGGTGCGGCCTTTGCGAGCAGTTGTGCAAATTCGGTGCCATTACGCGTGTGGAAGCATAGAAACAGGACAAAGGGAGGCAGGAAATGACAAAAAATATCATGATTGTAGGCGTAGGGGGCCAGGGAACGCTCCTTACCAGCCGGATTTTAGGCGGCATTACATTGGATGCCGGATATGATGTAAAGTTATCCGAAGTACATGGCATGGCGCAGAGGGGCGGGAGTGTCGTTACCTTTGTGCGTTATGGGGAAACAGTAGCGGAGCCGATTGTCGAAGAAGGACAGGCGGATGTGCTGCTCGCGTTTGAAAAATTAGAAGCGCTGCGGTACGCGCATTTTCTGAAAAAAGACGGCGTGCTGGTCATCAATGACCAGCAGATCGAACCGATTACAGTCGTCACAGGGGCCGCGCAATATCCGGAACATATTATCGAAGAACTGGAAAAAGAACATCCCGTGTTTCGTGTAAACGCGATGGAAGAAGCCAGAAAATTAGGGAATACGAAAGTATTTAATGTCATAGTACTTGGGCTGGCCGCGAGGCATATGGATTTTTCAAAGGAAGCATGGCTTACGACCATCGAAAAGATTGTGCCGAAAAAAACAATCGCCATCAATCAGAAAGCGTTTTTGGCAGGCTATGAGGGTGTATAAACCAAAAGAATGGGGGATATACTATGTTTATCAAGCAGTTATCAGTATTTATTGAAAACAGAGAAGGACGTTTGGGAGAAGTACTGGATGTTTTAAAGGAAGAGCATGTCAGTATTATTTCCCTGAGTCTGGCAGATACGGCGGAATACGGTCTATTGCGGATGATTACAACAGACGCGCAGGCGGGGCAGGAAGCTTTAAAAGCACACGGATTTTCCGCGATGCTGACCGATGTGCTGGCAGTCCGGCTGTCGCATCGGATTGGCAGCCTGCGGGAAATGATGGACATTGTCTGCCAGGCAGGGCTGAATGTGGAATATATGTACGCCCTAACGAATAAAAATGACGATGCTTCGATTGTATGTAAGATTTCCAATGGGGAAGAGGCGGTTCGGCTGCTGCAGGAAAAAGGGGTAGAGCTGTACAGCCAAAAAGATATCCTGCAGATTTTTCATTGGGCGTAAAAGCGACGGTTTTCATTGGTTCGAATAAGCTGGAAAGGAAGGGATTTTATGATTGTTGATTTTCATACGCATATATTTCCGGACAGCATTGCGGTGCGTACGATCAAAAAATTAGAAAAGATCGGAAATGTAACGGCATTTCTGGATGGCAGGGAGGAGAGCCTTACCGCGTCCATGCGGGAGTCCGGTGTAGATGTGTCGGTAATCCTTCCGGTAGTTACGAACCCGGAGCAGTTTCATACGGTCAATACATTTGCCGTGCGTTTAAATGAAAAATACGCAGACAGGCATCCGCGCCTGCTGTCTTTCGGCGGGATTCATCCGGACTCCGCGGATTATAAGAAAGAGCTGCGCTGGATCAAAGATTCGGGGCTGCGCGGGATTAAACTGCATCCGGATTACCAGCGTACGTTTTTTGATGATATCCGGTACATGCGGATTTTGGATTATGCGTCGCAGATCGGACTGGTCAGTGTAGTGCACGCGGGGGTCGATATCGGATTTCCCAATGATGTGCGGTGTACGGTGCCTGGAATCTGCAGAGTGCTGGATGAAGTAGATCCCAAAAACCTGGTATTGGCGCACTATGGCGGTTTTGGCCTGTGGGAGGAAGTCGCGGAACGGATCGCGGGCAGGTCTGTGTATCTGGATACCGCTTATACGTTTGGATTTATCAAAGAGGATGTATTTATGCGGATTTTGAACAAACACGGCGCGGATCATATCCTGTTTGGCACGGACAGTCCATGGAGCGGGCAGAAAGAGTCACTGGATTATTTGAGAAAACTTCCGCTTGCAAAGGAAGATCTGGAACAGATCCTGGGTCGGAATGCGCAGCGGTTGATTGGATTAGGAGGAGCAGATTGATAATAAAAATTATTTTTTTGGTTGTTTTTTTTGCCGTGATGATTGGGGTAGGCCTGTATTCCAGAAGACATGCGGCAAATGTAAATGACTTTGTATTAGGCGGCAGGAGCGTGGGTCCTTGGCTTACGGCGTTTGCGTATGGGACATCGTACTTTTCCGCGGTTGTATTTGTGGGCTATGCCGGACAGTTTGGCTATAAATACGGGCTGGCATCTACCTGGATCGGCATCGGCAACGCACTGATAGGTTCCCTGCTTGCCTGGGTTATTTTGGGCAGGCGTACCCGTATTATGAGTAACCATCTGTCTGCTTCTACCATGCCCGATTATTTTGGCAAACGGTATCAGAGCAACGCGCTTAGGATTGCATCGTCCGCGATCGCGTTTATTTTTCTGATTCCGTATACGGCTTCGGTATATAATGGGTTGTCCAGGCTGTTTGGGATGGCGTTTGCAATTCCTTACGAGGTGTGTGTCATGGTGATGGCGGCGCTGACTTGCATTTATGTGATCATGGGCGGCTATATGGCAACGGCGATTAATGATTTTATTCAGGGAATGATTATGCTGGGCGGCATTGTGGCGGTAATCGGCGCGGTGTTAAGCGGTCAGGGCGGGTTTTTATCCGCGGTACGATCTCTTTCGGAGTTTACAAGCGACGTACCGGTTACGATGGGCCAGCAGGGGGCGTTTACTTCCTTTTTTGGTCCGGACCCGCTGAACCTGCTTGGCGTAATTATACTGACGTCGCTTGGAACGTGGGGGCTTCCGCAGATGATCCATAAGTTTTATGCGATCAAAGACGAAAAATCCATTCAGTCGGGTACGATTATTTCTACATTTTTTGCGGTTGTGGTTTCCGGCGGCTGCTATTTTCTCGGCGGGTTTGGCCGGTTGTTTGATACGGCGGCAATTCATAAGGAAGACGGAAGTGTTATCTTTGACGCGATTATACCGTCGATGCTTTCCACGCTGCCGGATCTTTTGGTAGGTATTGTGATTGTTTTGGTGCTTTCGGCATCTATGTCTACGTTATCATCTTTGGTACTCACATCCAGTTCAACGTTAACGCTGGACTTTTTAAAGGATAATTTTATAAAAAATATGAGTGATAAAAAACAATTGCTGTGCATGCGCATCCTGCTTGTTTTCTTTATTGTATGTTCTGTGATACTGGCCCTGTTTCCGCCGAAATCCATCGCGCAGTTTATCGCGCAGTTAATGGGGATTTCCTGGGGCGCGCTGGCGGGGGCATTTTTGGCTCCGTTTTTATATGGCTTATACTGGAAAGGCGTAACACGAGCCGCGGTATGGGCAAGCTTTTTGTGTGGCGTCGGTATTACGGTATCCAATTTGTTTTTGTCGTACATAGCATCTCCGATTAATGCGGGCGCGATTGCCATGATTGCGGGATTGGTTATTGTACCAATCGTTAGCCTGCTGACGCCGAAAATGAACAAAAAAGAAGTAGACGAGATCTTTGCGTGTCTGGAAGAGCAGGTTATGGTAGACAAAAAGACAGCGCTGCCAAAAACAGCCAGGTAGGAATCATTCGATCAAATAAAAATTCGGAGGTGATGGTTTGAAACTATCGGAATTAAAAAAAGGTCAGAAAGTGACCATTCGCTGTAAACAAAAAACACTGCTTGTGGATGTGGACGCACAGGTAGCAGGGGTTCGTGCGGATGTCGTATTATTGGAACTGATTCGTCATGAGGGCCAGGTCGTTGATTTTTCAAGTCCGAGTGTGCAGATTATAACCATTTATGAAGACGGCCAGGATATGCCGAAAGCCTGGACGAATTGCAGGATTCAGCGCAGAACGGTAGACGGCAGGCAGTACCATGCGCTTGCGGCGCCAAAAGGCAGTGTACGGATCAACCGCAGAAAAGTGGAACGGGTGCAGATCAACCTGCCGGGGAAATTGAAAGTGAGCAATGCGCCGGACGGATTGGATATTTTAATTCATAATCTGTGTGTGAATGGAATTGGATTCGAGAGTCCGGTCAAGGTAGAGGAACAGGAGCTGCGGCATTTGTATATTCAGTTTATGGATGAAGAAAGAGAAGAGGAAGAACTGATCCGCCTGGAAGCCAGAATGGTATGGAGAAAAGAACTGCAAAATGGGGGCTTTTTTTATGGATGCCGTCTGACGAACGCGGAAGAAAATTTGGGGTATTATCTGGCGGATAAGCTGCGCAGCAAACAGGAATAACCATATAATAAAAGGCGCCAACAATGCTCACTGCAATGCTGACGCCTTTTAGACTGCTAGATCCATTGGCTTATACCATGCCTTTCTTATGTAAATCCATATTTGTAAATCTATATAAACGGCGTAAAATTTCAGCACAATATCATTTGTTTCTGGCCCGCCGTTTATCGGGTTTATCGGGTTTATTGTGCAGTATTCAATCACCGAATATATATATTTTTATAAATCTATACGTCCTATAAATCTATATGATATATAAATCTATACTTCCTAATAAATTTATAAATCTCTTATTAAATCTTATCGGTCTTCAGCTAAGTCCATCCATAATCCATGTTTGTTTTCCTTGAATGCGTTTGATCTGAATCCATATATGAATGTACACGACTGAATCTCTGACCATTACCGATGCTTTGTTCACGGTATCTTTTGAATTAGGTAACCAACCTGAAAACCATTGTATCATATAAACCGTGCATTGGAGTGTCCTCCGTTTCTATCTTTATTTTGAGATTTGAGATCATTAACTTGCGTATCCATTGGAGAAGCAGGATGGGTTCTAAATGATGCAATCTTTTGGAGGATGTAATTTAGAATTCCGTTCCCATGAAACTGTGTTGTTTTAACAGAGTATCTTATAAAAGCTTTGAATTTAGGTTTCCGTTGCCTGATATCATCCGCTGCTTTTCCTAAAATATTCTGCTAAAATGAAAAGTTCAATTTCCTGCACCTGCCGGATGCCATTGTGACCGTTCTTTTCCGTACCAAACATTGGCTTTCGTTTCTGATGCCATTGGACTGTACCTCTCTTTTCATTAAGTTCATAAAAAGATTGAGTCTAAGTTTCCGCTCCCATTGGACTGTACCCCTCTTTCCTTAGGATTTCTGGTTAAGTATTGGGTTTAAGTTTCCGTTCCCATTGGACCGTACCCCTCTTTCTTTCAGAATCACTGAATAAAATACTGGGTCAAATTTTCGTTCCCACTGGACTGTACCCCTCTTTCTTTAGGCTGGCTCATCGGATATCGGATTTTAAATTCTGTACCCACTAGATGATGCCGCTCTTTCAATACAAATAGCAAAATAAAATATTGGGTTTTATATTACGTTCCCATTGGACTGTACCCCTTTCCTTAGTATGGATGTAAGTATTGGGTTTTAAGTTTCCGCTCCCATTGGACTGTACCCCGCTTTCATTCGCTTTTACTGGAAAGACCTATTCGGACCTTGGGTCAGTTTGATCATCACATCTCGACAGTTATCTGTGTACCGTCGTTTTCAAAATCGGTTAATGGATAAAAATTCCTAAGCTTATCAAATCATCGGACTGTACCTCGCTTTTTATAATATGGGGTGTATCGTACTTATTCTGGCGGACCCACCTCCTTTTTGATGTAACATTTCTTAAATTTTAGAAACAGATAAAATTTCTAAAATTAAGAAATATTGTAAACTGCTCTGAAGTTTATGGAACTGCTTTGTTTTTGATGAACATATAATATCAAACAAAACAGGGTTTGTCAACAATTAATTTGAAAAAAAATTAAAAAAATATAATTAATCTGAATTTGTATAAACATTGTGAAATAATTCAGATAACTATATGCTTTATATTTTTTTTACACAATTCATCCTTTTTAAATCTGAACGCGGGTAGTTTATAAAATATTTACAAATAGTTCATGGCATTATCTATTGTTTCATATACTAAGTAGTGCTATAATAAAAACGATTTTGTTGAAAGTGCAGTCTTTGGTAGTTACCTGTTGTGCGGTCAATGTACAGTATACGATAATGATGGGAGTTTATTATGGGAGCATTTGAAAAAATTTTTGGTACACATAGTGAACGTGAGTTAAAAAGAATTAAGCCGCTTGTAGATAAAATCGAAGCCCTGCGTCCGCAGATGATGGAGATGTCTGACGAAGCGTTAAAAGAAAAAACACCGGAGTTTAAAAAGCGCCTGGAAGCAGGCGAAACAATGGATGATATATTGGTAGAAGCGTATGCGGTCGTAAGGGAGGCAGCGCGCCGTGTGCTTGGCATGGAACCGTACCGCGTACAGTTGATCGGCGGGATTGTCCTGCATCAGGGACGTATTGCGGAAATGAAGACCGGGGAAGGAAAAACGCTGGTCGCGACAATGCCGTCGTATTTAAATGCCCTGAACGGAAATGGAGTGCATATCGTAACCGTTAATGATTATCTGGCGCAGCGTGACGCGGATGAGATGGGACAGGTTCACCAGTTTTTGGGCCTGACCGTCGGATGTATCTTAAACAGTATGGATAATGACGACCGCCGCAAAGCTTACGCGTGTGATATTACGTATGTGACGAACAATGAACTGGGTTTTGATTACCTGCGTGATAATATGGTCATTTATAAAGAACAGCTTGTCCAGCGCGGGCTGCGTTATGCGATTGTGGATGAAGTGGATTCTATTTTAATCGATGAGGCGAGAACGCCGCTGATTATTTCCGGGCAGAGCGGAAAGTCTACCAAATTGTATGAAGCGTGCGATATACTGGCAAAACAGATGAAGCGCGGCGAAGGCAACGGGGAATATACGAAAATGGATGCCATCATGGGCGTGGAAGCGCAGGAAGACGGCGATTTTATTGTAAATGAAAAGGACAAGGTGGTAAACCTTACCGCGGACGGTGTGAAAAAGGTGGAGAACTTTTTTAAGATCGAAAACCTTGCGGATGCGGAGAATCTGGAAATCCAGCATAATATTATTCTGGCTCTGCGCGCCCATAATCTGATGTTTCGGGATAAAGACTACGTAGTAAAAGACGACGAGGTACTGATTGTCGATGAGTTTACCGGGCGCATCATGCCGGGACGCCGTTATTCGGACGGCCTGCACCAGGCGATTGAGGCAAAAGAACATGTCAAGGTGAAACGGGAAAGCCGCACGCTGGCTACGATCACATTCCAGAACTTTTTTAATAAATTTGAAAAAAAAGCCGGCATGACCGGAACAGCGCTGACCGAAGAGCAGGAGTTCCGCGATATCTACGGCATGGACGTAATCGAGATCCCTACGAATGAGCCGGTCATCCGTGAAGACCATCAGGATGCCGTTTATAAAACGAAGAAAGAAAAATTCAAAGCGGTCTGTGATGATGTGGAAGAATCCCACAAAAAGGGACAGCCGGTACTGGTTGGTACCGTTACGATTGAAACGAGTGAGCTGCTGGATAAGATGCTAAGCCGCAGGGGTATTAAGCATCAGGTGCTCAATGCCAAGTTCCATGAGCTGGAGGCCGAAATCGTCAGCCATGCGGGAGAACATGGAACGGTAACGATTGCGACCAATATGGCCGGCCGTGGTACGGATATTAAATTGGACGAGGAGTCGCGCAAGGCAGGTGGGCTTAAAATCATCGGTACGGAACGCCACGAGTCCAGACGAATCGACAACCAGCTCCGCGGACGTTCCGGCCGTCAGGGTGACCCGGGAGAATCCAAATTCTATATTTCCCTGGAAGACGACCTGATGCGCCTGTTCGGCACCGAAAAACTGATGGATGTATTTACGACCCTGGGTGTGGCAGAGGGGGAGGAAATCCAGCATAAGATGCTCACAAATACGATTGAAAAGGCGCAGAAGAAGATAGAGGGGAACAATTTCGGGATTCGTAAAAACCTGCTGGAATACGACCAGGTTATGAATGACCAGAGGGAAATTGTGTATGAAGAGCGCCTGAAGGTTTTAAACGGCGAAAGCATGCGCGAATCCATTTATAAAATGATCGTTGATTTTGTAGAGAATACCGTAGACGCCTGCTTATCGGATGATGTGAGCCGGGAAGAATGGGATTTTCATGAATTAAACCAGCTTCTGACACCGGTGATTCCGCTGGAACCGCTGACGGCGGAGGCATTGGAAGACTGTAAGAACAGTAAAGAAGTAAAGCATAAGTTAAAAGAGCAGGCGGTAAAGCTGTACGAGGAAAAAGAAGCGGAATTTCCAGAGCCGGAGGCGATCCGGGAACTGGAGCGCGTCATTTTGTTAAAAGTGATTGATCAGAAGTGGATGGCGCATCTGGACGATATGGACCAGCTTCGCCAGGGAATTGGTTTACAGGCCTATGGGCAGAGGGATCCGCTTGTGGAATACAAGCTGATGGGCTTTGAAATGTTTGACGCGATGACGCAGAATATGAGGGAAGATACGCTGCGGCTGTTGTATCATGTCAGGGTCGAAGAAAAAGTCGAACGGGAAGAGGTAGCGAAAGTTACCGGTACGAATAAAGACGATACAACGGTAAACCAACCGAAAAAACGGGAAAAGAAAAAAATATATCCGAATGATTTGTGCCCATGCGGAAGTGGGAAAAAGTACAAGCATTGCTGTATGAATAAAATTGGATAGAATATAAGGCGAAAGACAGCGTTACAGGAAGTTTAGAAACAGTAAACAGACTGTGATGCTGTTTTTTCTGTGCTATCATTTATTGACAATGTGTTCTGTATGCTTTATTATGTGTTAAAAAAGGACTAGTTTCGAAAGAAATCCGCTGCCGGACAGTTAGGCTGAATAAAGTGAAAGGAAGACAAACAGGATGTTGGACAGAAAGATTAAAAAATTTTTTACAGTCAGTATCATCAGTGTACTGCTTATGTGCACAGTTGTGTTTGGATGGGCAATCGTATATATGCAGGAACAGACGGAAACTTCAGTCCAGGACATCAGTCAAATATATATGTCGGAAGTAAGCCGGCAGATTCAGCAGAAATTCGAAGTGATTACGACGCTTAGGCTGGACCAGGTACTTGGTATTATACAGCGCAGCAGTCCGGATACATTTACATATGGTCAGGAAATGCTGTCGGATTTGCGGGTAGGCGCGGAGGTTAGGAGCTTTGAGTATCTCGGGATTTATGCACGGCAGGGAGAAGCGGTAAGAATCCTGGGGGAACCAGTGGAAATATCCCATTATGATACATTTTTGAACCGTCTGCAGGAAAATGGCAGTGCCGTTTCAATGGCTATGGGACGAAGCGGGGAAAGATATCTGATGCTGGCGCAGTTGGCGGATTATCCGTTGAAAGACGGCAGCAGGGGCGAAGCCCTGGTAGCGGGGGTATCGATGGAGTACCTGAATCATGCGTTATTTCTAAATGAAGATGATTCTTTGGTGTATTCGCATGTCATTGTAAGCGACGGTACTTTTGTGATACGAAGCAGCGATGCGTACAGAGAAGATTATTTTAACCGCCTGCGTGCCATTGTAGATCCGATGGACGGCAAAGACGCGGATGATTATATCAAAGAATTAAAGGACGCTATGGAGGCAAATAAAACCTACGTTACGATGCTTTCCGTAAGCGGCCAGCGTAAAGAACTGTTTTGTTCCAGGATTTCGGAAGAAGTAGACTGGTTTATCATTTCCGTTATGCCAAGCGGGGTTTTGAATGAAAAACTCAGCAAACTGGATGCCAAACGGATTATGATTATGCTTGGCTCCGCGATGGCGATTCTGGTAACGATGCTGATTATTTTTATTATGTATTACCGTCTGTCCATGCAGCAGATGAAGGAACTGGATAAAAAAGAACGGGCGGCCGTCCGTGCGAACAAGGCCAAAAGTGAATTTTTATCAAGCATGAGCCATGATATCCGTACCCCGATGAATGCGATTATCGGCATGACAGAAATCGCGCTTAGAAATCTGCATGATTCGATGCGGATCGAGGATTGTCTGAAAAAAGTACGTTTGTCCAGCAAGCATCTGCTGGGGCTGATCAATGATGTATTGGATATGTCAAAGATCGAAAGCGGGAAAATGACGCTGAATATCGCACAGATGTCCCTGCGGGAGGCTATGGATGACATTGTGAATATTATGCAGCCGCAGGTCAAGGAACGCAGCCAGTATTTTGATATTTTTATCCGTGATATTATGTCGGAAAACGTTTACTGCGACGCGGTGCGGTTAAACCAGGTTTTATTGAACCTGCTGTCCAATGCGGTAAAATTTACACCGGAACGGGGACGGATTGACGCCCATTTGTATCAGGAAGCGTCTGCGCTGGGGGAGGATTATATACGCACGCATTTTATTGTGGAAGATAATGGGATCGGAATGTCCGAAGAGTTCCAGAAAAAGATTTTTGAAACATTTGCGAGGGAAGAAGAAAATGAGAAAGTGCAAAAAACGATCGGAACCGGGCTTGGAACTTCCATAACGAAAAGCATAATCAGCCTGATGGGCGGGACGATTACCGTAAAAAGCAGGCAGGGCGAGGGAAGTAAATTCCATGTGGTCCTGGATTTAAAAAAATCCGAGCAGACGGAGAATGAAATGGTGCTGCCGCCGTGGAACGTATTGGTAGTAGATGATAATGAAATGCTTTGTTTGAGCGCGGTTGCAAATCTGGAAGCACTGGGCGTTCATGCGGACTGGACACTGGACGGACACCAGGCGGTAGATCTTATCGAAGAGCGTCATAATAAGAAAGAAGATTACCACGTCGTATTGATCGACTGGAAAATGCCGAATATGGACGGGATTCAGACCGTCCGGGAGATCCACAAAAGGGTAGGCAGGGATATACCGATTTTTCTGATTTCGGCCTATGACTGGAGTGAACTGGAGGAACAGGTCTTGGATGCCGGAATCGAGGGATTTATTGCGAAACCGCTGTTTAAGTCTACCTTATATGCCCGGTTAAAACAGTACGCGGAAGGGAACTGCGAAGAACAGGAAGCGGAGGCGGAGGAGTATGACTTTCAGGGAAAGCATATTCTGCTGGCGGAGGATATTGATATCAACTGGGAAATCGCAAATGAACTGTTTTCCGCGGTTGGACTGGAACTGGAATGGGCGGTAAACGGACAGGAGTGTGTGGAAAAATTTGCCGCATCGGAAATCGGATTTTACGATGCGATTCTAATGGACGTCAGAATGCCGGTTATGAACGGATATGATGCAACAAAGGCAATCCGTGCGCTAGAGCGTGAAGACAGCGGCCTGCCGATTATTGCGATGACGGCGGACGCGTTTGCGGACGACGCGAGACACTGCTTTGAGAGCGGTATGGACGACCATTTAACCAAGCCGCTGGATATCCGGGAATGCATGCGGACATTCCGAAAGTACCTTGGTTAAGCGGATGCGTAAATTACAGCCATTTTTTATAATATATTGCATTTTTATAAAGAATTATGTATAATGACAAAGGTTGTGAGTACAGGCCACAAAAAAAGGAGGATAATAAATGAAGAAACTAATCGCAGCATTAATAACATGTACGCTTACAGCAGCCATGCTGGTTGGATGCGGTTCGTCTGATGAGGGAAGCAGTCCGTCCAATGCAGGGGCGGGATCAGACGTGAACGCGGAAATCACAGATGCAGGAACACAGATAGAAGCGGATACAAACGCGGATTTAGAAGAAAACAAAGGAAACGATAACGGGCAAGACGCTTCCGGAACTTCCGGCGGAGAGTTTACTACGGTTACGGACGGTGTTTTGACCATGGCGACAAACGCGTATTTCCCGCCGTACGAGTATTACGAAGGCAGCGATATTGTCGGTATTGACGCGGAAATCGCGGATGCTATCGCAAAAAAACTCGGTTTGGAATTAAAAATCGAGGATATGGAATTTGAGTCGATCATTATCGCGGTGTCCCAGGGAAAAGCGGATCTGGGGCTGGCCGGAATGACCGTGACCGAAGACCGTTTAAAATCGGTTGATTTTACAGACAGCTACGCGACCGGTATCCAGGTTGTGATCGTGACAGAGGATTCGCCGATTAAGACACTGGAAGACCTGGAAGGGAAAAAGGTCGGCGTGCAGTTTGGAACGACAGGGGATTCACTTGTAAAAGAAAAACTGGGAGAAGACAGCGCAGACCAGTACAACAAAGGTTCCGACGCGATTATGGCATTAAAGCAGGGCAAAGTAGACGCGGTTGTTATAGACAACCAGCCTGCGCTTTCTTATGTCGGTACAACAGACGGACTCAAGATTTTGGATACGGAGTTTGCGGTTGAAGATTATGCGGCAGCGATTGCCAAGGGCAACGAAGGGCTTGTAGAAGCGATTAATAACGCATTGGCCGAACTGAAAAGTGATGGGACGATCCAGTCCATCCTTGATAAATATATTAAGGCAGATGAATAAGAAATGACGGGACACTGGCGCAAAAACAGCCAGTTGCTTGAAATAGAGGGCATAGGAACTGCCCTCTTTTTTTAAAGGAGGAGAACATTGAGCCGGATTGAAATGCAGATACAAGAACTAAAGGATCAGGTGACGCTGTGCTTTGTGGATGAAAACCGCTGGCAATTTATTGTAGACGGCCTGCTCATGACGTTTAAAATCACATTAGGTGCGCTCGTACTGGGCCTGGTAATCGGAATCCTGTTATCGATTATCCGTTCTGCGCATGACCAGATCGGAAAAAAGGCGCTGCAGGGTCCGGGCGGGCTGCTGCTGCGCCTCCTAAACGGGGCCGCGAAATTATACCTGACGGTGATCCGCGGAACACCTACGCTGGTACAGCTTTTGCTGATGTATTTTGTTTTTTTGAAAGATTGGGATAATAAAGTCAGTGTGGCTATTTTGTCGTTCGGGATTAATTCCGGCGCTTATGTAGCCGAAATTTTCCGCTCCGGTATTATGTCGATCGATAAGGGGCAGATGGAGGCTGGCCGTTCCCTTGGGCTTGGCTATGTAAAGACGATGCAGAAAATTATATTGCCGCAGGCATTTAAAAATACGCTGCCGGCGCTTGTCAATGAAATGATTACGCTGTTTAAGGAGACGTCCATCAGCGGGTATATCGGGCTGAACGAACTGACAAGGGGCGGCAATATTATCCAAAGCGCAACATTCAGCCCGTTTTTGCCGTTAATGGCGGTAGCGGTAATTTATCTGGCCATTGTTATGTTTATCACATGGATCATGGGGCTGATCGAAAGGAGATTGAGGGAAAGTGATCGTCGTTAATAAACTCACCAAAAAATTTGGAAAACAACTCGTATTAAATAATATATCGGAACATATCGGGGCCGGAGAGAAAATAGCGATTATCGGACCGTCCGGTTCCGGAAAATCTACCTTTCTGCGCTGTATGAACCTGCTGGAACAGCCGACAGAAGGGCAGATTATTTTTGACGGCACGGATATCACGGCAAAAGGCGCGGATATCAATGGAATCCGGCGGCAGATGGGGATGGTTTTTCAGCATTTTAATCTGTTTCCGCATTTATCCATTATGCAGAATATTACATTGGCGCCGCTGGAATTGAAACTGATGGGAAAAGACGAGGCACGGGAGGAAGCGCTGCGCCTGCTGCGCCTGGTGAACCTGGAGGAAAAGGCGGACGCCTATCCGGGGCAGCTTTCGGGCGGGCAGAAGCAAAGGATCGCGATTGTGCGTTCTCTGGCCTTAAAGCCGAAAATGATGCTGTTCGACGAGCCTACTTCCGCCCTGGACCCGGAGATGGTCGGAGAAGTATTGGAAGTAATGAAAGGCCTGGCAGACGACGGGATGACGATGGCGGTAGTTACGCACGAAATGGGGTTTGCGCGGGAAGTCGCAACCAGGGTGTTTTTTATGGACGGCGGCTATATTATGGAGCAGGGAACGCCGCAGCAGGTATTCGAACATCCGCAGAATGCAAGGACAAAGGAGTTTTTGTCAAAAGTGCTGTAACATCTTGTTAATGGAATCCTAATGTTAAAATCGTATCCTATACTTATGAAAATGTAAGAAATGGACGAAATATAATGCAAAAGGAAAATGGCAGGATTGAGGATTGCATACCGCATCTGAAAAGTCGAAAAATATCAGCGAAAAAGAATAGATAGAAAGGGGAATGCTTATGAGTCTGTCGGTCACAGGTTATATGAAACAATACTACAGGGGAAATGTATTTGGCGCGACATCGAACGGAAGAGCCGGATACGGCCCAAAAAACCTGCTTTCAGCGGATATGAAAGCAATCAGACGCGCCGTTAAGGATTTGGGCGGCTATGATTATGAGGAAGGGGAAGGCAGCGAGCTGATGAATAAGGTGCAGGCGTTTGTCGATACTTATAATCATTATGTCGACTCTGCCAAAGGAATTGATGACCCCGATATGAAGCGCTATCTGACAAAATTAAAAAAGCTGACGAAAGAAAACGCGGATGAGTTTTCCGAAATCGGCATTACGATCCAAAGCAGCGGAAAACTCAAAGTAGATAAAAAAGCGCTGCAGGATACGGGCCGCTATCAGGTCAGCAAATTGTTTGCAAAAGACGCGGAATTTAGCCAGCAGGCAGATCTGTGGATGAAACGGACCGATCATATGGTGATGCGCAAAAATCTAACGGCGACAAAACAGGAGCCGTCCAAAAAGACAGAAAACAGGCAAGCGGCAGACCCGCAGGCTTTGGGCATGGATGCCCAGCTCGCGCAGCAGCTTGGCCTGGCATTATCCGGAAATCAGATTGATTATTCCGTTTAAGAAAAATGGGAACCCGATGATTGGAGGATGGAGATGAGTAAAAGGATATGGGCAGCAGTGCTTGTGGCGGCAGTCGCATTGTCGTCTACCGTGATGCTGCCGATGGGAGGGACACAGCTTGTAGCGGCGGCAACCCCGCAGAAAGGGTCTGCGGGCGCGGAAGTTGAGGATACGTCTACGGACGGGCGTACGACGGCGACAGGATTTCAATTCCGTGTAACTGGGAAAGAAGCAACGATTACGGGATACAGCGGAACCACAAAAGAATTGGCGGTTCCTACAAAAATAAAAATGGTGACCGAAGATACCGCAACAAAGCCCGGCGGCAGCACCAAACCGGATCCGGACGCGGTAGAATATGCGGTAACCGCGATTGCGGACAATGCGTTCAGCGGAAACCTCGGGATCCAGACAGTAACGCTTTCCGGCGGCCTGGACAGCAGCGGCAGGACATTTGGAATCCGTTCTATCGGCGACCGGGCATTTTTTGCCTGCCACGACCTGACGACAATCACAATTCCGTCGACGGCTACTTCGATCGGCAAACACGCACTGTCGGATTGCGTGGCGTTAACCAATATTACCGTATCGGAGGGGAATACAAGATACAAAGTCATTGAAGGGGCGTTGTATTATTATACAGCCGGCAATGGAACCGGAGAATATACATTGGTACAATATCCGCTTGGCAATACGGCGACCGAATATAAAGTACCGGATCTGGTTGCGCCGACGTTAAAGGAAATTGGGGAAGGGGCCTTTTGGGGTTCCCAGTATTTGGAAACGATCGTGCTTCCGGGGCCGGTAAAGACGGTTGGGGATAACGCGTTTTCCGAATGTAAGAGATTAAAAAGCGTAAGTCTGCCCGAGGGCCTTGCGTCCCTTGGCGCGGAAGCGTTTCGAAGCGCGACGGCACTGCCGGAGATTACGATTCCGGACGGCATCAAAACATTAAACAACGGGATGTTTCAGTATTGCGAATCGCTGCGGAAAGTAAATCTGCCCGATACCCTTTCCATCATCGGCAACCGGGCGTTTGAAGGGTGCAAATCGCTGACGGAATTTAAGGTTCCGGCGGGTGTGACGATGATCGGCGACCAGGCATTTGCGCAATGTGAAAATCTGCGCGAGGCAACGATTCCGATGAAAACGACCTCGATCGGCAGCGGCGTATTCAGCGGTACCAATGTAACGATTTTATGCCATCATGGTTCGCAGGCAGCCATTTATGCCGGAAATAACGGTTTTACAACAGAGCGTACCTATACGGTAGCATTTTATACAAACAATACCTATACCTCGGTCATTTCCTCGCAGGAAGTCGCGGAAGGCAGAGACGCCGTAGCGCCGACAGTAGAAGGGCGCGATGGATACAGTATGAGCTGGAGCGGCAGCTTTACGAATATCCGCCAGGATACGAGAGTGCATGAGGTCTGGCGGAAACTATTTGATGTGACGTTTGTAGACAATTACAACGGCCGCACGGAAGTGGTAAAAGTTCCGGAAGGGACACAGGCACAGCCGCCGGCATGGACGATGGCGGGCTATACGCTTTCCTGGAAAGAAGAAATCCCTGAGGAAACAGACAGTAACTTTACTGTACGGGCAGTTTGGCGCAATAGTTCCTCCGGCCAGGTGATCGGCCCGAATGTCGTAAAACCGGCGAAAAAGGGGACAGAGATTACAAAGGGCAATTGCGTGTACAAAGTATATTCCGCAAGCGCGCAGAATCCTACCTTGAAACTGGTCGGCATAGCGAATCCGAACGCAACAAGCATCACGATCCCGGAAACCGTTTCCCATGGGGGCGTTCGTTACAAAGTGACGATGATATCGGCAAACGCGGCAAATGGAAACGAATCTATTACAACGCTCACGATCAATAAAAATATTACGGCGATCAACGCAAAGTGCTTTTACAAATGTAAAAATCTGAAAAAAATCAGAATTAAGGCCAAAGGTATTGTTAATATGAATAACAAGGCATTCGCGGGCATCCATTCGAAAGCGGTTTTTTATACATATGAGTCACAGAAAACCAGATACCGGGCAATGCTGAAAACCGCGGGCGTCAAAAAACCGACGATCAAGCGTTTATAAAGACGGGAGGCTATGGAACAGATGGAAAAGGAAAGGGAAAAACAGCGGATCTGGCAATATTTTGCGCTGTTTTTAGGAATATTTATATTATGCGTACTACTGCAGGCAGGGCCGTCATGGGCAATGCCGGTTCCGGAATCAACGTATACGCCGACGGACGGCGGCGCGCTGACTTACACATTCACCGGGGATTCATCGGCTCCGCTTGGCGTTTACGCCAATGTGGAGAGTTACCGTTCCCCTGCAATTTCGTCTGACGGCCAGCTTACGATCCCAAGGACGATCAAATATCCGAATCCGGGACAGGATATCACCGGTGTCGAAGGGGATACGGTGGATATCGAAGTACGCGGGATTTTGCGCGGCGTATTCAGCGGTGCGACTACACTGACGACATTATCGCTGCCGGATACGATGTCCTATATTGGCCAGGAAGCATTTAGCAACTGCACGAACCTGCGTTCGATCCAGACGCTTCCGGAACCTGGGGCGCCGTCCGCGGCGCCGCTGACCGGATATCTTACCGCCCAGCAGATTGAGTACCGTGCGTTTTATGGCTGTACTTCTTTAACCGGGCTGGTGCTTGGTGAAAAAAACAATGGATACAACGGCGTAAACCGGGTTGAAAATGAAGCGTTTATGGACTGTACGTCCCTTAGAAGCCTGGAAATCGGTCCGACGGTAAATTGGATCGAAGGCGGGGCGTTTGCGGGCTGTACTTCCTTAGACGGATTAAGCGGAGGTGTAAAAGTCCGCAACAACCCATTATATTTTATACAGGGTGGCATTATTTATTACAGGGAAAATAACCTCAGCAACGTACTGTCATTTTGTCCGGCCGGCACACAGGTAGGCATGCTTACGGAATTTCCGCAGAATGTCACGCAGATCCGCAACCAGGCTTTTTACGGATGCGGCGTCCTGGCGTCTATTGTGATTCCGGATACGGTGCGCGCCATCGGCGACCGCGCTTTTTATAATTGCTATGGGCTTGGAAACGTGACGATCCCTGCAAATGTTGCTACGATAGGTACGGAAGTATTTGCCAACTGCAGCAACGGGCTGTGTATTATCTGCATCAGCAACAGTATGGCGGAGCGTTATGCGATCAGCAATAACATTACAAGAAGCGTGGAATGTACGGTGACGTTTTACAATACCCATACAAGGGAAACGACGACGAGGAAAGTAATGAGCGGACAGACGGTAGATCCGCCGGTCGGATGGGAACGTACCGGATACGTGCTGCGATGGACCGACAATTTTGATTCCAGTACGATTGTAAATGCAAACCGCACCGTAAGCACCGTATGGAAAAAATTATATAACGTTACATTCCGTGACGCGTACAGCGGCAGCGAGTCCGTAGTCTCCGGCGTAGAAGAAGGAACCGAGGCGGCGGCGCCGAATTGGAAGCGGAAAGGGTACCGCCTGACCTGGTCGACGGAAAATTATAAAATCGTAAGTTCGGATCTGACCGTAGACGCGGTTTGGCTGGTTGACCTTACACAGCCAGGGGAAACGGAGGAACAGCCAAAAAAGGGCGATACGCTTACGATCGGAAATATCAATTATAAAATTTCCAGCATGAAAGATATGCGTGTGCGCGTGATGGGCTTAAAAGACATTACGGTAAAAACCGTGGCGGTGCCGAATACGATTTCTTTCAAAGGGAAGACATTTGATGTGACCTGCATTAATGCCAATGCGTTCCGCAATAATAAATATATCGAGAAAGTAACGCTTGGAACAAAAATGCGTTCAATTGAACACTATGCGTTTTATAATTGCTCCAAATTGAAAAAATTTGTTATTAAATCCAAAGTGCTTGTCAATTTCAGCAATTATGCATTTAAGCGTTCCTTGGCGTCCTTAAAAGTATATGTGCCGACAAATGCATTGAAAAGCACATACCGCGAAGGAATGATTGATGCGGGATTAAATAAAAGCGCAAAGGTTGTATTAATACCTTAAAAGTGTTACACTAGATGCAGATGCTGTGGTTTCGGGCAAATTTTTAATCTGCTTGCCGGACCGCGGCATTGTGCAGCGAAGTGATACAATGGAGGGTAACGACATGGGATTGATCGTATTCCTGGGACTTTTAATTTTATTGGTAGTAATTGTCGTAGTAATATCGATAGCAGCATCAGTGGCAGGTACCGTAGCCGCTGTTGCGGATGAAGAATCGATGGATGATTAGGCTGAATGAATGCAAAAGGCAAAAAAACAAAAAGCAGGCAGGGGTTGTCTACCCGGCCTGCTTTTTACATGTCCCATTATAAATAGGGCATACCCAGTTTCTGAAACAAAACCTGAATCGAGCGGGAATCCAGCACGAGGATCAGTCCGCTGTTCATTTCGCTGTCTCCGATATGCAGTTTTTCGTCAATATAAAGAACCGGTTCGTCGTAGCTTCTGGACAATTTTTCGGCTGGAATCGTGACCAGATTTGATACGGTATCGCAATAACTGTCCGGCGGGGTAATATTGATAAATAACTGCGTCATTGTGGAGATGGAATTTACGTATGCCGCGGTCGTAATATTGCTCATTTCACGGACGACAGAGACATCCATTTCATCAATCTTTGAAAGATCCACAATTTCCTTTGGATAAAAAGTATTGATCAGCTTTGCGGCAAAATCCAAATGGACAACCTGCAGCATGCAGGCGCGGATATCTCCCTCCAGGTCAACGGTCATGCCAAGCGCTTTCGTATGTTTTCCGCCCAGATAATCAGCAACCTTAGCGTAACTGATCAGGCTGATCACCGGAACTTCGATATCAACAACCGTATTCAGCAGAGAGGCCAGTGCGGTTGCGGCGTTGCCGGAGCCAATATTTCCGATTTCCCGCAGTACATCCAGATGCATAGAGCTGAATTGTTCCAAATTTGTGTAAGCCATTCTTTCCTCCTCTTGTCTGCGGCGTATGCCGTTCGTCTGTTACCGTTTCGAACTCAAATCACTGCCGACGGCATCCGGACGGTGGTACAATCCGTTTGCGTCAGCATGTTTCCGGGGCAGGATAGTCTACTCCAAAAGTGTCTACCGTTACTTTTTTCATCCGCTGTGTTTCCATTGGGCGGTCATTATAGTCTGTCGGTGTTTCCGCAATCTTATTTACGATATCCATTCCCTCTATGATTTTACCGAATGCCGCATACGCACCGTCCAGATGCGGCGATTTTTTATGCATGATAAAAAACTGGGATCCGGCAGAATCGGGCATCATGGTACGGGCCATAGAAAGCACGCCAGGATCATGTTCCAGGTTATTTTCAAAGCCGTTTTGCGTAAATTCGCCGCGGATACTGTAATCCGGACCCCCGGTGCCGTTGCCGTCAGGATCGCCGCCCTGAAGCATAAAATTTTTGATGACACGGTGAAAAATCACACCGTCATAAAATCCTTTTTGGATCAGGCTGATAAAATTATTCACTGTGTTGGGTGCGATTTCCGGATACAGTTCTGCTTTCATCTTATCGCCGTTTTCCATTTCAATTGTAACAATTGGTTTTGCTGACATAATTGTATCTCCTTTTACTGTATAATTTTACTGCTATTTTAATAGATTGTAAAGCCGCAGTAAAGAGAAAATGAAGATTTTTGTTTGTAACAGGTAACAGTTTAGATAAGGTGTTGCATTTTGGCTAAGCGGACGCATGGAGAGACGGTTTGCCCGGCTTTCCATGCTAAACAACTGCCCCAAAATAACTTACCATATTCCTTGTCTTTTTTCCGATAGCGCCGCT
The DNA here is from genome assembly GCA_910586045.1 of uncultured Eubacterium sp. Classification (GTDB taxonomy): domain Bacteria; phylum Bacillota; class Clostridia; order Lachnospirales; family Lachnospiraceae; genus Eubacterium_J. The sequence continues at coordinate 41,501 of CAJUIH010000003.1, forward strand.
TAAAAATCAGTTACATAGCCCGCTGTGCGCCTGATTTTAAAGCGGCGCTATCGAAGAAAAATCCTGCGGACTAATAATAAGTTATTTCGGGACAGTTCCTAATCTTTGCATGCTTTACAACGGGTATCCTATACGTAATGGTACTACATAAAACGGATTTGTGAAATCTTGTCAGCCGTTCATGCACTAGTTTGCATTTCCATGTAGTGTATGATACGCAGAGCCAGAGAAAACCAGCCAGATGAGGGACGCAGGCCTGGTTTGAGACGACGTTGGAAGAATGGTTAGAAGCCCTTAGTATTCTGCTCGGTTACCTAAGGGGCGAAGCCAAGCGGCGCCTTTAGCTGCTGGCGTTAGCCAGGGCGAATTAGGCGCCGCGACCAGGCAGGCCGTTATGTAAATGCAGAATACTTAGGGATTCTTACCATTCTGGAGCCGGAGCCGCAAGCCAGGCCTGCGTCCCTCATCCGGCGTCATCGCAGCGCGTCCCCTCCATGCGGCGCATCACGTTAGTTTTTGTATAATACGATTCTATTTTATCCAAAACCCCCTCAAAATCCATCTCCTCCACATCCAGAAATTCCTGCGTCCCAAGCCCGGTATTGAGCACTTCCTGCAGCGATGCAAAATCATAAATCACCGGACCCGGCCCGTTTCCAAGCAGGTTTTCCCGAATAGCCCCCGTTTTTGCTACCAAACACAAGTACTGGTAATCCCGGTTGATATACTGTGTATTGTTATTAGGATGTGCGTAAGTAAAATGCTGTGTCGGCGTCAGCGCGATCAGGTTTTCCATATAATCGGCAATCGACGGAAACGCATGGGCCGGAAAAATATGGTGCATCTGCGTCGCCGGGTCCATACAATGCCGCTCTTCATACAATTCCGTCCTGCCGTTTCGGTAGCGGTCATTGATGCGCCGCAGATTTTTCTTTGCACGCTGAATGCGGTAGGCCGTCATCGAATCTTCTGGCGTTTTCGGACAGTTGTCCGCATGTTCGCCTCTCGTAATATCCTTAGGCTTGTCCGATAAAATATCCCGCCAGTTTCTTCGATTATACAAAATCTCGTTCTGCGTAATCCGGTGTCTGGACAAATGTCCCCGTTCGGTTCCCTTTTTTTTATAATGGCATGCGAGCGGATTGAGTACTTTTGTAAAAATACGACCGCATTCCGTCGCGCCGTTAATCGGCGTATGGGCAATCGTAAAGGCTGTATAGCCGTCTTTGAGCCGCTTAAAACTGTCTTTGTCCTGTTTTTTAAAAAACGTTTCAAACAGGCCATAAATCCCGCTGTCTTTTAATACTTTTTCAATATACATACATAAAAACTGGCCGCTGTTGCGTTCCCGAAGGCTAATAAATGAGAGCAGTTTCGCGTCTACAATCGTATAAACAAACCGCTGCCCGTTCTTTTCGCCATGGATAATTCCCGCCGCGTCCAGCAGCTTAATCGGCTGGCCAAAATATTTATCGTATTCATTCGAAGCTTTCTTTGCCGGATCCGGTTTGCTGAAAATCTGCTGGACATTTTCTACCGTATAATCATTGTACCAGATGTCTTTGACCGTAAATGCCGCCTGGTCTTTTTCGGTTGTATATTCCATAATACAATCGGACACCAGGCATACGACATCCATAGTACACTTTTGGTCGATCCAACGGGCGTTATGTGTTTTTCTGATATCATAGTCATGCGCATCCAAAAATGCCTTGATCGTCTGATGATTCATGTTTTTCTCCTTAGTCCTGCTTTAATATCCCATAAAAAAATACGCTCGCCGCATCTACGTTTAATGACCGGGTCTGGTAGTTTCGCGCGATCTGGTAAAACTGCCGGTATTCATCGGATGAAAAATAGGACATCTGTTCCTGTGTCAATTCCATCTGTTCCTTTGGAATCAATATCGCAACGGAGCCGTTTACAACGGTTCCAGTGATATTGCGCATCACCCGCGGCTTATACGTCATATTCGGCGTCAGGTATACCTGTTCGTTGCCGACATACCGGTATGCATGCAGAGATTGTGCCGTAGATTTTTTGATATACGAATCGTATCCCGGGATGTCGATCAGTTGTTTTCCGTCATCACTGATATTGCGTGATTTAATAACGCGCAGGCAGTCTGATCCTTTTTCCTGCGTTGTATTGGAATTGGTAATCTGCCTGTCCCGAAATACCGTAAATTTGTCAAATTCCAGCCTTTTGGAAATGCGGTCAAAAAATGCGTCCCGGTAAATGATCCAGTATGGATAAGCCCGGTCCGTAATGTACCGCTGCTTTTGGATCATACATTTTTTCCGTGACAGCGACATAACATTTGTATTTCCCGGTTTTCCGTTTGTATCAATAAACAGACAGACGGTTTCTACCAATACCCCTTTAAATCCGTTTTCTCCGTAATCCTGGATGCAGTCGATCTTTTTTGCAGCCAATAGCTGCCTGGTAACCATAAATTCCGGTGTATTGAGGATCGCTTTCGGTGTGATCATCACGACATAATCCGCGATCCGCATGGCCTTTTCCAGGAAAAATTCAAATGTATTCGTAGTATCCTGGTTCTGGTTATGCTTTAAATACGCGGCTGCTTCCTTTGCCCTGAGCTTTGTAAACGGCGGATTGCCGACGACCAGGTCGTACCTCTTTGTAAACGGGTGCAGCAGCGTATCCGCATGGATAAAGTTTAGGCTGACATTTGGCGGAATTTCCTGCCGCTGCAGCAAAAGCTTTAGGATCTCCAGATTTTTCTCGTCAATATCCGCTACGTCTATCGTTACTTTTTTGACCTGTTCATATTTTTTAAAAATAAACGGCAAAAAATTACCAACGCCGACGGAAGGCTCCAGGATGGCGATTTCCTCTTTTTCAAATTCCGGCAGTTCTTTAAAGATCTCGTTTACGATAAATTTATTCGTATAATAAGCGGCATGGTTCTCCCGTTTCGCATTGGTTAGTTCCGCGATTCTTGCTAAAGTTGCGCCGCCTAGATTGCATGGATTATCCTGCATAAAGGCCGCCAGCTTCTGCGCGTCCACCAAACCGTATTCCTCAATCGTCCTGCCTACCGCAGCCTGGGATAGATGTTGCTGCCTCATAAAATCGCGGATCCGGCATGCGATTTGAAAAAAAACTTCCGGAGGCACTGCTTCCCCGATGCTCTGCCTGATTTTAATCTCTTCTTTTTTCAGCAGCTCTTTCCGCTGTTTTTCCGGCAGTGCGTTCAGCTCGTCAATAGACTGTTCGACCCACTGAAACTCATCCGGTATTGTCATAATGCGCATCAGCTCCCGGATCGAAAATACCCGGTCCTGCGTCGGATGGATTGTATTTTGGCTTGCAAGCTGATCATTTCTTGTATGAATACACGGCGCGACTTTATTCCAGCACTGTCTGGTATATTTATCTCCGTTTTTACGGATATTCGGGACAATTACGCCATCCAGTACCCGGTGCGGCCGTTTCCATTCCTCCTCGTTGTCAAATGCGCATTCGCCTTCTTTCAGATCATGGATCCAGCAGCGCATTTTTTCCGGATATGTCCGAAACGCATGATAGAAATCACGCGGGCTGATCTCGCCCCATTCCAATGCGGGCATCCCTCCGATTACTTCTTTTAGTGTCCGTTCTTTCGTATAGGCTGGATATAGTTCGATCGGCGATAGGAACTCCGCCATTTCTTTGCTTACGCCGATGACTACCGTACGTGTCCTGGACGAATTGGAACCATAATTTTTGAAATTTAATATCCTGCTTACGATAATGTATGTAGAACCCAACTGTTCATGAATCACATGTCCGATTGCCTGTACGGTTCCGTCCGGCGCGGTGCAGCCTGTTTTCATAAAAGCCGGCACATTTTCAAATATAAAAAACCTTGGGTTAATTTTCTGGACCAATTGTACCGACTCTACAACCAAGCTGTTTCTTACTATTTCATTTTCTGTTTTTTTATGATTGGCAACGGACATCCCCTGGCACGGCGGTGTCGCGATCAAGACGTCGACCCGGTCGTTTCCGAGTTTTTCCCATTTTTTAATTTCCTGAAAGATCCGGTCCTTTGTTTCCTGTGCCTTGATGTCCGCGCAGATATAGCCGGATGCGAACTGACATTTCCTGTTAAACCGCTGTACATTCAGCCGGCGTTCAATGATTTCGTTTGTCGCGATACAAGCAAATCCCGCTTTTTTAAATCCATAACAGCCAACGCCCGCACAGCTAAACAAACTTACATAGGTCAATGTCTTATCCTTTAACATCTTACGGCACCTCGTTTTCTATGATTCCTGCGGGCATCTTCCGGTTTTTTTGAACCGCACGGAATCAGCCAGGTCTTTCCTTTTTTTACGGCTCCGGATATCCTGCCCTGGCCGCACAAAACAGCAATTCTCCTTGAAGAAATGCCCCAAATTTGGGACATTTCAATCGTCGTCAAATATTCCATGATGCTCCTCCCGTCTTATTATATTCATTTATCTGAATGATTGCAAGTGTTTTTGATCGAACTTTCGTTCTTGCAAATGAAGTTTCGGCGATTGGTTAACCGCATATTTAGGCTTTGCAAATGAACAAAAATTGTATATAGTATTAGGAAAGAAAGGAGTATCTTATGTACAGGCAGCAAGAACCAGACGCACACAATATCATCCGTTCCCAGCTCACCCTGCGCGCGGTGGTCTGGGACCTCAGACTGGCCGATGCAGGAGAAACGGCAAAAATAGAACGGGAATGGGATAGCTACCAGGTACGCAAAATTGATTTGCTTTCAGAAATAGGGCCCCTGGAAAAGCCGGCGGACAGCCGGACGAAATACGATATGATCCGCAATTGCCTTGCTAAAATCGGAATGAAGGAAACAGACGCGCTGCTTGTAACAGACGACGCCATGGCGGCTGCTTATGTTTATGGACCGCACAAGCCAGGTCAGATATTGGATCAGCCAAAACAGGGCCGGCCAGGCATGGCCGTCGTTTTTTACGAACGGGAAACGGATGGGCGCTGTGTGGAGGCAGATCTGGTCGTACAGGGATTTGAGGAAATCGGCGTCCAGTTTTTGGATCGTGTGCACAAACGAAAAAACGGCCTGCCATGGAATATCCTGTATACCAAACGCACCTGTGTGCGGGAAATTACATTGGATGACTTGGACGCGTTATTTGAACTATACCGCGCAAAAGGCATGACGGATTATACCGAACCGCTGTTTGAACGGGACAGGGAGGAAGCATATACCAGGGACTATATCAAATGGATGTACTACTATTATGGCTATGGTATGTGGGTCGTCTGTGACCGGAATACGGGCAGGCTGATCGGCCGGGCGGGGATTGAGCAGCGGGATACGAAAGACGGCGGCATGCAGGCGGAACTGGGCTACGTCATTGCGCGGGACTGCCAGAACCAGGGCTATGCGCAGGAGGTAGGTACCGCGGTGCTCGAATACGCGGCACAGGAACTGGAAATGGAAGAGATGCACTGCATGGTCCATCGGGCCAATGCGCCGTCTGTCCGAGTCGCGGAAAAACTGGGGTTTGTTTTGTGCGAAACAGAAGAGCAAAAAGGAGACATGCTGCATTATTATAAATTGCTTTCTTCTGGAAAGGCATAACTATTCACGGATACTTGTACAGAATACGAAATATAAGGAAAAAGGCGGTGACTGGATGAAGATTCTCATTATAGAGGACGATGCTGCGGTTCGGCAGGAGCTAAAGCAGCTTTTGGAGAATGCATTGTATCAGACGGCAGTACTGGCTGCGTTTGAGAATATCACACAAGATATTTTGGAAATGCAGCCGGATTTGGTTTTGCTGGACGTAAATCTGCCTGGACAGTCCGGATTTGATGTGTGTCAGAGTGTACGCGGCAAATCGGATGTGCCGATTATTTTTGTAACGGGCAGAACAGATTCTATGGATGAATTAAACGGGATGCTAAAAGGAGGCGATGATTATATTGCAAAGCCTTTCCATGCACCGGTATTATTGGCGCGCATAGCCGCTGTTTTAAAACGGACCCAAAGAGCAGATCCGGGAGTCAAAAGGGAAATCCATAGAGGCGTGGAACTGGATACCGCCCGCGCATGTGTCATGTATCAGGGAAAATGCGCGGAATTGTCTAAGAATGAATTGAAAATCCTGCATTGCCTTTTTCAGCATAAAGACGAAATTGTGCCACGAATCGATTTGGTGGAATATCTGTGGGATCAGCAGGCGTTTATTGACGATAATGCGCTCAGTGTAAACGTAGCGCGCCTGCGCGCGAAATTAGAGCAAATTGGAATCCATCATTTTATCCAGACAAAGAGAGGGATGGGATACCGAATATGAATGCGGCAGCATATTTGAAAGATAAAGCCTTACTTTTGCTTTTGCATATCCTATGTATGTCCATTCTTGCCATATTTTTAGGGCTGACCGGATATCCGCGGGATCTTCGCGCCGTCATACTCGTTTGCTGGGCAAGTATTTTAGCCGCGTGGCTGGCTGTACAGTTTTGTTCACGCCGTTATTATTTTCAAAAAATAGAGCATCTGCTGGAAAATCTGGACCAGCGGTATCTGCTGGGGGAGCTGATGCCGCAGTCGTTTTGCTTAGAGGACAGGCTGTACCGCACACTGATCCAAAAGTCAAATAAATCGGTTATCGAGCGGATCCGCCGGATCGAACAGGAGCAGAAAGAATACCGGGAATATATCGAAAGCTGGGTGCATGAAATCAAAGCGCCGATTACGGCTATTGCGCTTCATTGTGAAAACAACAAAGACGCGGGCGGCAGGCATCTTCTGGTGGAAAACAGAAAAGTGGAAGATTATGTAGACATGGTGCTGTATTTTGCGCGTTCTGATGCCGTTTACAAGGATTATAGGATTGCAGAGACAAATCTTCAGGAAACGGCCGAAAAAGTGATTATGCAAAATAAATATCTTTTGATCCAGTGTCAGATACAGGTGGAAGTAGATTGTCCGGATCCGGTATTTACCGATGGAAAATGGATTGGTTTTATTTTGAACCAACTGGTACAAAACAGTACAAAGTACAGAAGAAAAGATAATGCGCACATTTGGATCCATACACAACGGCGCGGGCAGGGTGTGGTTTTAAGCGTAAAGGACAACGGAGCAGGGATCCGGAGAGAGGAGCTGCCGCGAATTTTTGAAAAGGGATTTACCGGGACAAATGGGCGGGAAACGGACCGGTCGACCGGCATGGGGCTGTATTTATGCCGGAAACTGTGTGATAAATTGGGAATCAGGATCTGTGCGGTTTCGAAAGAAAGAGAAGGTACAGAGATGATTCTGGAATTTCCGGTCAGTTCCTATCTGGCAGATTACAGGAGCTAAAAGCAATGGTTCCTATCTTTCAAAACTGTAAGGTTTCGGAAAGGGAATCGGATACCAGACACATGCATTTCCTGTTATAGTAGGCATAGTTGCAGTGGAAAGGGAATTTCCTAAGAAAGGAGCTACGGGATATGCAGGATACAATCCGTGTATGTGATGTGGAGAAATATTATGGAAATGGGAATCATGTGACGAAAGCAGTCGACAGGGTCAGCTTTACAGTGGAAAAGGGGGAATTTATCGGCGTAATGGGGGCGTCTGGTTCAGGAAAAACGACCCTTTTGAATTTGCTGTCTACGATCGACCGTGTGACAGCGGGGCATATTTATTATGGGGATACAGATATTACAGAATTATCCGAGGATCAGCTTTCCGATTTCCGCAAAGAAAATCTTGGATTTGTATTTCAGGAATATAATCTTTTGGATACGCTGACGCTGGAAGAAAATATCATGCTTGCCATGGCGCTTCACAGGCAGGGAAAAGCGCAGGTGCAAAGACGATGCAGCGAACTTCTGCGCCTGCTTGGGATCGCGGACATCAAAGGCCAGTATCCTTACCAGGTGTCGGGAGGGCAGAAGCAGCGGTGTGCCTGTGCGAGGGCGCTGTCAAATAATCCGGCGCTTTTGCTTGCGGATGAACCGACCGGTGCCCTGGATTCATTGTCCGCGCAGACGCTTCTGCATATTTTCACAGACCTAAACGGCAAAATGGGGACCACTATTTTTATGGTAACGCATGACGCGTTTTCCGCAAGTTATTGCCGGCGGATTCTTTTTTTAAAGGATGGGAAGATCTTTCATGAACTGATCCGGGGAGAGAAGAGGAGACGGGATTTTCTCAATGAAATCCTGGATGTTCTTTCGCTGACAGGAGGTGAACTTTCTCATGATGAATAAACTGGCGTTCCAGAATGTAAAACAGTCGGCTAGGGATTATCTGGTGTATTTTATGACTATGTCTATAGTTACTGCTCTGATGTTTTCCTTTCATACGCTTTTATATTCAAAAGATGTACAGGAGATGTTTCAAATAGCTGCGATTATGGAGATTATGATACTGCTTGCTACGTTTTTTATCGTCCTGATTGTGGCGTGGCTCATACATTATATGATACGGTTTATCCTGGAAAAGCGAAGCAGGGAATTTGGCATTTATCTGTTGATAGGGATGAAGAAAAAGCAGATCTCCAGACTGTATATCCGCGAGAATATACTGCTTGGCACCGGTGCGTTTCTCGTGGGCATGGGTCTTGGATGTTTACTGCAGCAGATTTTACTGGCTGTTTTTTACAGTATGGTGCAGATGGATTACCATATGCATTTGGAGTTCAATCCAAATTGTATCCGGATGACGGCGGCTTGTTACGGCGGATGTTATTTACTGGCGCTGTTTCGGTGCAGGAGCAGATTTAAAAAAATGAATATCCGCGACTTGATGGAAAACCAGAGACGGAATGAAGAGATCAGCGAAAAGCATGAGAAAGAGAAACGGCTGCTACTTCCGTTTTCGGTTTTGATTTTGCTGTTATTTGGATTGTTTTTATTTTGCTATAAAAACTGGGACGCGGGAATACTGGCAGCGTTTTTAATCGGACTGGTTTTAAGTATCTACTTGTTTTATACAGGCATTGCCGCATGGATTTCCTATTATATCAGAAAGAAAGGGAACGCGGTTTATCAAGGGGACAACTTATTTTTGCTGCGGCAGTTTTCTTCTAAAATAAAGACCATGAGTTTTTCCATGGGGACGCTGACTTCGTTATTTACGCTGGCGCTTATGGGAAGCGCTGTGGCGTTTATGTTCCATTATTTCCAGAACCAGGCGTTAAGGAACAAGTTTCCATTTGATGTACAGATTTTCAGCAGCGATGCAGACGAGGATTTTCAGCAGCAAATTGCCCTATTAAAAGAAGAAACACAGGTGCGTAAGATTTATACCTACCGGATTTATGAGAATGGAACGAACCAGGTAAATGCATATCTATATACCCACTTAAAAGAATTTGGCCAGGATTACCAGAAAGCGGACCAAACGCCGGACTGGGATAAAATTAACCGCAATGACGAGATGATCTATTGTGATTATGATACGTATATGGGGCTTTCTGATTATAATTATCTTCGAAAAATGCTGCACTTGCCGCAAGTGAGTCTAAAAGAAGATGCATACGCGATGCATATAAAAGAGCGGGTATACAGCCAAACGGGGGATTTTTCAGATCAAATAGAGGTACATTGGGCGGGCGGTTGTCTGTCATTTTCCGGATATTATACAGAGGGTTTTTCACAGGACGGACATAATGGCGGGGATTATATCCTGATCGTGCCGGACGCTGTTTTGGAAAGTATGCGCCCCTATTATGCGGAAATGGTGGCGGACCTGCAAGGAGAAGCGCCCAAATCTCTACAGGGCAGGCTGGATGACTTGGAAAAAGATATGCAGCGGGATTTTCAGGGGCATGTTATGACGGAGGCCGCGTCAGACACAAAGGATGGCAAGAAGCGCGGAAATTCCTGCTCCGGCTCGGATTCCATTGTCGTATATGTGGCGAAAAATCTGGTAAGGGATAACCTGATTCCGGAGATCAAATATATGCTGTCTGCCGTCATATTTCCATTGTTTTATGTAGGGCTGGTGTTTTTGTGTGTCGCCATGACGGTACTATCCGTACAGCAGCTCAGCGATTCGGTAAAATACAGGTTCCGTTACCGTGTGCTGTCGCAGATTGGGTACGGCAGAAAAGAGATCGAACGGATCATTTTCAAACAGCTTATGGGCTATTATATGTGTCCGGCAGTTATGGCGCTGTTCATCAGCGGTCTGGTTACCGTCTATGCTGGAAACCGGTTTAACTTTTATACGGGCATTCCTATTTCGTCTGCGGTTTACTTTTTGATGGGGGCAGCAATGTTTTTTGGAATCTGTGTGGTTTATTTTGCGGTTACCTATATTGGGTTTAAGCGGAATGTGGAACGGCCATAGGGAAAAACACAAAGATGATAGAAACAGTCATAACCGGCAGTCTTTGCTCATACGATAAAACAGGACAAAACGACCCAATATCATATGACAAGGAGAAACGTGGATATGGACAAAAAGGAGACAGAAAAAAACAGTGCAATGCCCGTCTTGGTAGACCTGGTTGCCATGTACCTGATCACGGGCCTTTTGCTTGTGGTGCTGGCGGCGCTGCTTGGCCGCGTTGAAATGTCGGATGCGGCGGTTAGTATCGGCATTATTGCTACCTATATTATTTCCTGTTTTGCCGGCGGTTTTTTGATTGGCAAAAAAAAGAAAAAAAAGAAATACTTATGGGGGATTTGTGTCGGGGCCTTTTACTTTCTCGTGCTGTTTCTCGGGAATCTGGCTGTAAACCGCGGCCTGGACGGGCAACTGGTACATATGCTGACAACGGCTGTATTGTGTGTCCTTTCCGGTATGGCTGGGGGTATGCTAAGCTGAATGAGCGAGCCAAAAGATCGTAACAGATCAGATAAGGCGTTACTTTTTGGCTTTCCGGACGCTGCAAGAGGCGGTTTGCCCGGCTTTCCGGCGGCCCTCCAGAATGGCAAGAATCCCTAAGCATTCTGCAATTTACAGATCGGCCTGCCCCGGTCGCGGCGCCTAGTTCGCCCTGGCTAACGCCAGCAGCTAAAGGCGCCGCTTGGCTTCGCCCCTTAGGGTACCGAGCAGAATGCTAAGGGCTTCTAACCATTCTTCCAAAGCCGCCGGAAAGCCGGGCAAACCGCCTCTCCCAGCTAATATTCGCAGGCTTTACAACCGGTATCCGATACGTAATCGTAATACACAAAACGGATTCGTGAAATCTTGTCTGCCATTCATCTGCTGTTTCGCATTTCTATGTAGTGTATGTGATGTAGAGCTAGAGATAACCAGCCGGATGAGGGACGCAGGCCTGGCTTGCGGCGACGTTGGAAGAATGGTTAGAAGCCCTTAGTATTCTGCCTGATCCCCTAAGGGGCGAAGCCAAGCGGCGCCTTTAGCTGCTGGCGTCAGCCAGGGCGAATTAGGCGCCGCGACCGGGGCAGGCCGATCCGTAAATGCAGAATACTTAGGGATTCTTAGCATTCTGGAGCCGGAGCCACAAGCCAGGCCTGCGTCCCTCATCCAGCGTCCCCGCAGCCAATATGTAACGCCTTATCTGACTGTTGCAAAAGATAACGCCCGGCCAGCGAAAATTTTAAAAAATACTTTCTTTATAGAAAAAGATGTGCTATACTATAGCATGTTTGAGATACTGTATTATTATAAACGGCAATAATTTTTCAAAATAAGGAGATCAGCAGATGAAACACATTAAAACATTAAATACCAAAAGATTGCAGAATACCGTAAAAAAAGGCGGCTGCGGCGAATGTCAGACATCCTGCCAGTCAGCGTGCAAGACATCGTGTACCGTTGGAAATCAGACCTGTGAACGCAGCAAATAATTGCTGATCAGGGTATATCGCATTATATGAAAAAACAATAAAAGCATGGGAACCATGCACGCATAAAAGGACCGTTCGCGAAGCGTGCGGTCATTTGTGCGTTTTTGTACACAGGAATATTTAAGGAGGATTATAGTTGGTTCATCAATATAAAAATAACGGCTATAATATAGTATTGGATGTAAACAGCGGAGCTGTCCATGTGGTAGATGAGGTGGTGTATGAAGTACTGCCTCTTTATGAGAACTGCCCGGTTGATGAGATTGTCATGCGGTTAAAAGACAAGTTTCCGGAACCGGACATCCGGGATGCGGCGGCGGAAATTACGCAGTTAAAAGAAACCGGGCAGTTGTTTACGCCGGACGCGTTTGAGGGGTGCGGATATGAGGCGTATATCCGGGAATTTAAAAACCGCGGTACCGTTGTCAAAGCGCTTTGCCTGCATATCGCGCATGACTGTAACCTGGCCTGCCGCTATTGTTTTGCGGGCGAAGGCGAATACCAGGGGCATCGCGCGCTGATGAGTTTGGAAACAGGAAAGGCCGCGCTTGATTTTTTGATTGCGCATTCCGGCAGCCGCAGGAATTTGGAAGTGGATTTTTTCGGCGGGGAACCGACACTGAATTTTGCGGTTGTAAAAGAGCTGGTTGCTTATGGACGGGAGCAGGAAAAACTGCATGATAAAAATTTCCGTTTTACGCTTACGACCAACGGCGTGCTGTTAAATGATGAAATCATGGAATTTGCAAACAAGGAAATGTCAAATGTCGTGCTAAGCATCGACGGGAGAAAAGAAGTAAACGACAGAATGCGCCCGTTTCCGAACGGGACAGGCAGTTTCGATCTGATCATGCCGAAATTTCAGAAGTTTGCGGACAGCAGGCAGCAGGAACGATACTATGCCAGGGGGACATTTACACACCATAATCTGGATTTTTCCAAAGATGTGCTGTATTTGGCGGATCTTGGCTTTCGTCAGATTTCTGTAGAACCGGTCGTTGCGCCGCCGCAGGAAGATTATGCGATCAGGGAGGAAGACCTGCCGCGGTTATTTGAGGAATACGATTTTTTGGCAAAGGAAATCATCCGGCGCAGAAAAGAGGGAAACGGATTTCAGTTTTTCCATTTTATGATTGACCTGGAGGGCGGCCCTTGTGTGGCAAAACGCTTGTCCGGCTGTGGTTCGGGAACGGAATACCTCGCGGTTACCCCGTGGGGGGACTTATATCCGTGCCATCAGTTTGTCGGGAATGAAGCGTTTTTGATGGGGAATGTCTGGGACGGTGTCAAAAATACAGCGCTCCGTGAGCAGTTTAAAAGCTGCAATGTGTATGAAAAAGAAAAATGCAGGGAATGCTTTGCCAGATTTTACTGCAGCGGCGGGTGCGCGGCAAACGCCTATCATTTCCATGGATCGATACGGGAGGCGTACGATATCGGCTGCGCGCTGCAAAAGAAGCGCGTAGAGTGCGCGATTATGATAAAAGCCGCGGAATCGGAATAAATAGGAATCCAAAACTAACAGAAAGGGGCAGAACAATGAAAAAAGGAAAGGGCATAGCGATTGTTTGCATCATCCTGGCATGCATACTTGGCCTTGGGTATTTTGCTTCCATTATCCTGTCGCCGACAGGGCGCGGCGAGAACCAGAATATCATATTGGGCCTGGATCTGGCAGGCGGTGTCAGCATCACGTATGAAATTATGGAGAAAGATGCGACGGCTGAGGAAATCAGCGATACGGTGTACAAGCTGCAGCGTCGTGTGGAGGATTACAGTACCGAAGCAACCGTATCCAAAGAAGGGAGCGACCGGATCAACGTCGCTATTCCGGGCGTAACCGACGCGAATGAAATATTGGAAGAACTGGGTACGCCGGGTTCCCTCGAATTTCAGGATCCGGAAGGGAATGTCGTACTGACCGGGGATGATATAGTAGACGCGCAGCCGTCTTATGAAAATGACAACGGCACGCAAAGGCCGGTAGTAGAGCTTACGTTTACGGATGAAGCGGCGGTTACGTTTGAAGAGTTAACAGGAAATAATATCGGAAAAGTCGTTCCGATCGTATACGATGGGGAAGTAATCAGCAGCCCGCAAGTCAATTCCAAGATTACAGGCGGCAAAGCGGTAATCCAGGGGCAGGAATCCTATCAGGAAGCAGAGATTTTGGCGTCACAGATCCGGATTGGTTCTTTATCGCTGGAACTGCAGGAATTATCGTCCCAGGTTGTGGGCGCTTCCTTGGGCGAAGAGGCGATTTCCAGCGCATTGCTGGCGGCGGCAATCGGCTTGGCGCTTATTATTGTATTTTTGATCGCTTTTTACTGGATCGCGGGTATTGCGACTACGCTTGGCCTGCTTGTGTATGCGACGGGCGTTGTCGCGGTTATCTATTTATTTGAAATTACGCTGACATTGCCTGGGATCGCGGGTATAATCCTCGGAATCGGTATGGCCGTGGATGCAAATGTGGTCATTAACGCCAGGATCAAAGAAGAACTGATGCAGGGCAAATCAACCGGGGCCGCGATTAAGACTGGTTATCAAAAAGCATTGTCGGCGATTATCGACGGGAATGTGACGACGTTAATTGCGGCGGCCGTGCTTGCGATGAAAGGATCCGGTACGGTGAAAGGGTTTGCGTACACACTCGCGATCGGTATTCTTTTGTCCATGTTTACCGCGCTGGTTGTGACCCGCTATTCGATGTATGCAATCCATGCGATCGGATTTAAAGATGTCAAATACTACGGCGCGGCAAAAGAGCATAAAACGATTCATTTTATTTCCAAACGGTATGTATTCTTTGCCGTATCCATTGCCATTATCGCGGCGGGATTTATCGGGGAAGGCGTTAATTCCGCGCGCGGCAAGGGTGCGTTTAACTACAGTCTGGAATTTGTAGGCGGAACTTCCACAACCGTAGACCTTGGCAAGAATTATGAACTGGCGGAAATAGATTCGGAAATCGTTCCGCTGATCCGTGATGCGCTCGGAACCGCGGAGGTACAGGTACAAAAAATTGCGGATACTACGCAGGTTATATTTAAAACGCGCAATTTGGAACTGGAAGAACGGAAAAAATTCGCGCAGATTTTTACAGAAAACTATTCCGTAAAACAGGATGCGATCTCTTACCAAAACGTCAGTGAAACGATCAGTAAGGAAATGACGTCCGACGCGGTTTGGGCTGTGGTCATTGCCGTTGTACTCATGTTAATCTATATCTGGTTCCGTTTCAGTGATTTCCGGTTTGCCTCCAGTGCGATCATTGCGCTGGTGCATGATATTTTAGTCGTGATTACGTGCTATGCGCTTGTACGTATTTCGGTAGGCTCGACCTTTATTGCGGTTATGCTCACGATCCTGGGGTACTCGATTAACGATACGATCGTTACGTTTGACCGGATCCGTGAAAATATGAAATCCAGGGCGAAAGTAACACAGGACGAGCTAAAGGAAATCGCGGACAGGAGTATTACGCAGACTTTGTCCAGATCGATTAATACTTCGATTACCACGTTTGTGATGGTATTATTGCTGTATATTTTGGGCGTGGCTTCGATCCGTGAGTTTTCGCTGCCGCTGATGGTTGGGATTGTAAGCGGTACGTATTCTTCTATTTGTACCGCCACAGAGCTATGGTTTGAGATGAAAATCCGCCAGCGTTCTTCCAAGGCCCAAAATACAAAAGGTACAAAGAAAAAGGTGAAAAAAACAGCATAACAGCATAGAAAGCGGACAGGCAGAAAGCAATTGGGTTCTGCCTGTCTTTTTCCGGTATAAATCCGTAGGTTATGCTTGAAATTATACTGCGGGGCATATATAATTATGCCTGATACCAAATAAATACACAGGTTGCAGACAAAAAGAAACAACTTGAGCAATACGAGAGGAGCTTATTTTATGTATACGTTAGAAGATATCCAGGCTGTCGATCCGGAAGTGGCAGACGCGATTACAGCGGAATTGGACAGGCAGAACAGCCATATTGAATTGATCGCATCGGAAAACTGGGTAAGCCCGGCGGTGATGTCCGCTATGGGCAGCGTCATGACCAATAAATACGCGGAAGGTTATCCGGGACACCGGTATTATGGCGGATGCGAGTGCGTAGATGTGGTAGAGGAATTAGCCAGGGAACGCGCGAAAAAATTGTTTGACTGCGAATATGCGAACGTACAGCCGCATTCCGGCGCGCAGGCGAATATGGCCGTACAGTTTGCACTGTTAAAGCCAGGCGATACAGTTATGGGTATGAATTTAGACCATGGCGGACATTTGACGCATGGAAGCCCGGTGAACTTTTCCGGCGCTTACTTTCACATTGTTCCCTATGGCGTGAATGACGAGGGATTTATCGATTACGACAAATTAATCGAAACCGCGAAAGAATGCAGGCCGAAAATGATTATCGCAGGCGCGTCTGCCTATGCAAGGACGCTTGATTTTAAAAAGTTCCGCGAAGCAGCGGACGCTGCCGGCGCATATCTGATGGTAGACATTGCGCATATTGCGGGACTTGTAGCCGCCGGCCTGCATCCTTCGCCGATTCCGTATGCGGATGTTGTGACGACGACGACGCACAAAACGCTGCGCGGCCCGAGGGGCGGTATGATTTTGTGCAAAGACGCGGAGCTTGCAAAAAAATTCAAATTCAATAAATCCGTATTTCCGGGTATCCAGGGCGGCCCGCTGATGCATGTGATTGCCGCGAAAGCTGTGTGCTTTAAGGAAGCGCTGGATCCGTCGTTTAAGGTATACCAGCAGAATATTGTGGACAATGCACAGGCATTGTGCGCCGGGCTTTTAAACCGCGGCATCCAGATTGTATCCGGCGGCACGGACAATCATTTGATGCTGGTGGATTTGACCAGCCATGGGCTGACAGGCAAAGAAGCGGAAGCGCGGCTGGACCTTGCGCATATTACGGCAAATAAGAATACGATACCGAATGATCCGCAAAAACCGACCGTAACAAGCGGGATCCGCCTTGGCACGCCTGCCGTGACGTCCAGGGGAATGCGTACGGAAGATATGGATCAGATTGCGGAGGCAATCGCGATTATGATCAAGGAGGGCGAACCTGGCGCGGAAAAAGCACTTGCAATTACACAGACATTAACGGCTAAATATCCATTAAAATAAAAGGCCCGGCCGAATCTGCCCGGCTGCGGCACAGCGGGAAAAGCAGCCGGGCATTTCACTATTTCAGGAAAACATGTGCAGCAGTGATTTTGGAGGGATACAAATGCTTGATATCAAATTTGTCAGGGAAAACCCTGATCTTGTCAAACAGAATATAAAAAACAAATTTCAGGAAAAAAAGCTTCCGCTTGTCGATGAAGTGATCGATCTGGACGAGAAAGCACGCAAAGCACAGCAGGAAGCAGACGCGCTGCGGGCCAGCCGCAACCAGCTTTCCAAACAGATCGGCGCCCTGATGAAACAGGGGAAAAAAGAGGAAGCGGAGGCGGTGAAAGCACAGGTAGCCCAGGATGCGAAGCGGCTTGCGCAGCTTGAAGCGCAGGAAAAAGAACTGCAGGAAAAAGTATGGAAACATATGATGGTGATTCCGAATATTATCGATCCGTCCGTTCCGATCGGGCCGGATGATTCCTGCAATGTAGAAATCCAAAAATATGGGGAGCCTGTAGTACCGGAATTTAGCGTGCCGTACCACACGGAAATTATGGAACGGTTTGACGGGATTGATTTGGACGCGGCCGGAAAAGTAGCGGGCAACGGCTTTTATTACCTGATGGGCGATATAGCCAGGCTGCATTCGGCTGTCATTTCTTATGCAAGGGATTTTATGATCGACCGCGGCTTTACGTATTGCGTGCCGCCGTTTATGATCCGCAGTAGCGTTGTAACCGGCGTTATGAGTTTTGAAGAAATGGATGCGATGATGTATAAGATCGAAGGGGAAGACCTGTATCTGATCGGAACGTCCGAGCATTCCATGATCGGCAAATTTATCGATACGATCCAAGAGGAAGACAAGCTGCCGTATACGCTGACCAGCTATTCCCCGTGCTTCCGCAAGGAAAAGGGCGCGCACGGCATTGAGGAACGCGGCGTGTACCGGATCCACCAGTTTGAAAAACAGGAAATGATTGTTGTATGCAAACCGGAAGAATCTATGAAATGGTACGATCAGTTATGGCAGAATACCGTGGATTTGTTCCGCAGCCTGGATATTCCGGTCCGCACATTGGAATGCTGTTCGGGCGATCTGGCAGACTTGAAAGTAAAATCCTGTGATGTCGAAGCATGGTCTCCGCGGCAGAAAAAATATTTTGAAGTCGGAAGCTGTTCCAACCTTGGAGACGCACAGGCCAGGCGCTTGAAAATCCGTGTCAAAGGAAAGGATAAAAATAAATATTTTGCGCATACGCTGAATAATACCGTTGCCGCGCCGCCGCGGATGCTGATTGCTTTTTTGGAAAACAATTTGAACGCGGACGGCAGCGTCAATATACCGGAGGTTTTGCGTCCTTATATGGGCGGTAAGGAAAAACTGGTTCCAAATAAATAGGACTACGGTTCCTCACACACCTGGAAAATATAAAATTTTAGATAATAAGACGAATCAGATGCCCACAGAATCGGATGGTCTGGCGCCTGTGTGCGAAATTCCACCTGCCGCAGCCGTTTGTGGGCCTGGTTTGCCGCCTGCTGTAATGTTTTGGCAAACAGTTCGCTGGTCATAAAGTGCGAACAGGAGCAGGTAGCCAGAAATCCCCCGTTTTTTACGAGTTTCATGCCGCGCAGGTTGATTTCGCGGTAGCCTTTGACCGCGTTTTTCACAGAGTTTCTGGATTTGGTAAATGCGGGAGGGTCTAAGATGACGACGTCAAACTGTCTGTGCGCCTGTTCCAGTTCCGGCAGCAGTGCGAAGACATCCCGGCAGAGAAACTGTACGCGGTCTTTACACCCGTTTAACTCGGCGTTGATGCGGGCCTGTGCGATTCCTGTTTCCGACGCATCCACGCCCAGGACTTGTGCGGCCCCAGCCAGTGCGGCATTCAGCGCAAAAGAGCCGGTGTGGGTAAAACAGTCCAGAACGTCCGCATGGCGGCATAGTTTTCGGACCGCCAGACGGTTATATTTCTGATCAAGGAAGAAGCCGGTTTTCTGTCCGTTTTGAACATCCACCATATATTTGACACCGTTTTCCAGTATCAAAACATTGGTGTCAAATGCCGCGCCCAAAAACCCTTTCCGGCGTTCCATGCCCTCCTGTTCCCGTACTTTAGCGTCGCTTCGCTCATATACGCCGCGGATTTGGATGCCGTCCTGGGCGAGTACCTGTTTCAGCAATTGTACAATCCTTTCTTTCATACGGTCAATCCCAAGCGCCAGGGATTCGACGACCAGTACATCCGAGAACTTATCGATTACGATTCCGGGCAGAAAGTCCGCTTCCCCAAAGATAATCCGGCAGCTTTGCGTATCTACCGTTTTTTTGCGGTAATCCCACGCATTCTGCACCCGCTTGCGCAAAAAAGCATCGTCAATCGCCTGCTTGGCATCTCTTGTCATCATACGGATCCGTATTTTAGACTGTTCATTGATAAACCCTTTTCCAAGCGGATATCCGTCAAAATCCTGTACGGATACGAGGCCGCCGTTTACAAAGCTTCCGGTAACGGAAGCGATCTCATTGTCATAGATCCAAAGCCCGCCCGCTTTGACCGTACGGCCTGCGCCTTTTTTTAATGTTATGACAGCACACATGTTGTTCCCTTTCTTGTTTCGGTTTCTGTTGGTTTTAGTTGACAACTGCATACAGATATCATAACATAAATGATAGGCTCAGGGGAAATAAAATAATCAGTGAAACTTTTCATGGCTTTTTCACGTCTTTTTTATATATATATTCGGTGATTGAATACTGCACAATAAACCCGATAAACGGCGGGCCAGAAACAAATGCTATTGTGCTGAAATTTTACGCCGTTTATATAGTAGAGAAAAAACGGCAAATTGTGAGGGGGATATTTCATGGCAACTATCAGTTTGTGCATGATCGTAAAAGATGAAGAATCCGTATTGGACCGCTGCCTTGCGTCCATCGCGGACTTAATGGATGAAATCATTATCGTAGATACCGGATCCACGGACCGGACCAAGGAAATTGCCGCCCGTTATACGGATCAAATATATGATTTTGTATGGGTCGATGATTTCAGCGCGGCACGTAATTTTGCTTTTTCCAAAGCTACGGGGGATTATATTTATACGGCGGATGCGGATGAGGTATTAGATGCGGAAAACCACAGGCGCTTTGCGTTTTTAAAATATTCCATGGTACCGGAAATTGATATTGTACAGATGAAATATATTACACCGGATGAATACAATACCGTGATGAATATCCGCAACGAATACCGGCCAAAGCTTTACCGCAGGCTGCGCCAGTTCCGCTGGGTAGACCCGGTCCACGAAACGGTACAGTTACAGCCGCTTGTATTTGACAGTGATGTAGAAATCCTGCACCTGCCGCAGTCACAGCACAGCGGGCGGGATTTTGCGCTGTTTTTGCGAATGTTTCAAAACGGACAGCCGCTTTCGGATAAACTGCATACGATGTATGCAAGAGAACTGTTTATTTCCGGTTCTGATCAGGATTTTGTCAAGGCGGAGCCAGTGTTTGCGCAGACGCTGCGGGAAGTACGGGAACCAACCGTGCGGCTGAAAGAAGCGGTATGTGTAATGTGCCGCTGTATGCGGGTCCAAGGCAGCCTGCCCGCATTTTTTAAATATGCGCTTCGTTCCATGGCCTATTATCCGTGCGCGGAAATCTGCTGTGAGCTTGGCATCTATTTCAAACAAATGAAAGATTACGAAGAGGCGGCACGCTGGTTTCTTTGTGCGGCACAGGAGACAGAGAGTATTTTGGATGTACATAAAAGCGGTGATTTTCCGCTTTTACAGCTTGCAGAGTGTTACGACTGCCTGACGCAGGACAATCCGGCTATGCGGGAAGAATATCAGCGCATGGAGCAGGAGTACCGTGCGAAAGCGCTGGAATGGGAAATGCCGGAGGAAATACCGCGATTTCCAGTAACCGTTTAGATCGGGTGTTACCCGGGCAAACCGCCTCTCCCAGCGTCCGGCAAGCCAAAATATAACGCCCTGTCTGAACGGCTGCGATTTCTATTAATTTCCGAGCAAGAAATTTAAAATAATGCTGATAAAATACCAGATTCGTGGTATACTGTAACATAGTTTCTATTATTTAGGGTAAGCATTCCAATAGAAATACCAAGGAGAACGTATGCTTTTTAATATGGGAAAAGAGGCGCTTGCGGCATCCAGGGATGAATGCAAACGCGATGCTTTTATTCATAAAAATGAAAATTTTATATTAAACTGTGCAAGCAAGTTTTCAAAACATTATATCAGCAAAAGTGATGATGAATGGTCCATTGCGCTGATTGCTTTTTCCAACGCGATTGATACGTACAATGAATCAAAAGGAGCGTTTCCGTCATATGCGAAGCTTTTAATTGAACATCGTTTGACGGATTATTTTCGTTCGCAGGCACGTTTTTCTTCCGAGATGCAGACAGAGCCGTATTTGTTTGAGGGGGAAGTAGATGAAGACGCGGAAAATATGGGCTATCAGATTAATGTGATGAAACAGGCGTCCGTATCCGATGATAATCCGCTGCTGGATGAGATTGTAGCGATTTCCGAGCATTTGGATGTATATGGAATTACATTTATGGAGCTTACGGATTGTTCTCCGAAAGCGGGCAAGACAAAAGACTCTTGTGCGCATGCAATCCGTTATCTAAAAGAACATCCGCTGTTGATTGCGAATATGAAAACGACAAAACAGCTACCGATTAAAATTATTTCAGAAAATGCCAAAGTACCCCGAAAAATACTGGAAAGACATCGTAAATACATAATAACCGCAGCAGAAATACTTTCCGGTGATTATCCGAAGCTTGCTGAATATTTAAAGCATATTTAGCGGCATCCAACCAACCCAGCGAATAATACCGAGTTTGTATTTCTGTCACAGTTATTATGAAAGAAAGGAGCCATCTACTTTGAAAGCCGTCATAGTAGAATGCAGTAATGGAGCTGCGGTGGCATTGTGTGACGATGGGACGTTTCGAAAGCTGAAAAACAGGGGTTATTGTATTGGACAGGAACTTATTTTGCAGCAGAAACCGTCAGCAAACCGCGTAGTGCGAAAACTTTCGGTCTGTGCTTCGCTGGCATTAGTTCTGTTATCTTTCGCAGGTATTGGTTCCTATAGCTACGTGAGTCCTTATTCTTTCGTCAGCTTGGATATCAATCCTTCCATTGAATATGCACTGAATCGGTATGACAAGGTCATTTCTGTTTCGGGAATCAATGATGAAGGGCAGCAGATTGTATCTTCCATAGAGTCTGATGTGAAAAATCAGAATATTACAACTGCGATTGGCGTCACGATCCGACAGTTAGAAAAAGACAATTACATTGTAGAACAGGAATACAATCATGTAATTGTCAGCGTTTGTTCGGATAATGACACAAAAGCAAAAGCAATTGCTTCACGCGTAGATACATTTTCTGCGGAAGAATTACAGGTATGCGCGATTGATACCATGACCGTATCAAAAGAAGTAAAAGACAGTGCGGATTCACTTGGGATTACACCAGGGAAGCTGGCGCTGATTCATGCAGTCGCGGAAACAACTGCGGATTCTGACTTTGATATGGCAGAATGGACAGGGATGACAGTCAGCGAGTTGGAAACGACGATTCAGCAGGCATCCAGCCAGCCGACGAACCCGGTAACCGGGCCAGCAGCCGTATCAGTCATTAACAGCGAATACCTCAGCAACGCCCTGGATGAAGATACAGCACAGAAAGAAGAAGCATCCGCTTCGGATGAACAAAATGAAAATAAGGGCCATACAGAAGAATCGGATACACAAACAGGCAGCACATCTACTGATCAAAACACAGAAATGATCAATGGTTCGCAGACCGTCACAGACGATACTGCGCCAAAGCCAAATACAACAGATCCAAGTACCAGTGCTGATGCAGCAGGAACAGGCAGTACAGCAGGTGATACGAATAGAAACCAAACGAACAGTACGCCGAAAGATGATAGTACTGACAATGGCACTGTGCCGGACAGCACAGGCAATGGAACAAACAACAGCAACACTGGCAATGGCAGCACATCCAACAGCAGTGCTCCAGACCAGAACAATCATGTTACAGTAAATGGAGGCAACGCTTCTGGCAGTACCAATAATTCGGCTGGACAAGATACAGCGGCAAAACCGTCAGAACCGGAACAAAACACGGGAACTTCGAACGATGATGTTTTGACTGAGGACAGTTCCAGTAAAAAAGATTCTTTTCCGCTTCCGGGCGAAGAGAATACGGAAGATTCTTCAAACGAAACAGAAGAACCTGCCAGCGAGGATAATTCCACGGTAAATGGGGAAGTGCAGGAGAATCAGGGGACACCAGGCGTGTCAGATTCTGCGGAGGCAGGATTGGGTGGATTAATAGGACAGATAGAAGGTACGGAATCAGATTATTTAACAGAAGATCCAGCAGAAAGTGTATTAGATCCGTCGCCCGCAGATCAGATGCAAGCGGGAGAAGTTTCTGAAACACCTGCTGAAACAGAGCAGTAAAGCAATGAGGACTTTCCTCTGTATAGAAATAAATTAGGCTGACAGCTAAAAAATCCTGTATGGATACGGAACATCCGTTCCATACAGGATTTTATGTGTCCTGCTTGGGGTTATAGCTGCAGTTCCTGCTCAATTCGGCTGGAAGCAGCAAGAATGGAACTTGCATGGCCGATAGAGTACGGGCGGCCGTCTACGGTACGGACGATGCCGCCTGCTTCTTCTACAATCAGCGCGCCCGCCGCAAAGTCCCAGGGCTGAAGCTGCAGTTCAAAAAACAGTTCGGCTCTTCCGGCTGCAACACTGCATAAGTCCAGGGCCGCGGAACCGCTTCTGCGGACATCCGCGGCTTTTGTAAAATAATGGTATGCCATTGCAAAGGATTTTTGGGCCAGTGATTCCTGATACGGCGAGGTACCAAACAGAACCAGCGCACGTTCCATCGGCGTCTGTGACACATGGATGGGGATACCGTTTCGAGATGCCCCGCTTCCTTTTTCCGCATAAAATAACTCGTCCAGATATGGATTATACACCACACCCAAAAGCGGTTCCCCGTCGTGCGCCAGACAGACGGATATGGCGCTGGCCTTGTAGTCTTTGATAAAATTGGTAGTACCGTCAATCGGGTCGACAATAAAGGCATATCCGTGCATCGGGTCCGCGGTAGGACAGTCTTCTTCTTCCCCGATAAATACTGCTTCCTGCAAAAGCGCAAGGAGTTTTTGCTTTAACACATCCTGCACTTTTTTATCATAAGTCGTCACAAAGTTTGCATGTCCTTCTTTGGCTGTGACCATTGTTTCCGTACGTTCTGCATGCAGGATGATCTGCCCGCAGGAACGGACAATTTCCTGTATTTGCGAGCATAATGCTGTCTGATTCAACTGATTCGTTTGATTCGTCTGATCCATGCGTTTGACCTCTTAATCGCCGGGTGTTATTTGTTGCTTCTTCTCCAGATATTCATTTTTTCTGCCTGCGCGATGAGTTCGTCACGGAAGTCCGGATGCGCAATGGAGATAATGGCTTCTGCTTTCTGCCAGGTAGAAAGTCCCTTAACATTTACAATCCCATATTCGGTTACGAGATAGTGGGTATTGGCACGTGTATCCGTAACAATGGAGCCAGGATTTAACGTAGGCAGGATTCTGGATTTTACTTGCCCGTCCCTTGTTTTATATGTAGAGGAACAGCAGATAAAACTCTTTCCGCCATTTGACAAATAAGCGCCAAGTACAAAATCCAACTGTCCGCCGGCACCGCTGATGTGCTTTGTTCCAGCCGATTCGGAATTCACTTGGCCAAAGAGATCCAGATCAACGGCATTATTAATCGACATAAAATTGTCTAACGAAGAAATCGCGCGGATATCATTTGTATAGCTGACCGGAGCACTTAAAATTTCCGGGTTTTCATCCAGGTAATCATACATTTTTTTCGTACCCGCACCAAAAGCAAACGCCTGGCGGTAACGGTCGATATTCTTTTTGGAGCCATTGATTTTACCGGCTTTTGCAATATCTACAAACGCGTCTACGTACATTTCGGTATGGACGCCCAGGTCTTTTAAATCGGACTGGGCAATCAGAGAGCCGACAGCGTTCGGCATGCCGCCGATGCCAAGCTGTAAACATGCACCGTCTGGAATTTCCTTGACAATTAATTCCGCTACCGCTTTATCTACATCCGTTGCGGGACCGCCGCCGCCCAGTTCCAGGATGGCAGGATTTTCACCCTCTACAATAAAATCAACGTCGGAAATATGCACGTTATTTTCCGTACCGCCGAGACAGCGCGGCATATTTTTATTTACTTCTACAATAACGGTTGCGGATGTTTCCACAACGGCAGCCAGATGGGACGCATTTGGGCCAAAATTGAAGAAACCGTGATTATCCATTGGCGCTACCTGGAACATGGCAACGGCATTTCGAATGCCTGACGGCATATCACGGTAATACCGCGGCAGCTCGGAGTAACGGATCGGCGCATAATACGCGCATCCGCGGCTGATCAGTTTACGTTCGATTCCGGACATATGCCAGGAGTTCCAGGTAAAATGATCGCCTGCGTCTTCCTGTTCAAAAATGGCAGGCTGCTTGAGCAGGATTCCGCCGCGCAGGTTAATATCCGTTAATTCGTCCGTACGTTTTGCAAGCGCCTGATCCAGCACATCCGGCGTACCGTTGCACCAGCCATAATCCACCCAGTCTCCGGAGTGGATACATTTCACAGCCTCGTCAGCCGACACAAGTTTCTTTTGGTATTCTTCTGAGTATCCCATGGTAACCTCCTAATCATGTTTTAGTATGTATGTTGCTTTGTTAATACATTAACGATATCATTATACTACCATTTTTAGGCAAAGTCTGCAAGGGCTGCAAAGAAGAAAACGCAGGAGTCTCCATAAAAATGTAACAGTTCAGATAAGGTGTTACATTTTGGCTGGGAGGACGCCGGATGAGGGACGCAGGTCTG
>CAJUIH010000004.1:0-26854 GCA_910586045.1 uncultured Eubacterium sp.
CGCCAGAAAGCCGGGCAAACCGTCTCTCCCAGCGTCCGGCAAGCCAAAATGCAACACTTATCTGAACGGTTACGCCCGCTTACGATTTTTTTCAATTCCTGGAAGAAAATGCTTCAATAATTCGAAAGAATGTTTTATAATAAAACAGGGAGTCAAAAAAAGGACAGAAAGGAGGCAAGGGGACATGTTTCAACTTTTTAAGAAAAAGACTTCCGGGAAACCAAAAGCAGCGGTATTCGTTGATTATGAGCATTGGTATTATGGATATCATAATAAAGTCCAGATGAAACCGAATGTGGAAGAATGGTTAGAAGAACTCAAGCAGGAATATGATGTAGAAAAGCTTTATATTTTCGGCGATTTCTCGGAACCGAAAATAGGGACGGAACTGGAAAAATTAAAGGTGCTTACAAGTAATGTCGTTCATACAGCGAGTACAAAAGAAGGCGTAGATAAAGATTTTACGGATATTATGATTCTGGATACGATTTACCGTAGTATGGCAGAAAAAAATGACTGTACGGTATATATTCTTTTTACAGGGGATGCCCATTTTACAAAAGTAGCGGAATATCTAAAAGAAAAAGACAAGAAAGTGATTATTTATGGCGTACGGTTTGCATTCAGCAATGCATTAAAATCCGTTGCAACCAGTTATGTGGAGATGCCGAGGCAGGAACAGGAGCGCAGCCATTATAACGACTTAATATTGGTAAGCCTGGACCGACTGCGAAAAAAAAATGCCGGCAGGAAGCCTTCCTATTGGAAGACGATTGAAAGTGTGGCTTCTTATAACCACGTGCCAAAGAACCGTGTAAGAACAGCGTTGGACGGGATGATCAGCCAAAAATATATTGAAGTCATATCGAAAAAAACAGGAAGAGATCATGAACATACACAGCTACTATTAGAAGTAGACTGGGAACAGCTCAGAGCAGACGGACTTTGGGCGGAAATAGGCTGAAAACCGATGGATTATTAAAACAACATATAAAAAACTAACATATACTGCCGCAGAGCCGTCCCGCCTGCGGCAGTTTTTCAAGAAGAGGGAATAAGATGATGCAAAATGAGAACAGGCAGGAGGCTGGCCCGGGTACCGCGTGGCTGGTAGTCAACGGCTTCCTGCATTCACAGAAATTTGATGAAATTTTCGCCTGGCTGATACAGGCGGCAAAACGGCAGGGATGGAGCCTGGAATTAAAGACAAATACGGGCCTGCTGCCGGAGTTTGTTTTAGGCGAACCGTTTTGCGGGCAGCGAATGCGCCTGCCGCGGTTTGTTATTTTTTGGGATAAAGATGTAAGGCTGGCCCGGCTGCTGGAGAAAGCGGGGCTTCGATTATTTAACTGTGCAGACAGTATCGAGGTCTGCGATGACAAGGCACGAACGTTTCTGGAACTGGCTCATTGCGGGATCCGTATGCCAAAGACGATTTTAGGGCCAAAGACATTTCGGCCGGAGGGTTATGCGGATCTTGCTTTTTTGACCGATATAGAACAGAAGCTGGGATATCCGATGATTCTAAAAGAATGTTACGGTTCTTTCGGCCAGCAGGTTTATCTGGTGCGGGACCGTATGGAAACAGAAGCATGCCTGCGCCGCATCCGGAACCGTCCCTGCCTGTTTCAGGAATATATCCAAACATCCAAAGGGCAGGATATACGGATCCAGATGGTAGGGGAGCGGGCCGTTGCGGCCATGCACCGGTATAATCCGGATGATTTCCGGGCAAATATTACGAATGGCGGGAAGATGGAAGCGTATGAGCCGACAGCCGGACAGTTGGAAATAGCGCGCAGCGTTATGCGTGAACTGCATCTGGATTTTGCGGGCATTGATATTTTATTTGGGGAAAAGGAAGAACCGGTGCTTTGCGAGGTAAATTCCAATGCGCATTTTGTGAATATTTATCAATGCACCGGGGTCAATGCAGCGGACGACATTATGCGGCACTGCATCAGCGCAAGCAGGAAAGGAAACGATATTCCCGGGCGATAAAGTATACCATATAGAAGTTGGGAGGCGGTTTTATGTTGCAGTTTTTTGATCTAACTTTGCAAAATCGCGGGCAGCAGGGATGGATTTTGTATACGCAAAAAGAACGTGTGCGAAACCGTCATTATATTGATTTGTACCGCAATGCCTGCGAGCGGTACGGACTATCGCTGAAGCTTGGAATTTATGACCCGGTGCGGGTCTGGGACGAGGCCGCGCGGCTGCGGCTTGCCGCTGTGGCTGGAAGCAGCAGACGGCCTGATTTTGTCATAAACCGGACAAGGGACTATATGCTGGCTGCGGAATTGGAAAAACGCGGAATTACCGTATATAACCATTCTTCGATCGCGGAGCTTGGAAATGATAAGGCAAAGGCCTGCCGGTTTATGGAACAGAGCGGGATTGCGGTGATGCCGACCGTTTATGGCGTACAGAATCCGCCATGGTACCCTGCGGTCATAAAATCCGCGGACGGCCATGGAGGGACGGAAGTATATTGGATCAGCGACAGGCAGCAGATGGAGCATTGGAAACGCACGGCCAGACAGCCACGGAAAGAATACCTGATCCAGCAGGCGGCGTCCGACCTGGGGCGGGATGTCCGTGTGTATCTGATTGGAGACGAGATTGCAGCCAGCGTACTTAGAAGCTGCGACCATGATTTCCGCAGCAATTTCTGCCTGGGCGGAACTGTAAGCCTGTATGAGTTAAGTGAGAAAGAACGCGGCATGGTCAATCAGATTGTATCGAAAATCGTATCTAAGATTACAACTAAGCTTGTAACTAAGCCGGAGGGTGCCTGCGGCGCAAAACGCCAAAGCCTGATTGGGATGGCGGGCATTGATTTTATTTTTCATCATGGGCAGATGGTCTTTAATGAAATCGAAGATATGGCCGGGGCAAGAAGCTTGTATTCCTTGTCGGATTATGACATCGTGGATGCTTATGTAGAGTGGATTTGGAAAAGAAACAAATTGGAGGGGGATCAGGGATAGCAAATGGGCAGATGTTTGAATAGCAGGGTTCCTCTGGCGGCCCGTGACCAGTACCGGGTAGAGCGTGAGGATAAGGCAGGAGAAAGCTTCGTGGACTTTATCTTTTATCCGGAACGGAAAGGGGCAGACGCGATCCTGTTAGAACTCAAGATGGACAGTACGCCGCAAGAAGCAATTTGCCAGATTAAAAAAAGAACTATGCGTTGCGCCTGCTAGGAAAGCTGGGCGAAAAGACAAGGGTCACAGGACGGATCCTGGCAGTGGGAATCAGTTATCAACGAAAAACAAAGGAATACGCCTGCAAAGTAGAGGTACTGCAGAGAACCATAACCTATATATTCGGTGATTGAATACTGCACAATAAACCCGATAAACGGCGGGCCAGAAGCAAATGATGTTATGCTGAAATTTTACGCCGTTTATATAGTACACCGTAAAATAAATAACGGGTGATCTTGCTTGTCTAAATCTCCGAGAGCACATGTCAAAAATCCTCAATGTACCCTGGTACACCTCCGGTTTTTGACATGTACTCTCGAAGATTTATCCGGCGCAATATAACCAGTTATTTATTTTACGGTGTACTAGAAAGGTCCCCGGACGATCATGTCTGTCATATAGTCCGGGGATTTTGTTCGGTTTGTTTTGGTTAATGATGGAACAGCCGGAGTCCGGTAAACGCCATGACCATTTGGTGCGCGTTGCATGCGTCAATGACATCCTGGTCCCGTTTGGAACCGCCCGGCTGGGCTACATATTTTACGCCGCTGCGGAATGCGCGTTCGATATTGTCGCTGAACGGGAAAAACGCATCCGAGCCAAGCGCTACATCCGAATTTTTAGACAGCCAGGCCCGTTTTTCTTCCGCGGTAAAGACAGGCGGCTTTACCTGAAACGTTTTTGCCCAGACATCGTCGCCCAGTACGTCCATATAATCTTCCCCGATATATAAATCAATCGCATTGTCGCGGTCCGCCCGTTTGATATCATCGCGGAATACCAGATTTAGTACCTGCGGCGCCTGTCGCAAAAACCAGTTGTCTGCTTTGGTGCCTGCCAGGCGTGTACAGTGGATGCGGGACTGCTGTCCGGCGCCGATGCCGATGGCCTGTCCGCCTTTGACATAACACACGGAGTTGGACTGGGTATATTTTAATGTAATCATTGCAATCGCAAGGTCCATCGCCGCGGTATCCGGCAGATCTTTATTTTCCGTCACGAGATTGCAAAAGAAATCTCTGTCAATATGCAGTTCATTGCGGCCCTGCTCAAACGTAATGCCAAATACATCTTTGTGTTCGATATTAGCCGGCTGATAAGCGGGATCCATTTGTACGATATTGTAGGATCCGCGTTTTTTTGTTTTCAGGATCTCCAGCGCCTGCGGTTCATAACCGGGGGCAATGACGCCGTCGGAGACTTCATGCTTAATAAATTCGGCGGTTGCGACGTCGCATACATCCGAAAGCGCTATAAAATCTCCAAAAGAAGACATACGGTCGGCGCCCCTGGCGCGGACATAGGCGCTGGCCAGCGGGGAATAATCAATGGCATAATCGTCTGCCCAGTAAATTTTGCGCTCGGTTTCATTTAACGGCAGCCCGACAGCCGCTCCGGCCGGGGATACATGCTTAAACGATGCGGCCGCCGCAAGCCCGGTCGCTTTTTTTAATTCCGTGACAAGCTGCCAGCCGTTGAAAGCATCCAGAAAGTTAATATAGCCCGGTTTGCCGTTTAATACCTGGATCGGCAGGCCGGAGCCGTCTTTCATAAAAATTCTGGAAGGCTTCTGGTTCGGGTTGCAACCGTATTTCAATTCTAGTTCATTCATAAACAGGGACCTCCTTTTGCTTTTTCCATTGTATTCATTATAGCTGTCAGGACAGAGGTTGTAAAGGCAATCTTTTTTTAGAATGGGGGTAACCGTTCAGATAAGGTGCTGCATTTTTCTCACCGGGGTCAATGAAATCCTGTAAGCCATTCGTCTGCTGTTTTGCATCTCTATGTAGTGTTGTATGTTATGTAGAGCCAGAGAAAACCAGCCGGAGCCGCAAGCCAGACCTGCGTCCCTCATCCGGCGTCCCCGCAGCCAAAATGTAACGCCCGATCTGAACGGTTACAAGTAAAAATAGCCAAAAATAAAGAATTCAGTAAAAAAACTGGACAAATAAGTAAAAAACGTGTAAGATAAGAACAAAATAAGGAATCGCATAAAAATACTTAATAAAACGAAGACGTTTTGCATACGGGTGCAGAGCGTCTTTTTCTATTTTGGGAGGAAATCAGCATGAAACGAAAATTAGATAACATTGACCGTAAGATCATCAGCCTTCTACAAGAAAATGCCAGGATGACGTTAAAAGAAATTGCGTCGCGCATCTATTTGTCGTCGCCCGCGGCTTCGGCCAGGATGGAGCGGCTGGAAAAAGAGGGGTATATTACCGGGTTTCATGCCAGCGTAAACCGGGAACTGATGGGATATCATATCCGGGCTTTTATAACGCTGGCGCTGCATGCAGGCCTGAAAGAAACTTTCATTCGTGAAGTGATGCAGTGTCCGAACGTGGTTGAATGCAACTGTATTACGGGTGATTACGCATTGCTGCTGGAGGTTGCGTATGCGAAAATGGAGGATTTGGAGAAATTTGTCGGCGGGCTGCAAAAATACGGCAAGACGAGGACGCAGATTGTATGCGCGACCGCGGTAGCGCACCGGGAACTTTTGGCAGAGCAGTGTGTAGAACTGGCGGGATAAAAGATGTTACAGCCTCCTGCCAGCCGGAAACGGGAAGCTGGTTCCTGTTTCCGGCTGTTCTTGTCAAGATTTTCATATCTTTTGATCAACGAAACGTTACAAGGCACGAGTTTTATTTTTTACGCATCATATCATACACCCATTTCCCGGATTCTGATAAATCTGAACGCTTCCAGCCGAACTTTTTTGCACATGTGCTTTTCAATAGTGCCGAAGCTTCATCTTTGTTCGACAGGTTCCACGCGACGCAGCTTATCTTATTTTGGTCCAGCAGATTCATCCAGCGGTTCGCTTCATTCTTTTTGATGATTCCGTTTCCGGAAGCTTCGCAGATCCCATATTCCGTTACAAATACCGCAAGCCCTTTATCCAAAGCCGTCTGTAATTTTTTTCGTAAATCATCGGTATGTGTCGACGCGTAATAGTGAAACGCATACATCAGATTTTTTCCTTTCAGCGGTGCAGCGGCGGCGGTATCGACATCCTGGCACCAGGTCGGCGTGCCTACAATAATGACAGCTTGTGCATCCTGTCTGCGGATGGCCCGGATGACTGGCCGGGCATAAGAACAAATCTGCGACCATGTGACGCCGCCGTTAGGTTCATTGCAGATTTCATAAATGACGTTTTTATATCCTGCATATTTTTTGGCCATGGATTGAAAAAAGGCTTTGGCTTCTTTTTGATAAGTATGCGGGTCACTGTCGCTTACTATATGCCAGTCTATGATGACGTACAGCCCAAGCTCGTTACAGCAGCGGACGGCTTTGTCTATCAGGGCTTTTAGTTCTTTTTGGTTTTGCTTTGTACCGGTACAGTACCCGTTATATTCAGCCGTATACATGGCAAGCCGGATTACCTCGGCGCCCCATTGATCCCGTAATGTCTGAAATGCTTTTTTGTTCACATATTGCGGATACCAGGACAGGCCATGCGTGCTGACTCCCTTTAACTGCACCGTTTTTCCATGGCTGTCCACCAGGCGGCGGCCGGAAACATGCAGGCGTCCATAGCGCGCAAGCGGAGGCTTTACAGCGGCACGTACCGAAACTGTGTGAAAGCCTGGTACATGGGAACAAAGCAGAACGAAAAGCAGCATTATAAAAATCACTTTCTTATGCATGGTATCATCTCCATTTTATTTTTTTGCCCGAATCGTATAACAGTAGTGAGTGACTTGTGTAAGCTCATCATCGAATAGATCCCAGCCATCGCAAGGGATCCTGCAGCGAATCGGCGAGGTTTCCATTCCGACATCGACAGCATCGATTTTTTGAAGAACGGAAACGGTTAGTTCGTCGATGGAAAGCACAGCCCGTTTGATTTTAGGAGGAGGATACGCTTTTCCCATCCAGATATGCCATAATTCGACTTCGTTTGTATGAGTAAGCTGTTTTTGCAGGTACGTTAGCAGCCGTGCGGCATTTTGAACGGTCAGATTTGTTTCCAAATAGACGAGGTATGGTTTTTTTGTTAAGATATCCTCATTCGGATGCAGCGGCAGAACAGCGAAATCCTGCTGATCGATAGGGATATGAGGCGGTTGGGGAATGTAGTTTTCTGGATGAAACCCGGCAGGGTCTCGGACTGGATTTGAAATTGCTTTTTCTGGAATCACTTTTATAGGAATTACTTCTAGGGGAAAATCAGAAGCAATGTATAGCAGATTACTCATAACATGCGCCTTTCTTTAATTATGATTTGTTTTTACTGACAGCGGATCTGTAATCAATGATGCTGCACAGGAGGTTTACATGGGTTGAATTTTTTCCAATGTTCGAAAGACCGTTCCCAAGCCTTATTTTACCAGACAACATTCGATAAGGCAAACCAAAAAAAGTATTTTTTCTGCTATGCATGGCTGGTTGTAACAGTTCAGATAAGGTGTTACATTTTGGCTCGCCGGACGCTGGGAGAGACGGTTTGCCCGGCTTTCTGGCGGCCCTCCAGAATGGTAAGAATCCCTAAGCATTCTGCAATTTACGGATCGGCCTGCCCCGGTCGCGGCGCCTAATTCGCCCAGGACCACGCCAGCAGCTAAAGGCGCCGCTTGGCTTCGCCCCTTAGGGTATCAGGCAGAATACTAAGGGCTTCTAACCATTCTTCCAACGTCGCCACAAGCCAGACCTGCGTCCCTCATCCGGCTGGTTCTCTCTGAATTTACGTAACATACCGTACTTATATATTCGGTGATTGAATACTGCACAATAAACCCGATAAACGGCGGGCCAGAAACAAATGATATTGTGCTGAAATTTTACGCCGTTTATATATATACGGTATGTTACGTAGATCCAGAGAAAACCAGCCGGATGAGGGACGCAGGTCTGGCTTGCGGCGACGTTGGAAGAATGGTTAGAAGCCCTTAGTATTCTGCCCGATCCCCTAAGGGGCGAAGCCAAGCGGCGCCTTTAGCTGCTGGCGTCAGCCAGGGCGAACTAGGCGCCGCGACCGGGGCAGGCCGATCCGTAAATGCAGAATACTTAGGGATTCTTACCATTCTGGAGCCGGAACCACAAGCTAGTCCTGCGTCCCTCATCCGGCGTCCCCGCAGCCAAAACCAAAATGTAACACCTTATCTGAACCGTTACGGCCGGTTATGTTTCACACCCTGACGAAATACCGGCAGCCCAGCCAAGTCCGGACACACCCCGTCAAGGCATCCGCTGCCAGTCGATTTGTATAGAAAACTGCACAAAAGACCGCATATTTTAAGCAAAATAATTAGAAAGTTTTGTCTATTCTGCTATATTTTATTTATTTGTCGAAAAGAAGTCATATGTCCTTTCTAATCGACAGTCTAACCGATATAATGAAATGGACATCAGGGGAGGAGAGATTAATCCGGTGAATGTATTCAGTGAACTGCCGCCGCCAAAGCAGGCTTATATGGAATATTTGTTTCAAAACTGCACCGAAGAAGTCCGGTATTATATGCGTCTGATCGAAGTGGATGCGGACCGGACGCTGATTAAGGCGGGAGAACCATGCAGTTTTATTTACATTATTTTGACTGGGAGGGTGACGGGCATTGAGTGGCCGATGCACGAGCGGTCCTATGCGTTTAAAGATTATGGACCCGGGGATTTTTTCGGTGAAATTGAATGCTTTGCCGATCTGGCCAATTACCGGATCAGTGTGGAAACCGCTACGGAATGCCGTGTGCTGACGATCCCTGCCGTATATTATATGGAATGGATGCAGCAGGATCTGGAAGCCTTGTACCTGCGTACCAAAGAAAATATGCGCAGGCTGGTCATGCAGACGGCCGAGGCCCGCAAATATTTGTTTATCGAGGG
The DNA here is from genome assembly GCA_910586045.1 of uncultured Eubacterium sp. Lineage (GTDB taxonomy): Bacteria > Bacillota > Clostridia > Lachnospirales > Lachnospiraceae > Eubacterium_J. The sequence goes on from CAJUIH010000004.1 coordinate 9,048, forward strand.
CAGAGAGCGTCTGATGATGTATCTGGTCCGCAAATACGAGCAGCGCCAGCCAAAGAATGAGCTGGAGTTAAATAAAAGCAGGAACCGTATATCCGACGAGATAGGATTTTCAGTCAAAACATTAAATCGAAACATAAAAAAACTGGAAGATTTGGAAGTACTGCGAATTGAGAAAGGCAAGATTGTAGTAGGGAAAGAAGGGTATACCTGGATGCGGGATTATCTCGAGAAACATATCGATGGACAAAGCGGTTAGCCAGCAGTTCATAGAAACACAGATTCACCATGCAAAAACAAAAGGAGGGGAAACAATGTATGTAGGAAAGAATATTACCCGTGTGGATGCCTACGATAAGGTGATGGGCCGCACAAAATATACCGACGATTTGTGCGACAAGGGCGCGTATATTGCGCGGGTACTGCATGCGACGGTTGCACATGGAACCGTGGTATCCATTGACACGACGGAAGCGGAAAAAATACCGGGGGTCATCCGGATATTTACCTGTTTTGATGTAACGGAAAAACATTATTTTCCGACCGCGGGCCATCCTTGGTCAACCGATCCCGGGCACCAGGATGTGGCGGACCGTCTGGTGCTGACGCAGGAAGTGCGTTTTTATGGGGACGATATCGCCGCGGTTGTAGCACAAGACGAGGTGTCGGCGGCGCAGGCGCTGCGCGCGATCAAAGTAGAATACGAAGAAAAGCCGTTTGTGCTGGATGTACAGGAAGCCATGAAAGACGGGGCGCCGCAGCTTCATGAGAAGTATCCGAACAATATCTTAAAACATACAACGATACGCAAAGGGGATTATGAAAAGGCGATCCAGGAGCCGGGCTTAACAAAAGTAGAGGGATGGTACGAAACGCCGACCGTACAGCACTGCCATATTGAAAATTTTATTTGCTATGCGCAGATGGAAGCGGGACGGATTACGGTTACGTCGTCGACGCAGATTCCGCATATAGTCCGCAGGGTCGTAGGGCAGGCGCTTGGCGTAGACTGGGGCAAGATCCGTATTATCAAGCCGTATATCGGCGGCGGATTCGGAAATAAGCAGGATATCCTGTATGAACCGCTGTGTGCCTGGCTGTGTATGCAGTTGGGCGGACATCTGGTAAAACTGGACGTTCCGAGAGAGGAAACGTTTGTTTCCAACCGTGTGCGCCATTCCATCCGCAGCCATATTGTATCCTGGGTACGGCCGGACGGCACGTTTGCGGCACGCAAGCTGGAGGCGTTTTCTGACCAGGGCGCTTATGCATCCCATGGCCATAGTATTGTCGCGAAAGGGGCGGGGGCGTTTCCGCAGCTTTATCCGTGCGACAATGTAGAAGTAGATGCCTATACGGTATTTACCAATAAATCCGTGGCAGGCGCTATGCGCGGATACGGCATCCCGCAGGCGATGTGGGCTGTGGAGTGCCATACAGAAGATGTCGCGGCGCGCATGGGCATGGATCCGATCGCGTTCCGGCGGCAGAATTTGATGCCGGTAGGTTATGTGGACGCGTTTTCGAAAAACGAGCTGTATGACGACACGTTTAACCAGTGTATGGACAAAGCGATGGAAATCATGGATTATAAGCGCAAATATAAGGAATATCAAAACCAGACGGGCGATATCCGCCGGGGGATCGGGATCGCGGTATTTTGGTATAATACGGCAGTCTGGCCGATTTCGCTCGAAAGCGCATCGTGCCGCATGGTATTAAACCAGGACGGGTCCTTACAGGTGCAGCTTGGCGAAACAGAGATCGGGCAGGGCGCGGATACTGCTTATACACAGATGACGGCGGACGTGCTTGGCGTTCCGCTTGAAAACGTACATGTCGTTTCCTGTCAGGATACGGATGTAACGCCGTTTGGAACAGGCGCCTACGCATCCAGGCAGACGTATACGGCAGGCTTTGCGATCCGCCAGACAGCTCTTTTGCTGAAAGACCGGATTTTGTCCTACGCACATGAGCTGACCCGAATGCCGGAATATAATCTGGATATTATAGATGGGCAGATTGTACGGATTACGGATGGCAGGACGATGATGTCTTTAAAGGAACTGGCGACGGAAGCATTATACAGCCTGACCCACAGCGAGCATTTATCGGCGGAAAGCACTGCGCAGACCAAATCCAATGCCTATTCCTTTGGCTGTACGGTTGCGGAAGTGGAAGTGGATATTCCGATGTGCAAGGTAAAGCTTTTGGATATCGTAAATGTACACGATGCAGGCAAATTAATAAACCCGGCGCTTGCAGAAGCGCAGGTACACGGCGGCATGAGCATGGGGATTGGCTTCGGGCTGTCCGAGCGGCTGCTGTTTGATCCAAAGACCGGGCGTGCCTTAAACGATAACCTGCTGGATTACAAGCTTTCCACATTTATGGACCATCCGCGGCTGAAAGCGGCGTTTGTGGAAAACCCGGAACCGACAAGTGCGTTCGGGACAAAGTCGCTGGGCGAGCCGCCGGCCTGTTCGGTAGCGCCGGCGATTCGAAATGCCGTATACCAGGCGACAGGGGCGGCGGTCAACCTTGCGCCGGTTAATCCGCACAATTTATTCCGTGTATTTAAGGAACAGGGAATCTTATAAAGGGGATCGAAAAGGAGGTTCAATTATGTACGATATCAAGGCACTTTATGAGGCGGAAAGCGTAGACCATGCCGTACAGCTTTTACAGGAGCACCCGCAGGCGCAGATTATTGCCGGGGGAAGCGATGTGCTGGTGCAGATCCGGGAAGGAAAGCGCGCGGGCAAGGAACTGGTCAGCATTTATGGCATTGACGCGATGCGCGGGGTCAGTTATGAAGCGGACGGGACAATCCGGATCGGTTCGCTTACCAGTTTTTCCCATATTACAAAAGACCCGATTATTAAAGAGCACATCCGGGTGCTCGGCGAAGCGGTAGATATGGTCGGCGGACCGCAGATCCGCAACATCGGTACGATCGGCGGAAATACATGCAACGGCGTAACCTCGGCCGATTCGGCTTCTACGCTCCATGCGTGGGACGCGGTTGTAGAGATTACAGGGCCGCAGGGGGTGCGCAGGATTCCGATTCATGATTTTTACATAAAAGCCGGCGTGGTGGATTTAAAACCAGCGGAGCTGCAGACTGCGCTCTTGATCCCGAAAAAAGCGTACGAGGGTTACGTTGGGCATTATATTAAATACGCTATGCGCAACGCGATGGACATTGCGACGACCGGATGCTCCGTCAATGTCAAGTTATCCCAGGATAAACAAACGATCGAAGACGCGCGGATTGCCTACGGCGTAGCGGGTCCGGTACCGATGCGGGCGCCGTCCGCGGAAGCAAAGGCAAAAGGGAAACCGGTATCGGCGCAAACAGTAAAAGAATTTGCGGCGGAAGTGCTGACCGATATCAATCCGCGTGACAGTTGGAGGGCTTCCAAGGCTTTCCGCCAGCATATCGCGGTTGTATTAGCGGAACGTGCGCTGAAAGAGTCCATTCGTCTGGCAGGGGGTGAAATAAATGAGTAAGCAGTATAAATTGGTTTCCTGCACCATTAACGGAAAGCAGGTAGAAAAAATGGTGGACGTACGCGCGTCCCTGACGGATCTGCTCCGTGACGATTTCCGCCTGACCAGCGTGAAAAAAGGCTGTGAGGTCGGTGAATGCGGAGCCTGCAACGTGCTGATAGACGGAGAATGTTTTAATTCCTGCATTTATCTGGCGGTTTGGGCGCACGGAAAACAGATTCTGACGCTGGAAGGCCTGGCAGGGCCAAACGGGGAGATCTCGGATATCCAGCAGGCGTTTATTGACGAGGCAGCCGTACAGTGCGGTTTCTGTACGCCGGGCTTTATTATGAGCGCGATGGAACTGCTGCAGTCAGGAAAGGAATACACAGACGACGAGATCCGAAAGCTGCTGTCCGGCCATTTATGCCGCTGCACCGGATACGAAAATATTTTCCGTGCGGTTAAAAAAACAATGCTGCGCAGGCTGGGGAAAGAGCGTGAAGCGGACGCGGTCTAAAACGATCCTTTTGCCGCTGGCAAGGGGCAAAGGGGAAAGGACGAAATGATTATGATAAATAAAGAAGAAGCAATTGCAACAGTAAGTGAAGATAATATTTACCGGTTAAACGGCAGGGTCCCGCTCGGCAAAGCGATCCCGTTCGGCCTGCAGCATGTGCTGGCAATGTTTGTATCCAATCTGGCCCCGGTGCTGATTGTGTGCAGCGCTGCGGTTGTCAGGGGTGGCGGCGGGTCGCTGACCGGAGTGGAGATTACGCGTCTTTTGCAGTGCGCTATGTTTGTGGCCGGAATCGGAACCTGCCTGCAGCTTTATCCGATCTGGAAAATCGGCTCCAAGCTCCCGATTGTTATGGGCGTTAGTTTTACGTTTCTCGGAAGCTTGTTAATGATTTGTACAAATCCGGACCTTGGATATGAGGGAATGGTTGGCGCCGTGATTCTCGGCGGAATCTTCGAGGGAATCGTGGGATTGTGCGCAAAGTACTGGAAACGGTTTTTGACGCCGATCGTATCGTCCTGCGTGGTAATCGCAATCGGATTATCCCTGCTGCCTGTCGGGATGAACTCCTGGGTCGGCGGAAGCGGTTCCGAGACATTCGGCGCCTGGTATCATTTATTTGTTGGAATTGTAACGTTAGTGGTATGTCTGGTTGCCAGGTATTTATTAAAAGGTGTTTATAAAAACCTGAATATCCTTGTAGGACTTGTGGCTGGATACTTATTATCCGCTGTATTTACCGTGGCCGGGATTGCGCCGATGGTGGATTTTTCAGGAATTTCCAAGACGATTGAGGAAGTCGGGTTTTTCAGCCTGCCGCAGATCGTATTTTTTACAAGCCATAAGCCGGTATTCGACATTGGCGCGTTTTTTACAATCGCAATTGTATTTTTAGTATCCGCGGCGGAAACAACGGGTGCGACGACTGCAGTCTGCAGCGGGACGCTGGACCGCGATATTAAAATGGAAGAATTGCAGGGGTCGCTTGCAGTGGATGGTTTTTCCAGCATGCTTTCCGGATGCTTTGGCTGCCTGCCGCTGACCTCGTTCAGCCAAAATGTAGGACTGGTTACAATGACGGGCGTAATTAACCGCTTTACGATTTTAATGGGTGCGCTGATTCTGATTTTGTCGTCCCTGTTCCCGCCGCTGGGTGCGTTTTTTAACTCGCTGCCGCAGTCTGTATTGGGCGGATGTACGGTTATGATGTTTGGTTCGATTATGTACGAGGGCATGAAGATGTTAAAAGAATGCGTATTTAACGACCGTACGATGATCATTGTATCACTTGCGTTTTGTATCGGCGTTGGGCTGACACAGACAGACGGCAACTTTTTTGCGGCCTTTCCGCAGGCAGTCGGCGATATCTTTAATGGAAATGCGGTTGCGGGCGTGTTTGTCGTATCGTTATTGTTAAGCTTGTTCCTGCCAAAAGAAAAGGAATAATAAAAATTTCAAAATATGAAAAAAAATTGTATTATTGCTTCCTTTCCTGTATAATAAAGACAGCACATTTGTCAGCGTTTCATTAAAAAAATAAGGAGGTTTCCTATGTATGAATTTTACGTAAATAACCAGCCGTATCAGGTAGAAGGAGACGGAAAGCTGCTCCCGTTCCTGCGTGATGTCTGCAAATGCAAATCGGTAAAGGATGGCTGCAGTGAGGGGGCCTGCGGCACATGCCATGTATTGATCGACGGAAAACCGACCAAGGCGTGTATACCGACGTTATCCAAAATGGACGGCAAACATATTCTGACCGTAGAGGGACTGTCTGAGCAGGAAAAGGAGATCTATGCCTATGCATTCGCCGAAGCAGGGGCCGTGCAGTGCGGTTTCTGCATTCCCGGCATGGTCATCTGCGCGAAAGCGCTTTTGGACAGCAACCAGAATCCGGACCGCAAGGAAATCGCATACGCCCTGCGCAATAATATCTGCCGCTGCACCGGCTATAAGAAAATCTTTGACGCGGTGGAAATTGCGGCAGAGCTGATCCGGGAAAGGAACGGGGTTCCGAAAAAGGAGTTTACCTGGAAGCTCGGCGAACGGGTACACCGTGTGGATGCCCGTGAAAAAACGCTTGGTTACGGCGAATATGTCGATGATATGGAAGTAGAGGGAATGATTTATGCCAGCGCGGTGCGCGCAAAGTATCCAAGAGCGCGGGTGCTGTCGATTGACGCGGAAGAAGCGGAAAAATTACCGGGCGTGGTCGCTGTTTATACGGCGGCGGACATACCGGGCAGCGTCAAGGTCGGCCATCTTGTACAGGACTGGGATACGATGATTCCGGTAGGCGAGTGTACCCGTTATCTGGGCGATGCCATAGCGATTGTAGCGGCGCAGACGCCGGAGATTTTGGCAAAGGCTAAAGAACTGGTACAGGTCGAATACGAAGTACTTCCGGTCGTAAGCAGCCCGTACGAGGCAATGAAAGAAGACGCGCCGCTGCTCCATGCAGGCGGAAATCTGCTCGCGCATAAACATGTATCGCGTGGGAATGCCAAAGAAGCAATTGCAAAATCCAAATATGTATACACGGAAAAATTCCATACGCCGTATACGGAACATGCGTTTTTGGAACCGGAATGCGCGGTTGCGATGCCGTATGAAGACGGTGTTTTGATTTATTCCACAGACCAGGGGACATATGATACGCAGCATGAAACGGCGGAAATGCTTGGATTGCCGCGGGAGAAAGTGCGTGTCGTCAATAAGCTGGTCGGCGGCGGCTTCGGCGGAAAAGAAGACGTAACGGTACAGCATCAGGCGGCGCTGGTAGCCTGGCTGGCAAAGAAACCGGTAAAAGTAAAGCTGTCCCGTAAAGAAAGCCTGATCGTGCATCCGAAACGCCATCCAATGGATATGGAATTTACGGTCGGATGCGATGAAAACGGAATTATACAGGGCGTTATGGCGACGGTTATTTCCGATACCGGGGCGTATGCTTCCCTTGGCGGGCCGGTGCTGGAACGCGCGTGCACACATGCCGCGGGTCCGTATAATTACCAGAACTTTGAAATCGACGGCAAGGCATATTATACAAATAACCCTCCAGCAGGGGCGTTCCGCGGATTTGGCGTGACGCAGACGTGTTTTTGTATGGAAATGATGTTGACAAAGCTGGCGGAGCAGGTAGGCATCAGCCCATGGGAGATCCGTTACCGCAACGCAATCCGTCCGGGGCAGGAGCTTCCGAACGGGCAGATCGTGGACGAATCAACAGGGCTTGCGGAAACGCTTGAGGCTGTAAAAGACATTTTTGACAGCCATCCATATGCCGGCATTGCCTGTGCGATGAAAAACGCGGGCGTAGGCGTAGGCATACCGGATTTTGGCAGGGCTGTTTTAAAGGTTGTGGATGGAAAGCTGCATATCCGTTCGGGGGCTTCCTGTATCGGGCAGGGCCTTGGTACGGTACTGGTGCAGATGGTAGTGGAAACAACCGGGCTGAAACGGGATCAGATCGTATATGAAGCAGCCAATACAGTAAACGCGCCGGATTCCGGCACGACTTCCGGTTCGAGACAGACATTGATTACCGGCGAAGCAACACGACGTGCGTGCGAGTTGTTAAATAAAGATTTAGCAAAGTATTCCCTGCGGGAGCTGGAAGGGAAAGAATATTATGGGGAATACCTGGCAAAAACAGACCCGCTTGGGGCGGATGTGCCAAATCCGGTTTCCCATGTGGCATACGGCTATGCGACGCAGGTTTGTATCTTAAATGAAGAAGGGCGTGTCGAGAAAATTGTCGCGGCACATGATGTAGGCAAGGCTGTGAATCCATTATCCGTAGAAGGCCAGATCGAAGGCGGCGTCATCATGTCCCTTGGCTTTGCATTAACCGAGGAGTATGCGATGAAAGACTGTGTGCCGACATCCAAATTCGGTACGCTCGGATTATTCCGTGCGAACCAGGTGCCGGATGTACAGAGCATTATTGTGGAAAAACCAGGCTTAAACGTTGCAGGCGGCGCGATTGGTATCGGGGAAATTACTTCCATCCCGACAGCACCGGCCATTGCCGGGGCATACTACCGTTTTGACGGACAGTACCGTACGAGCCTGCCGTTAGAAAACACGCCGTATGCGAGAAAGAAGAGGGCATAATTTATGATCATGGTACGTGGCGGCGGAGATTTGGCAACGGGAACGATTTTTATGCTTCACCGGTGCGGATACCAGGTCCTGGTACTGGAAACAGACCGTCCGACAGCAATCCGCAGGAAAGTAGCATTTTCGGAAGCGGTATATGACGGCGCCGCCCAAGTAGAAGCGGTGACCTGCAGGCGGATCGAAACGCCGCGGGATTGTGAAAAGGTCTGGCAAGCACGGGAAATACCGCTGCTTGTTGACCCACAGGCGGAAAGCATAGAAAAGCTGCGGCCGGAAGTGGTCATTGACGCGATTTTGGCAAAGAAAAACCTGGGAACAACGAAAGAAATGGCGCCGCTTACGATTGCTCTTGGGCCTGGCTTTTGTGCCGGAAGCGACGTGGACTATGTGGTGGAAACGAAAAGAGGGCACAGGCTCGGGCGGATTATCGAACAGGGAAGCGCGCTGCCGAATACCGGGATCCCGGGTGTGATCGGCGGATACGGGGCGGAACGGGTCATCCATGCGCCTGCCGCCGGAAAAATCCGTGTGCTGGCACAGATCGGGGATCTGGTAGAAAAAGGACAGGTTCTTGCTAAAATCGGAGATGAAAAAGTGTATGCGTCTTTGGATGGTGTGCTGCGCGGTATGATACGCAATGGATTTATGGTTACGGACGGGCTGAAAATCGGAGATATTGATCCTAGGATCGAAGAGAGAAATAATTGCGCGACGATTTCGGATAAGGCACGCTGTATTGCGGGGGGAGTGCTGGAGCTGCTTGTTCGCCGCCGGGTCCCGGTCGGCGGGGATGTTTTAAGCTAATATAACCCAGCTTAAATAAGCATACGTTTGGTTGGCTTAGCTGCCAACCGGACATATGCTTATTTAAAATGGATGAAATGAGTGCTTAAAAGTGTACAAAATCATAGAGAAACAAATGTATGGAGCCTTTGATGAGGGTGGAAGACGGAAAGGGGATGGAAATATGGACGCAATCTTACTCGCGGCGGGCAACAGCACACGTTTTGGCGAAAATAAGCTGCTGTATGGGCTGCATGGAAAACCGGTGTATCGCTATATGCTGGAACTGCTGGCGAACAAACAAAAAGAGGGCGTACTGGACCGGGTGGTAGTTGTGAGTCAGTACGATGAGATTTTTGCGGATATCAAAGAACATTTTCCGGATGTGTCGGCGGTGCGCAACCCGGCGCCAGAGAAAGGGATTTCCGGTTCGATCCGGTTAGGGCTTACCCGTCTGCTGCAGGAATCCGGTACGTCGGAAGCCTGCCTGTTTACGGTCGCGGACCAGCCTGGATTTAGCGCGGCGTCGTTGGATCGTATGGCGGCATTTTGGCGGTCACACGCGTTTGGGATTGTGGCGGCCTGTCATACGCAAAGGCTGAAAGAACGTGCCATGATCAAAAATCCGGTCATTTTTTCATCCCGCTATTATGCGCAGCTTTTGGAGCTGACAGGGGACTTTGGCGGCAAGCAGGTTGCCCGCAGGCATACGCAGGATATCGGATTGTGTGAAATTCCTGTTTTTGAAATGGAAGATCTGGATACAAAGGATGCGCTTTTGGGGTTTGCGTTTCCGTTTTTGGCCGAAAAAGGGCATGTGATTTCGATTGTTGGAGCGGGCGGGAAGACGACGCTGATGGAAACTCTGGCAGACGATTATGCCAAAAAAGGGCATACCGTAGTTATTACGACGACAACGCATATTGTGCGCCCAAAGCGGTACCCAATTGCATATAACCGCGCACAGCTTCATTCGCTGCTGGCGGCAAACCGGGTGGCCGCGGCAGGCGCGGACGCGCTGGAGGGCAAACTGCGGATGTCGGATGAGATGGGAATCGATGTATATCGGCGGGAGGCGGATGTGGTGCTGATCGAAGCAGACGGGGCAAAGCGCCTGCCCTGCAAAGTACCGAACGAAACAGAACCGGTGATTCCTAAGGAATGCGATCTTGTAATTGGCGTGGCAGGAATGGATGCCCTGGGCGTGCCGTTATCGGAATGCTGCTTTCGAACAGAACACGCGGCGAAGCTACTGCAGACGGATGCACGGCATATTTTGACGGGACGGGATCTGGCAAGGATCCTGCATTCGCAACAAGGGACGAGAAAAAATGTCGGGAACCGGGAGTATTATATTGTGTTAAATAAATGCGATACAAAGCATTTGCAAAAACAGGCCGCTTTGATCCGGCAAATGCTGGAACAGGCAGGAGAGAGGCATGTCGTATGTATAGCATTGCACGATTTTCAGCGGGCGGTTTCCCGGGATAATTTTAGGTCATAGGCCAGACGTTCTTCTCCGCGCAGGGAAATAATGCTGCATGCCGTGAAACCATTTTTAGTCAAAATATGCTGCATCCGTTTGTTCTCGGAATGCGTATCCGCCCGCAAATATGTGGTGCGACAGTCCAGACACCGCTGTTTCACCAGTGCAAAGGCCGTATCAGCCAATCCTTTCTCCCGAAATTGAGCGCAAATAGCCAGCCGGTGTATAACAGCATAAGGCTGTTCACTGTGCCAGGCGCCCTTAATCCTGGCGTAAGCCGGTTCTCCTGTAAAATCCAGGCACAGGTAACCCGCCGCCATGCCGTCGGCCTGGATCAAATAGCCGTTGTTGTTTTCAATATCGCTTCGTATGGTATCGATACCAGGATAATCATCGGTCCATTGTACAAATCCCTGCGTTCTTTGAAACTGCCTGCTTTCGTTTAAAATGTCCATGCATAATGCCGCGTCATCCATTGCGGCTGGTTCTAATGTATATAGCATTGTATTCTCCATTCGGAATGATTTTTCGTTCAGGGCGGCAGGATTTGCCTGCCGCAGTTTACGCTGTGTTATTATACGTGTTTCCTAAGAAGAAAGCAAGGAAAATCAAAAAAAGGTTTTGACACACGGCCTGTCCGTTCAGATAAGGTGTTATGTTTGGGCTGCGGGGACGCCGGATGAGGGATGCCGGTCTGGATTGCGGCTCCGGCTCCAGAATGGTAAGAATCCCTAAGTATTCTGCATTTACGGGATCGGCCTGCCCCGGTCGCGGCGCCTAATTCGCCCAGGACCACGCCAGCAGCTAAAGGCGCCGCTTGGCTTCGCCCCTTAGGTAATCAGGCAGAATACCAAGGGCTTCTAACCATTCTTCCAACGTCGCCGCAATCCAGACCGGCATCCCTCATCCGGCTGGTTTTCTCCAGCTCTACATAACATACAATACCCTATAGAAATGCAAAACAGCAGATGGATGGCGAAAGGATTTCATGGATCCGTTTTGTATATTACGATTACGTATAGGATACCGGTTGTAAATCTTGCAAAGATTAGCTGGGAGAGACGGTTTGCCCGGCTTTGTGGCGGCTTTGGAAGAATGGTTAGAAGCCCTTAGTATTCTGCCCGGTTACCTAAGGGGCGAAGCCAAGCGGCGCCTTTAGCTGCTGGCGTGGTCCTGGGCGAATTAGGCGCCGCGACCGGGGCAGGCCGATCCGTAAATTGCAGAATGCTTAGGGATTCTTGCCGTTCTGGAGGGCCGCCACAAAGCCGGGCAAACCGTCTCTCCCAGCGTCCGGTGAGCCAAAATGTAACATCTGATCTGAACTGTTACACGGCTAAAATAGCCGTTGGCATTTTTGTATGTTATAATAAATAAGATCTATGCAAGGAAACGGTTTGTTTGGATAAAAAGAAAGGATGAAAGGATGGATACTATATGGCAAGCAGATTAAAAAGCCAGGAAATGCGCAGCTTAGCGCCGGAATTGGATCCGCTTAGGATTGGGACAGGATGGAAGCCGCAGGATTTGGAAAAGCCGCAGATTATAATTGAAAGTACTTATGGCGACAGCCACCCAGGCAGCGGGCATTTGCATATTCTGGTAGAAGAAGTAAGAAAAGGGGTGGCGCAGGCCGGAGGGTTTGGCGCGCGCTATTTTTGTACGGATATATGCGACGGGGAAAGCCAGGGCACGGACGGCATTAATTTCAGCCTGGTCAGCCGGGAAATGATCGCGAATATGATTGAGATCCATGCAAACGCGACGCCTTTTGACGCCGGAGTATTTTTAGCCAGTTGTGACAAAGGGATGCCTGGAAATCTCATGGGGCTTTGCCGGGTGAATATTCCGGCGCTTGTGGTGCCGGGCGGTACGATGAACGCGGGGCCGGATATGCTCACGTTAGAGCAGCTTGGGATGTACAGCGCGAAATACCAGAGGGGGGAAATCGATGAAGAAAAGCTCAATTGGGCGAAACATCATGCCTGTCCCGGATGCGGGGCGTGTTCCTTTATCGGTACGGCTTCCACGATGCAGATTATGGCGGAAGCGCTGGGGCTGGCGCTGCCTGGAAGCGCGTTAATGCCGGCTTCCAGTCCGGATTTGCTGGATTTTGCGCGGGCGGCGGGAAAACGGGCGGTAGAACTGGCGTTATCGGATCATATGCGTCCAAGCGATATCGTCACGATGGATAGTTTTGAAAACGCCATCCTGGTACATGCGGCGATCTCCGGAAGTACCAACTGCCTGCTGCATATTCCGGCAGTTGCGCATGAACTTGGTATTGAAATTACAGGCGATACGTTTGACCGCCTGCACCGGAATGCGAAATATATCCTGGATGTGCGTCCGGCCGGGCGCTGGCCGGCGGAATGCTTCTATTATGCGGGCGGGGTTCCGGCTGTTATGGAGGAAATCCGCGGCTGCCTGCATTTGGATGCAATGACGGTAACGGGCAAAACGCTTGGGGAAAATCTGGAGGAATTAAAACAAAATGGTTTTTACGAGCGCTGCGGCAAATGGCTTGCGGAATTTAACGAGCGGTACGGCTGTTCCGTGACCAAAAATGATATCATTCGTCCGGCCGGGCAGGCCATTGGAAACGACGGAAGCATCGCGATCCTGCGCGGGAATCTGGCACCGGAAGGCGCTGTGATCAAGCATACGGCCTGTCCAAAAGAGATGTTTCGAGCGGTGCTTCGGGCAAGGCCGTTTGACAGCGAAGAAGAATGCCTGGACGCGGTACTCGGGCGCAAAGTAGAGAAAGGGGACGCGGTATTGATCCGCTATGAGGGTCCGAAAGGCAGCGGGATGCCGGAGATGTTTTATACTTCCGAAGCAATCAACAGCGATCAAGAACTCGGAAAGAGCATTGCGCTGATAACAGACGGACGCTTTTCCGGCGCGTCTACCGGGCCGGTAATCGGACACTGCAGCCCGGAGGCTGTGGACGGCGGGCCGATTGCCTTGGTAGAGGAAGGGGATTTGATCGAAATCGATGTCATGGAACGCAGATTGAACATTGTCGGCATTCATGGAGAACGAAAATCCCCGGCCGAAATCGATGCGGTTTTGGCGCAGCGCAGGCAGGACTGGAAGCCGCGGGAAGCCCGTTATGCGAAAGGCGTGCTGCGTCTGTTTTCGGAACACGCGGCCAGTCCGATGAAAGGGGCTTATTTGGAATGGTAAGGGTTTGAAAAACAAGAAAAAGACCTGTCTGAAGCAGAATATGGTTCAGCAGGTCTTTTTTTCGATTTAGTGCATCCGGTTTTTTTAACCAGTGATGTCTTAGGAACTGTGCAAAAATAACGTATGCACAGTTCTTTCGTGATCGTTCTCTATATAAACGGCGTAAAATTTCAGCACAATATCATTTGTTTCTGGCCCGCCGTTTATCGGGTTTATTGTGCAGTATTCAATCACCGAATATATATTGCAAAGGCAGCGGCCCATTTCGGACAGCACCTTACGGTTGGGTCGCTGCTGGTAACGGACAAGGATTACAAAGTATGGTTGTTTTTTCTTGTTTGCATTGGATCCGGTCTGGCCACAAAAGCGGTTACTGGCGTTCGTCCGCCGGTTTTGGACGGTACGGCGTTACCGGTTTGATTGCAAATGGGTTTTCCGCATCGGTTTCTTCAATATTTTTAAACCACTGCGCCGCCCTTTTTGGCATTTCTGTCCAAAGCTTCGCGTTCATCGGCTGCTGCATATCTGTGGTTGCATAACGGTAATCGTTTACACGGCTGATATATTTTTCATCCTGCTGCGCGGAGTTTTCGTCGCCCAGGTCGCCCGCGGCGATCCGCAGCAGGGAGCCATACTGCTCGCTTACGGTATGAAGCTTCAGGTCTTCGACAAACAGTTTCTTGAGCGGGCGTTTTGCCAGGTTGGACATAATGGTACGGTTTTCATACGACATGGTCTTCCACATACGGGCGATTTCCCATGCGCGGTCCAAAACGGTTCCCTTTGGAACGACTTCGCTTGCCATACCCCAGTCAAGCATTTGCTGCGCAGTAAACTGGCGGGTCGTCATCATGTAATAGTTGCCCCGCTTTGTGCCAAAATAATGCTGGCAGAGCAGTCCCATCGCATCGCCCGGAACCAGGCCGCCCTGCGCATGCGGCACTTCCATCACGGTATCATCTGAAATAACCGTTACATCGCTTAAAAATGCAGAATCCCAATGGAAGCCCGGGCCTGGAACAGCGCCGATCGTAGGGACGTCCAAATCGAATATCATGTTTTTAATGAGGTTGGTATCGTCAAAATACTGGTGCTGGAAACGCTGTGTAGGCAGTTCGGAATAGGTCTCCCATCCGCTCGGGTCCGATTCGATCATCCAGTTATCGCCGATATGGGTAAAAATAATGATTTCATTTTTAAAATCAAGCGAAAGGATCCGTACCAACTGGCTGATCGCACGGTGGGACATACCGCTGTGGTGCATCGGGCCGTCATTTGTTTTCCATGTAACCTGGAGAATGCCGTCTTCGCGGTAAAGGTCGGCAAAATCCTTAAACCATTCTTTGTACTCGTCAAGCTGCGGCAGTTTGACATAATCCGCCATTGGTTTGTTGTTTTCAGACATAAAAATACCTCCTGTTTTGTGTTTGTTCCGTAGGAACGGTTCGTTTTTGTGGATGGGTTCATTATAGATGGGATTCGGGAAAATGTGAAATATTCGAAACTCATGAGTTGCGGCGGTTTTTATTCTATTTAAATATAGCGTTTCGTTATGCGGATTTTTGGGATGGTTATACAAATATTTTAAAAGAATAGCATATTACAACAAATCGTGCTATAATACCTTTAGTCAGATTAGAGCAAGTAGGGATAGTCTGCGGTTGTCCTTTCTGGAAACGGAAAGGAGGTCAGTATGAACACACTTGAGATACTTACGCTGCTGCTGGTTATTTTTACAGCATTACCATACTTAGACAACAGAGACAACTGCAAATAACGGACAAGGCTATCTTCTACTGGGAATAGAGGATAGCCTTGTAATCCGTAATGTTTACGCTTTATAAGTTTCCGATTGTACAACCGTCGGATGTGCCATATCTTTCGGCTTCTGAACTGATTATAAACCAACACTGCGAATTTTGCAAGAGGGTTTAGAAGATGTGCTGTCGCACTAAGAAAAATACAGCAAATATAGTAGTTTAAAATGTGAAAACTACTATATCTTGTATGTATTTTGCTTAGTGCGACAGCCTTTTTATTTATAAAGTTGTAAAAATCCATCTCCATATGCTATAATGCAGCTAAGCAATTACGGATAGGGGGAACCAAAACAATGGAATTACGGCAGTTGCGGTATTTTGTGGCAGTTGCGGATACTTTAAATTTCAGCAGGGCGTCGGAAAGCCTGTATGTATCCCAGTCTGCGCTGAGCAAACAGATCGCGGATCTGGAACAGGAGCTGGGGGTACGGCTGTTTCAGAGAGATAAGCGGACGGTAGAGCTGTCCTGCGCAGGCAGGCTGCTGCTTGGGGAAGCGAAAGCGATTTTATTAAGGAGCGAAAAGCTGGTGCCCCTGCTGCAGGAAAAAGACCAGCAGTCGCAGCAGGAGCGCACGATTTACATAGGGGTCGAAACAAGGGCCGAGCAGTCGCCGCAGATCCATCATGTGCTGGCGGAAATCGTGTACCAAAAACGCCAGAACATGCCCGGACTGCAGGCGGTATTCCAAAGCCGTGATTACGTGGAGCTGAAAAAAGCACTGCTAGATGATGAACTGGATTTGGGCCTTTTTTTAGTACGGAACGGGAAGCGGGAAGCGGACTGGAAACCTGCGTACTGTATGAAGACGAGATCCGCACGTTTTTCATTCGCAGAGGGGTTGTACTGCTGGAAAAGGAATTTCGCGGAATGTCCCAGATTATGCATATTTTGGACGAGCTTGGAAGCGCGCCGCAGGTACGGTTTTGTGAAAACGGAACCGCGATGAAGCTTACGATCGAAAGCGGTGAAAGCAGCGCAGTGATACCGTTGTCTATTGTAAGCAGTTTTTCAAATAAAAAGCTGCACGTTGTCCATTTTCGAAAAGAAGCTGCAAAAATATATTTGATTGCCGTTTGGAAAAAAGGCGGAAACCATACCCTTGCAGAGCAGCTTGCCCTTAATACAGCGGCGTATATCCGAAAAAGGCAGGATATTTTCCCTATGATCCGCATTCCGCGGCATCCAGAAAGCATTTCACAGCAATAATATTGCGTTTGCATTTTGGGCAGATTATCATAAAATATCTTTTTTCGTTGTTGGCCATAAAAAGCGCGGGGGTGGTACATTGCTTCATATTGCAGTCTGTGATGATGAAAGAGAGATGTCCGATTATTTGAAGACTCTGGTATCTGATTTTTTCCGTAAAAAGAACCGGGAGATCTGTGTTCGGACGTTTGGCAGCGCCGAAGAACTGCTGGACTATGACGGGCCGGTCGATATCCTGTTTCTGGATATCCAGATGAAAGGGCTGGACGGCATGGCAGCGGCAAAGAAATTGCGGGCTGGACGGTTTCGGGGAATCCTGATTTTTATTACGGTACTCAAAGAGATGGTATTCCAGTCTTTTGAGGTGCAGGCATTTGATTATCTGCTCAAGCCGGTCGAAGAGAAACAGTTTGTGAAAACAATGGAGCGCCTTTACGCTTCTATACGCAATGCCAGCGAAGACAGCCTGCTTGTGCAAAAGGGATATGGAGGGCGCATCATTCGCAAAGACGAGATTATTTTCTGTGAAATCATCGACCGGAAAGTCTATCTGCATTTGGAATCCGGCGAGGTGGTGGATTATTATGAACGCATCGAAAATCTGGAATCGCTGCTGCACGGCCATTTTTTCCGGTGCCACCGCAGTTACCTGATTCATTTAAAGCACTTAAAAGGCTATAAAAACGGGACCGCGTATATGGATAACGGCAGGGAAATACCGGTATCACGGCTGCGGAGCAGGGAGTTTTCGGGTGTTGTTTTGCAGTATATGAAAAATAGGTAACAGGTTTTGCAATGGAGAACGGATTATGGCTGCGTCTTTAGATTTCTATAATGTCTATCTTATGGGAAGTGTGGAAATGCTTTTCCAGTTTTATTTTTTTACGAAGATGTTAAAAAAGAATATATGGTTTCCTTGGTATTTCCTGTTTGCGGGCTGTGCCGCGGCGGTTATGCATTTTGTTCCGGCAGGTACGATTATCGAATTTGGGGTGTTTGTGCTGCTGCTGACAGCAAGCGGGATCTTCGCCTGCCGCGCGGATTTTCCGTCGTCTTTTTTATACGCGGCGCTTACGACGGAGATCATGCGGCTTTGCTATGGGATTGTGAAGTACGTGTCCCATACGCTGTATCTGCTGTTATACAATGCTTTTTATACGAACGCTCTTTATCCGAACGCTTCTTATCCGAACGCTT
>CAJUIH010000004.1:26954-64910 GCA_910586045.1 uncultured Eubacterium sp.
TTATCCGAACGCTTCTTATCCGAACGCTTTTTATACGGGAACGGAACTTGGTATGGTATTTATGTTCGCCAGCGAGATTGTATCGCTGGCCCTGACCGGGTGTTGTTATGTTCTTGTATGCCGGTATTTTTCCTGTTATACCGCCGCGGACCTGCAGCAGATGTTTCTGGTTTTTATCCCGATCCTGATGCTGTTTCTTATGAGCGAATATTTCAATGCCATGGAGCCTAGCGTTGTGATTGCGGAACATGCAGGGCCTGTGGAATATCTGGCTGGCCACTGGCAGTTGTTTGCGGTGCATCTGTTGGGACTTGCCAGCCTGTTTTGCATTCTGTCGGCTTATAAGAAACTGCTGCAGAACTTCCGCCTGCGCACGGAATTATCCCTGCTGGAACAGCAAGAGCATTTTTTGAAACAGTATGTAGAGGAAGCGAAAGCGCATTATGAAAAGACGAAAGCATTCCGCCATGATATCCGAAACCATATCAAAGTAATGAAAGAACTTCTGCGGAACGGAAAATGGGAGCAGGCGGTTTGCTATATCGGGGATCTGGACGAGAGGGCCGAAACCATGTCCTTTCCATGCAGTACGAATAACCCGGCAGCGGATATCCTGGTCGGAAACAAATTGGGGATTGCAAAAAATATGGGTGTCCGCGTAAGCTGTTCCCTCTATTTTCCATACCCCTGCGGCCTGCGGGATATGGATCTGTGCATTGTCCTGTCAAACGCGCTCGATAACGCAATCCAGGCCTGCGGGCATATGGATCCCGGCAGCGAAAAATATATCCATGTGTCCGGGCGCATACAGGGGGATTTCCTGATGATAGAAGTCGCAAACAGCTTCCAGGGAAAAGGCTTGTTTCGAAAAGGGACCGGATTGTCGAATATAAAAACAGTAGCCGAAAAATATAGCGGTGCGGTCAGCATCGAGACACAAAATCATGTATTTCTCTTACATGTGCTGTTGATCATCCCACAGCATCCAGAAGACATTCCACAGCAAATGTATGCATCCGCTGCTTCCTGCGGCCGAAAAAAGAAAATGGAAGCTGTCCATAAAGACGGCTGACGGAAATTGAAAGAAAGTTGGAAGGAGGAACGTATGGATGGCAATGCAGATGAATGGAATTAACACGTATGCCAAAGCCGGCTGCGCAGACTGGCTGTACGAAAAACAAGCCGCAAACAGGGCGGAAAAAACAAAGGAGGCAGAAAAACAAGCAGAAGAAAAAAGCAGGGGAACAGACACGGTCAAAGGCAAAGGCAGTGAACCGCAGGCGGTATACAGCCGCAGTGAAAAATCGGGGAAACAGCCTGCCGGGCTGTACCGGGTCGGCCGGGACGAAAACGGAAACCGGAAAATCTTTTATGAGGATCCAAAAGCCGGCCATGCGCGGGAAACGAACGGCCGTTCCAAAGAAAATGCGGACGGCAGAGAATCGAAAGTAGACGGGAACAGCCAGGCAAAACCGGCGGAAATTTGCGTCGGCGATACAGACCAGGTGGATCAGGAAATTAAGAAGCTCAAAGAGCAGAAGCAGGAGTTGGCTCAGCAGATCCGGTCAGCAGGCGCAGATGAAGAGAAAATCCAAAAACTGGAGAAAAAACTGGCGCAGGTCGAGCAGGAATTAGGACGGAAAGACAACGATACTTACAGAAAGCAGCACACGGTTTTTTCAAATCCAAACTAAGAAACGGCAGAACTTTTTTGTCATAAGGAACTGTCCTGAAATAATCCTGAAATAATTTACCTAAGAAATCATGCCGGAAATCGGTGGCAGACGCACACCGTTTTCCGGTATTTTTTATTTGTAAAAAGTCATTGGCCTGGTTATACTTTTTTCACATAACAAGTCCATTCTTTCGGAATTTCCAATCAAAAAAGCAAGATGGTATACTCAATTCAGTTAAAACAACCACACAACCACCAAAAATCAAAAAGAAAAGGAGTTATTCGTATGAGTCAATTATTTTGCTTAGAAGGAAAAAGCGCAGTAGTAGTAGGCGGAGCCGGCGGCATTGGCCAGGCGATTGCGCAGGGGCTGGCGGAAGCAGGCGCGGCGGTAGCGATTGCGTCCAGAAAAGAAGATTCGTTAAAACGGGCGGCGGCGGAAATCAAAGAAGCCTGCGGGGCGGATATAAAGTATTATATTTGTGACGCTACCGATGAAGCGGCAGTCGAAAGGCTGGCGGAAAAGTCTTTTGCTGATTTTGGCAAAGTAGACATTCTTGTCTGCTCACAGGGATTTAACAAAAAGTTTGATGCGGTTGATTTTCCGATGGATGTATGGGATGACATGTTCAATGTAAATGTAAAGGGCGTGATGATGTGTAATAAGCATTTCGGAAAACGGATGAAAGAAGCCGGATCTGGTAAGATTATTGACATTACATCGGTACGCGGCTGCATGGCGACATTCCCGATGAAAGGAAATGCCGGCTATTGCGCGACGAAAGGCGCTTTGGATATGATCATCCGCCAGTGCGCGGCAGAATTTGGCCCGGAAGTTACCGTAAACGGCATTGCGCCTACGGTTACAATGACACCGATGATGGAAAGCATTGTTCCGGAAGCTGCAAAGGCAGGCATCGCGGCAAGCGTTCCGCTGCAGCGGATGCAGGTACCGCAGGACTGCGCTGGCCCGGCTGTATTCCTTGCGTCAGAAGCTTCCTGTTTTGTAACGGGACAAGTGCTGTATGTAGACGGCGGACTTACCGCGATTGGCTAAAAACGGAACAAGGCAGATCATGGGAGGGTGCATTCTATGGGATTGGAAAATAAAACGATTATTACTGCGGCGCTGACAGGCGCTATGACGCCAAAGGAGCTGAATGAAAATATTCCGCTGACGCCGCAGGAAATCGCGGCGTGCGCGTACCGGTGCTGGAAGCTGGGCGCGGCTATGGTACATATCCATGTGCGTGACGACCACGGCATTGGGGAAATGAACAAAGAAAAATTCGCGGAAGTGATCCGTCTGCTGCGTGCCTACGAGGATTGCGACGTGATTATCAACTGCACGACAGCCGGTGAGAAAGACGCCGCGTCCGAAAAACGGATGGCGCATGTAAAGGAACTGGACGGAATCGAAATGGCTTCCTATGACGCGGGATCTTTTAACTGGATGCCGGCCGGCATTCATGACAACAGCCCGCAATTTCTGGAAGAGCTGGGTACGGTTCTGACCGCCAGGGGCATTAAGCCGGAATATGAGATTTTTGATACTGGTATGATCGGCATTGTAGATTACTATGTAAAAAAAGGCGTGTTAAAAACACCGGGGCAGTATTGTTTCGTATTGGGTGTCAAAGGCGGTATGGATGCGACCGTGGATAACCTGGTCTTTTTAAAGAATATGCTCCCGCCAGGAAGTACCTGGAGCGCATTTGGGATCGGCAAGGACCATCTGCCGATTATGTATGCAGCACTGGCAATGGGCGGGCATATCCGCGTAGGGCTGGAAGACAATGTCTATTACAGCAAGGGTGTAAAA
This sequence comes from uncultured Eubacterium sp., assembly GCA_910586045.1. GTDB lineage: Bacteria > Bacillota > Clostridia > Lachnospirales > Lachnospiraceae > Eubacterium_J. The sequence continues at coordinate 30,452 of CAJUIH010000004.1, forward strand.
GCATCCAATGAGTCTTTGGTAGAACGGGCGGTACGCGTCGTAAAAGAATTTGGCAAAGAGCCGGCGACGCCCGCACAGGCAAGGGAAATCCTCGGACTGAAACCACTGGAACGGTAAATGGCAAACGAAAAGGAAAGGACAAAACAGGTGCCTGTATGAGTTGGAAAGAAATATATGAAAGCAGGGTGATGACAGCGGAAGAAGCGCTGAAAAAGATCCCTGCGGACAGCCGGGTTTTTTTCGCGCATTCCATGAGTGAACCAACGTATCTGGTTGACTATATGTGTGATCACAAAGAATGGTTTACAAATGTCGAGATCTGTCATCTTGGCTCCAGCGGAAAACACCGTTACTGCAACGAAGAAGGAATGGAAGGGCATTTGCGCCACAATTCATTTTTTGTCAGCGGGCTTAGCCGAAAGGCGGTATCGGAAGGGCGCGCGGATTTTACGCCCGCGTTTTTCCATGAGCTTCCGCGCCTGATCAGGGAAAAAGTAATACCGGTCGACGCCTTGCTGCTTACCGTAACGCCTCCGGATAAAAACGGAAAAGTAAGCCTGGGCCTTTCGTGTGATTATACAAAGGAGTGCGTAAAAAGCGCGCCGCTTGTCATTGCGCAGGTCAACGACCAGTGGCCGTTTGCGATGGGCGGGGCGGTGATTGACGTATCCGAAATCGACTGTTTCATACCGCACAACGCGCCGATACCGGAACTGCAGCCCGGGCCTTTAACCGAAGTAGAGCTTGGCATCGGAAAAAACTGTGCCGCACTGGTGGAAGACGGAGATACAATCCAGCTTGGCATCGGTTCCATCCCGGACGCCGTATGCGCTTCGCTGACCGATAAAAAAGATCTCGGCGTCCATACGGAACTGATGTGCGACGGCGTGATGAACCTGGTCAAGGCAGGCGTAATTACAAACGCGAAAAAGAAAATCGACCCAGGCGTGTGCACGGCGGCATTTATTATGGGTACAAGAAAGATGTACGACTTTGTGGATCATAATCCGCTGATCAATATGCAGCCGGTCGATTATACGAACCATCCGGTAACGATTGCGAAGCTGGACCATATTGTCAGCATTAATTCCGCTGTCCAGGTCGATTTCCAGGGCCAGGTTTGTTCCGAATCGATCGGGCTGACGCAGATCAGCGCGACCGGAGGGCAGGTCGATTTTGTACGCGGGGCCGCGATGGCCGATCATGGCAAGGCCATTATCGCAATGCCTTCTACGGTAAACGGCAAAATTTCTAAAATTGTACCGCTGTTGGATGAAGGGGCAACGGTTACCACATGCCGCTGCGATGTGGATTATGTTATAACAGAGTATGGCATCGCGCATCTGAAAGGAAAGACATTAAAGCAGCGTTCCAAAGCGCTGATTGAGATTGCGCATCCGAAATTCAAACCGGAGCTGATTACCGCCTTTGAAGAACGTTATCACTACAAATATGAGTAGGCGGGAGCAAGGAACGAACCGCAAAATAAGAATCAAAAGAATTTCTATAAAATAAAAAAAGGAATACTGTCTGACAGCAGGCAGGGAGTAGATTTGCGAGATCCGTATGCCGCCAGATTGGCTTCTTGTGTTCAAACAATCGCTGTTTCCCCCGAATCACTTTTGTTTTATAATGCAAGGAGTCAATCTGTCGGTATACTAAAAGTCATTTTGTAAAAAAGAAGAAAATTCTTTTTGAAAAATAGGAAGCGAAGGGTTGGTATTTTCCTTTTTCCATATAAGGTTTAGGTCAACCCGGCAGTAATCGTCAAGGATCGGTATAAATACCATGCCGTTGAGCATATGCTGCAGATGGTCCGGCAGGATGAAAAACCTTTCATTTAAGCTGACAAAAAACATCCCGGTCTCAATATTCGGCACTTCGCGGACAATATTATGTTCGATTCCCATCCGCTTAAACAGCGATTTGTGATAGTCAAACGTAATCGGCGAAGTGGATTTTGCAAAGGAAATAATGGGCATCCCGTCCAGCTCTTTAAAGTGAATGGCGGATTTTTGGGCAAACCAAAGAAATCAAAAATCAAAGAAATAAAAAATCAAAGAAATAAAAAACAAAAATGATGAAAAAAAACGATTAAAAAGCGAAGAGGAGAACCGAAATGCAACAAAACAATTGGCCCATAAAGCTGCCGTCTTTCGATTTTACAGGTAAAACAGCCGTCATAACAGGCGGGACAAAAGGGATCGGCTATGCCGCGGCCATGGCATTCGCGCGCTGCGGGGCAAAGGTAGCCGTATCCAGCAGAAACCAGGCAGATTGCGCGCGGGCCGCAGAAGAAATCCAAAACCTGGGAGGGCAGGCCGCGGGATTCCAGGCGGACGTCAGCGATGTACCGCAGGCCGAAGCATTGATTGCACAGGCCTGCCAACATTTCGGCAGCGTCGACATTTTAGTCAACAGCGCAGGGATCGCCGTCACAAAGAAATTATTAGATCTGGAAGAAGCCGATTATGACAACGTAATGAATACAAATGTAAAAGGGCTGCTGTTTGCTTCCAAGGCTGCGGCCAGCGTAATGCGCGGCCAACCCGCAGGCGGCAGGATCATACAGGTCGCGTCCGTCAGCGGCCTGAAAGGTTCCAACGGGATGTCGGTATACGGCGCATCCAAAGCAGCCGTAATCAATCTGACAAAGACCATGGCGATCGAATGGAGCCGTTACGGAATTTCCATAAACGCGGTCTGCCCAGGCTATGTAGAAACAAATATCAACCGCGACGTATTTGCAAATCCGCAATACCGCGAAAAAACGATCCGGAGCATACCGCAGCGAAGGTTAGGGACCGTCGACGAAGTAGCTTCGCTTATTTTATATCTGGCATCGGATTTGGCGTATATGATTACGGGAGAATCCGTCGTTGCGGATATGGGAAGTATCTGCGGGTAGGGGGCGGACGCTTCTTGGATGCCTGGACGTTTCTTGGATACCCGGACGCCGGATGGAGAAAAAGTTCCCTTTCTAGTATTCCGCTGAAGAAAAGCAAGAAGTTCTAAGTTTTCTGCTCGTAAACAGGATTTTGGGACACGGATGTCCCAAAAAGGGCCTGCCCGCCAGGGACGGCGGTGCAGGCCCGGTCCGTCCGGCTTCAAAACGAAAATGCAGAAAACTTAGAACTTCTTGCTTTTCGGAGAGTCACCGCAGCCAGAAAAAGTTCCCTCCCCAGGCGTCCGGGAGGCCGGAAAGCTGGAAAGCCGGAAAGCCAGCTTGTCATTCTTCCTTTACTGGAAAACGCTTCATACAAAAATGAAGCCCCATACTGCACACAGCGGCAAGCACAATGCCCGCAACCAATGTAAAGCCCAGGCCCGCAACATTTCCGCCTCCCTGCGAAAAAGTCAGGCAGACGCCGGCGAAAATAAACGGCATCAGGCCAAACGGCGTTTGCGCCAGCGGCCCTAAATGGATCACCATGGCAAGCGCGGTTCCGATTACAATCGCCACAAAGTCTGTTATACGCGGGCCGAATTCAAGACTGCCAAACCACCGGATCAGCAGAAAATCAAATTGCCCCCAGGCCATGCCGCACAAAGCGGAGAGGATGCAGCAGCCGAACTGTTTCGGCGCAAGGTCCATACCAAAAAATACAGCCATACATACAAACATCATCCATGGGATACCGAACGAAGCGAAATAGACCATGTAGAAATGGTTAAACAGCGCGGTCCATATACTGGTCCATAAAGAAAAGCAGAGTATCGTTTTTTACTCATTGCTACCTCCTGTCAGGATAACCGGACTGCCTGTGTCAGGAAAACAGCGCGGCTGGGTTTGCGGCGAGCAGCGCGTCGATCTGCGTATCCGAAAGCCCTCTTTTTTTCAGGCCCGGCAGTACTTTTTTTCCGATATTGCGGATATTTGCGTCTTTCATCGCGTCTTTCATAAAGTCCGTCATAATCAGCCCGCGTCCCAGATTGACATTTACCGAATCATGTCCAAGCAGCAGCTTGTCCCCGTACCCTTTTTCTAACAGCTTTTGAATCAGGTCCATTCGCTGTTCGTCCGTAGGGGTGTGGAACAGTTTGCCTTCCAGGCCGAAGCGGTCCAGATTGACATATACGCCGTATGCCAATACTTGTTCGTGGTAAGCGGCGTCAACGCTGCCGCACATATGCCCTATGGCGATTTTGGACGGATCGGCGCCCTCACTGGTCAGCAGGTCAGCCTGTTTTGGACCCATAGTCCCAAGCTGCGTATGGGTGATGATGACGCAGCCGGTTTCTTTTTGGGCGCGTGCAGCGGCACAAAAGAAGATTTCTTCCATCGGGGTAATCTGGCCTTTGCTGCTTGCCAGTTTGATCACGCCGGCTTTGATATCCGTATCCTCAATCCCTTTCGTTAGTTCTGTTACCATCATTTCATAGATTTCCTCTTCGATATTTGAAAAACCCCTGCGGAAATTCCAGTACGCATAGGCGCTTTCGTCCTGGAAATAATAGCCGGTAGAACAAATAATGTGCATGCCGGTTATCTGCGCGATTTTTTTCAAAAACCGGACATTGCGGCCGCATTCGTTGGTCGTAGCGTCTACAATTGTGGAGATTCCATAAGCGCGTGCGTCTTCCGCAGCCTGCACGCAGACGTCTGTATATTCCGCTTCCCGGAACCCTCCTAAGGTAGCGTCTCCCTGCCATCCGGCAAATCCAAATAAAAAGTGTTCATGCATAAGCGTGCGGCCAAGCCGGTCTGCACGGACTGGGCCAGTAACGGTTTGGACATCGTTCATAGTAATACCTCCTGCGATATTCGGTCTCGTGGCGACCTGTGATTTCGTGGTTGTAATAGCTTCAGCCGGACCGCGTACAGGATGGCTGTTTGCGATCCGTTCTGGTTTCAGTATAATTGGGTTTACTAAAAAACGGAAAAACGGATTTGTTATAACGTTATGTCAAAAAAGAAGCAAAATCATTATAATTTTTGTGCATAAATAATAATAAAATGTGAATTTCCATTTTCAGACAGGAGTTGTTATGATTTTTTCAGCAGGAAATTATGGATGGAAAGGAGCGCAGGGGGCAAGTACATCGATCACAAAATAGCTCAGATGTACTAGTATGGCAATGGCATATGGCGGGCCTGGCGTCATGTGCCGGAAAATTGGAATTTCGATGGTTTCATTGTCGGGATAAGGAATTAGGAGAAGAAAGTATGGATCAAAACAAAGTAAGCTACAATTTTGGAAGAAAAGGCTGGACGGTAATCGGCTTTGAGATTGTACTGTTGTTTTTTATGACCGGATTAACAGTCGATGGCCTGAATATTATCGTTCCCGCAATGGCAGAGTATCGGGGGTGGGATGTAAACGTACTGCTGTCGATTTCTACGCCAGCGGGTATTATTGCATTATTTTTAGTTATGTTTTGGGGTAAATTTATTGAAAAATTCGGGCTAAAGCAGGTTACCGTCGTCACTATGTTTTTGGCTGCAGCGGCAATGGTTTTATATGGAAATTCGATCAGCATTTCCATGTATGCGGTAACGCTGGTAGCCGCGGTGACGTTAATCAACGCGTTTTCTGTAATCTGCGGATTTGCAATTTGTACCAATTGGTTTCCGACAAAAAAGGGGATCGTCATGGGGTTTACGACAATCGGTATGAATCTTGCGAGCGCCTGTATCAGCATTATTTTAAATGCGCTGACAAGCCGGTTTCATATAGCGGCCGCGCTTACGATTATGGGGGTTGCGATTGCGGCAGTCGGCGTTTTGGTCACGCTGTTCGTGAAAGCGACGCCGGAAGAGGCCGGATGTTATCCGGATAATGATCCGGAGGTTGCGAAGCTTTTGCACAGGCAGGAAGAAGCGGCGGGAAATGAGAGCAGGCTTTCTTATATAGACGCGCTCAAAGACAGCAAAGTATGGATTTTTGGCATCGCATATGGGTTTTTTGGGCTTGCAACCGTAGGGATTATGTCCCAGTTGGTCGGATATTTTGTAGAAGTACGTGGGTATGAGCTGCAGGGGGCGCTGCTTGTAATCACGGTTGCAGCCGTAATCGGGATGGTCGGATCGGTAATTTGGGGAATTGTCGATCAGAAAGTCGGCACAAAGATGGCGTCTGTATTGTTTGGCATTTGGTACTTTATTGGGATTTTATTCTTAATTATGCCAAATCAAATCTGTATGTTTATCGGAATATTTATGCTTGGGTTTGCAATTGGCGGAAACGGGAACTTCCCGCCGTCTATGGCAAGTTACGTGTTCGGACGGCTGGATTTTGCGGTGTCCTACAGTTGCATGAATACGATCGTGGGTGTGGTAAGGTCGTGTTCGTTTGCGGTACTTGCCGTGCTGCGTTCGATGACATCCGGTTATACGGTACCGTATATCGTATTTGCGGTAATCAGCCTGATCGGCGGGGTGATGATTGCAGGCGTAAAGGTCAAAGGTGTGGTGGAATCATAAATACGCCGCAAAAAAACTTCTGGACAGTCAAAAATGGGGAAGGAATGATTTTTATCCAGAAAAAACAGGCAGGCCATAGGATAACGAAAAGGGGTATAATCGGACTGCCCGGCGCACATAGGGGGTATCAGATAAAACAGGCCGGAAAATGGACTGTTTCATTACGGCAGCAGAACGAAATGGGGGTTATTCGTTTCTGTTATAAAGAAAATAAAAATACAAATTTCCAATTTTTTACAATCATTGCTATGCTATTACTAACAATCTGCTAACAATCATACATTTAGGAAAGGGGAAAATCATTATGAGGAAAGTACAACCAAATGAAGCAGCGGCATACAATGCACCGGGGCATTTTGACATGCGGGCAATCCGTCTGCACAGCAAAGAGGAAAGCGGATGTGAGAACTTTACGCTGGGGCTGTCCCATTTTCTGCCTGGCGGAGGGACGGAATATGTAAAGCCGCCGGTAGAACTGATTTATTTCATTCTGGAAGGCGAGATGACAGTGTCGGATCAGGACGGAAAAGAAATCTGTACGCTGCGAAAGTACGATTCGATGCATTTTGACGCGGGAGAGGGAAAATCGATTTTAAATAAAACCAATTATCCAGCAAGCATGCTGGTCATCGCAAGTATGCTTCCAGCAAAATAAAAGCAAAAAGGGTTCGGTACATTGGCCTTGGTCTTTTCATCAAAGACGGACGCCTTTTGTGCTGCTGTTTGTTACTTTTCGACAAAAAATCTGAATATTTTTGGCTATAACAGATATGGACAAAAAAATGGGCCTATATTATAATTGAAAAAACAACTTAATAATCTAACTGCTAAATTTTGTATAAGCTGAAAATTGGTTCAGCGTTTCTACCAACTGCCGTAAAGAGTTGACTACATTATTTTTTATGTTGTCGCTCTTTTTTGTATTTGTGCAGTTTCTGATTGGTAGCCCCCATTTTTATGCACTTTTACATGATATGCTCTGATAAACCGATACTTTCGAAAAAAGCAGGCGCAGCCTGTGTGGTTTCGGACGGCTGAAAGATCGTATGTTTTGTCGGCGGTTTTTGAGCGGCACATATCCAGCAGGACACCATGTGAAAGAGAGGAAGCTACATGAAAAAAGGGGATCGTTTTTTTGAACATTTTTTTGGGATTTCACAGAGTGGATCATCGATGCGGACGGAGATTCTCGCAGGCGTGACGACGTTTATCACGGTTGCCTACATCCTGATCCTAAACCCGCAGATTTTGGCAGACCCGTATATGATTATGGGGGATGCGGATCTGGCGTCAAAAATTTCAAACGGTGTATTTATCGGCACCTGCATCGGGGCGTTTATCGGTACCATGCTCTGTGCGCTGTATGCGAAAGTGCCGTTTGCCCAGGCGCCTGGAATGGGGCTGAATGCCTTTTTTGCGTATACGGTTGTGCTCGGCATGGGCTACAGCTATAATCAGGCGCTTGTGATCGTATTATTATCCGGTATTTTCTTTATCGTCATTACCGCGGTAGGGCTTCGGGAAGCGATTATCCGATCCATACCGGATGCTGTCAAGACGGCGATTACACCGGGAATCGGATTGTTTATTACGATTATCGGGCTGAAAAATGCAGGGCTTGTCATCAGCAATCCATCCACACTGGTCAGTATGGTGGATTTCGCACAGTGGAGAAGTGAAGACGGGGATCTGACACTAATCTGCGGCGCGCTGGTGGCGGTGATCGGTCTTGTGACGATCGGCGTTTTGCAGGCAAGAAATGTAAAAGGCTCGATTTTATTTGGGATTGTGACGGCTACGATAGTGGGTATCCCGCTGGGGGTTACAAAATTGTCGTCGTTTGATATGAACCTTGGGGCGAAATTTCAGGATTTTACAGAAGTATCGTTATTTAAAATGGACTTTGCCGGACTATTTTCGGGTGAAAACCTGCTGGAAACGATTATGACAGTGACGATGCTGGTGCTTAGCTTTTCCCTGGTCAATATGTTTGACTCCATCGGAACGCTGATGGGGGCGGCAAAGCAGTCGGGCATGATTGACAAAGACGGGGAAATTTTGCATATGCGCGAAGCCTTGATGTGTGACGCGGTATCTACGGCGGCAGGCGCGATGGTGGGAACTTCTACGGTTACAACGGTGGTAGAATCCAGTGCCGGAATTGCCGCAGGCGGCAGGACCGGAATGACCAGCTTTGTAACAGCGCTGCTGTTTTTAGCATCTATTATTTTTGCGCCGTTTGTCAGCGTAGTACCGGCGGCCGCGACAGCTCCGGCCCTGATTTTTGTCGGCGTACTGATGCTTGGGAACATGAAAGACGTTGACTTTAGCGATATGACAAACGCGCTTCCGGCTTTTTGTACGATCGTATTTATGCCGTTTACCTATTCTATTGCAAATGGGGTAGCGGTAGGCCTGATCATGTACTGCCTGGTGAAGCTTTTGACAAATAAGGCAAATGAAATCCGTGCCCTGACCTGGATCATAGCGGTCGTATTTGTGATCCGCTATGCATTTATGACACTGGGATAAGGAACTGGATCCATACAGTTCACAGCGAAAAGCGGCCGGCGAAGCCCTCCGGTTGGATACGCGAAACGGCTGCGGAAAGGGTGAATATGAACGAGCAGGTAAAGATTATAAAAGGAAATCTTATATTTACAAAAACAAGTAATAAATTTGAAGTGATAGAACACGGTTATCTTGTTTATACAGACAATCAAATCCAGGGCGTATACCAAGTATTGCCGCCGGATTACGCGCCGCTGCCGGTTGAGGATTACGGCAGCCGCCTGATTATACCGGGGTTTTCGGATCTGCATATCCATGCGCCGCAGTTTTCATTCCGCGGGCTGGGGATGGATATGGAGCTTTTGGAATGGCTGGAGACGAATACATTTCCGGAAGAAGCAAAATTTCAGGATCCCGCATACGCGAAAAAAGCGTATGAGATCTTTGTGGACAGCCTGCGCAGGGGAGTAACGACGCGCGCCTGCGTCTTTGCAACCGTACACCGCGCATCCACCCTCCTTTTAATGGATCTTTTGGAAGCCTCGGGGCTTGTGACCTTTACGGGCAAGGTAAATATGGACAGAAACTGTCCGGATTATCTGTGCGAGGAAACGCAGGAGTCTGCGGAGGAAACCCTGGAATGGATCAAAGACGTGAAACACCGCCATTACCGGAATACAAAACCGATCTTAACGCCGCGGTTTATCCCAAGCTGTTCGGATGAATTGCTGGAAAAAATCAAAATGCTGCAGCTTAGGTACGCACTACCCGTACAGTCCCATCTATCGGAAAATCCGGGAGAAATCGCCTGGGTGCAGGAATTATGCCCGGAATCGGAATTTTACGGGGACGCGTACGACCGTTACGGTTTATTTGGCGCAGACTGCCGGACGGTGATGGCGCATTGTGTGCACTCCGATGAACGGGAAATAGCCCGCATGAAAGAAAACGGCGTATATATCGCACACTGTCCGGAATCCAATATGAACCTATCCTCCGGGATTGCCCCAGTACGGACATTTTTAGACCAGGGGCTGCATGTTGGCATAGGCAGCGATGTGGCGGGAGGAAGCGCAGACTTTTTATTCCGGGCAATGGCGCACGCGATCCAGGCATCCAAACTGCGCTGGCGCCTGGCGGACGACTCCCTGCGGCCGCTGACAGCATCCGAAGTATTTTATATGGCATCCAAAGGCGGCGGTTCCTTTTTTGGAAAAACAGGCAGTTTTGAGCCGGAATATGAGATGGACGCAGTCGTTTTGGACGACAAACGGCTGGGGCATCCGCAGGAAATGGATGTACAGCAGCGTCTGGAACGAATGATCTATCTTGCCGATGACAGGGAAGTGTATGCGAAATATGCCGCGGGCAAAAAGATTTTATAATTTTATAGCAGCCTGACCGCTCTTTCTGTTGCAGCTTTAAAATGCAAGCTGCGGCAGAAAGGGTTTTTTGAGCGAACCGTATGTTTTTTGAAAAACATTCACATTGCAAAAAGGGGGGGGGTGTTGTGGAAAGCCGGACGCCGGAGGAGGGGCGGGGGACTGGCTTCCGGCTCAGGCTCCAGAATGTTAAGCATCTCTAAGCATTCTGCTTTTACTCATCGGCCTGCCCCGGTCGCAGCACCTAGTTCGCCCTGGCTGACGCCAATGGCTAAAGGTGCTGCTTGGCTTCGCCCCTTTGGTTGATTAGCAGAATGCTAAGAGATGCTAAACATTCTTCCAACGTCGCCGGAAGCCAGTCCCCCGCCCCTCCTCCGGCTGGTTATCGCTGGCTTTACATGAATACAGCGATCTTTTGGCAAACCACCTCTCCCGGCGTCCGGATTACCAAAACACAAAATTTATTTAAGGAGAACAGACTTATGAGCGAAACAATTCAATTCTGCAAAGGCGGCGGCTGTACCGCCAAGCTTGGCGCCGGCGTATTAAGCCGTGTGCTGGACCGCCTGCCAAAAGGAAAACCGGATGAAAATCTGCTGATTGGTTATGACAGCAAGGATGACGCGGCGGTTTACCGGGTGACGGATGACATTGCCATTGTACAGACACTGGATTTTTTTCCGCCAATGGTGGATGATCCGTTTTTATTTGGGAAAATTGCGGCGGCGAATGCATTAAGCGATGTGTACGCGATGGGTGGAGAGGTGCGCACGGCGTTAAATATCGTCTGCTTCCCGGAAGATATGGATTTAAATATTCTTGGGGAAATTATGCGGGGCGGTTTTGAGAAAGTGCAGGAAGCCGGCGGGGTTTTGGCCGGCGGCCATTCGATTGCCGATGACAGCGTCAAATATGGATTGTCCGTAACCGGCGTCGTGCATCCGCAAAAAATATATCCAAATAATCAGGGAAAGCCGGGGGACCGGCTGATCTTGACCAAGAAACTGGGGGTCGGTATTGTCTGCACGGCGGGACGCATCCAGGAAGCGTCGGAGGAAGCCATGCGGCAGGCGGCAGCTTCTATGACGACGCTGAATAAGCGTGCGTCTGAAATTCTGCGCGGTTATGAGGTCCATGCCTGTACGGATGTCACAGGCTTTGGTCTGCTTGGGCATCTGCATGAGATGATGGACGGCAGGTGTTCCTGTGACATTGATGCGTCGCAGGTTCCGATTATCACAGAAGCGCTGCATTATGCGGATGAATTTTTCCTGACCGCGGCAGGGCAGAAGAACCGGAACCATTTGAAAGAACATGTGACTTTTGCAGGTGTCCCGTTCGCGATGGAAGAGGTATTGTTTGACCCGCAGACGTCCGGCGGGCTGCTTGCGGCGGTGCGGCCGGACCAGGCAGAAGAGCTGCTTGCCCAATTAAAGGAAGAGGGACTTGCGGCGCAGATCATCGGAACTGTGACACAGAAAAAAGATACGGAAATCTATGTAAGCTGACAGGCTGTGTAACCGCAGCGGCTTTGCATCCGGATTTTGCGGAAAAAAACAAGGGACAGGTAAGCATGATGAAACTAAAACAATTAGAAGCATTTGTAACGGTAGCCGACTACCGGAGTTTTTCAAAGGCGGCAAAACTGCTGTATCTGACGCAGCCTACGGTCAGCGCCCATATTTCCGGCCTGGAAAAAGAACTGAACAGCCGCCTTTTTGCAAGGAATACGAAAGAAGTACATTTAACAGAACAAGGCGGGCAGCTTTATATTTATGCACGGCAGATGATGAACCTGCAGGAGCGGATTATGGAGTTATTTACGCCGGACGGCCGAAGACAGGCACAACCCCTTACCGTTGCGGCTTCTACTGTCCCTGCCGGATATCTGCTGCCGGATATTTTGGGGACGTTCCGAAAACAGTATCCGCAGGAGGAACTCAAAATTTGGGAAACGGACAGCGCGAAAGTCGTACACGCGATTGAAGAGCTTAGGGCGGATGTTGGTTTTACCGGAACAATACTTCCGTGTAAAAGTATCCGGTATGTCCCGGTCTATGAAGATGAGCTGGTCGTCATTATGCCGAATACAGACCGTTACCGCAGGATTGCCGGACAGGAGCAGGATCTGCGCTGGATTGCGGACGAACCGATGATTATGCGGGAAGAGGGGTCTGGTACAAGGAAAGAAGCGGAGAAATATCTGCAGCAGGCAGGGCTTGCGCCGGAAAGCCTGCATGTGACCGCGCAGATTGAAAATACGGAAACGATCCGGCGGTCGGTAAGGAGCGGCCTTGGCATTACGATCATTTCCAGGCTGGCAGTCAAAGAGGATATGGACGCGGGAGCGGTTTTATCTTTTCCGCTTTGTCCGGATGGGGTTACCAGAAATCTGTATATGGTGTATCAGAATGGCTGTTCCCTTTCCAGGCCGGCGCAGCATCTCGTGCGGATTGTGCGGGAATGGTGTATGGAACATGGGACGGGCTGTACGATGGGAAAAACACGCGAGTCGAACGAAACGGCGGGTCAATGATAGAAAATTTCTATCATTCCGTCTGCTTTATTTCATATATAAAATAGACGTTTATATAATAGGATGGTATAATTAGGTAAGTGTTTTGAACTGTACGATCGGAGAAAAAGACAAGAAATATGGTAAGTTATTTTGGGACAGTTCCTTAGATATTCAAAAGACAGGCGGGGCAAATGCGATGAGAAAAAAAGAACAGAAACTGGTTATTACTTTTCACACAACCGCAGACGCTATGGCGATGGAAGACGCCTGCAGAAAGCAGGCAATGCAGGGGCGGCTGATTCCGGTTCCAAAAGAAATTTCCGCCGGCTGCGGGCTTGCCTGGTGCGCGGATTTGGAAATCCGGGAGGATCTAAAGTATTTGATGCAGCAGGCAGGAATATGCGGACAGGGGATTTACGAGTGTATGGTATAAAAGAAATGCTTTCATAAACGATAACAAGGACAGGCATCATGGTGTGTTGTTTTTTCACATCATGCAGCAGCCGTACAGGGAGAAAGGGATATGATTTATTTAGACAATGCCGCCACTACGATGCACAAGCCAAAACAGGTCGTGCAGGCAGTGACAGAGGCGCTCTGTTTGCTTGGAAATGCGGGCAGGGGCGCACATGAGGCAACGCTTGGCGCTTCACGCCTTATTTTTGATACGAGAAAAAAGCTGGCCGGTTTTTTTCACGCGCAGAGTCCAAAACAGATCGCATTTACCGCGAACGCGACGGAGAGCCTGAATATTGCGCTCAAAGGGATTTTACAGGAAGGCGATCATGTGATTACGACCGAACTGGAACACAATTCGGTGCTGCGGCCGTTGTATGAACTGGAAAAACAGGGTGTGGAGCTGACGGTTATTGCCAGCGACAAAAAGGGACGGATCAATATCCATGATTTTGAACGGGAGATCCGCGCGAATACAAAATTGTTCGTATGTACGCATGGATCGAATCTGACCGGCAATCTGGTCGACCTTACAGCGGTTGGCGCTATTGCGCGCAGCCATGGAATTTTGTTTTGTGTAGACGTGTCACAGACAGCCGGCGTATTTCCGATTGATGTGCAGTCCATGAACATAGACGTTTTATGCTTTACCGGGCATAAAAGCCTGCTTGGCCCGCAGGGGACCGGGGGGATGTATGTCAGAGACGGTGTGCAGGTCCGCCCGTTAAAGACCGGAGGCAGCGGCGTTATGACCTACAGCCGCGAGCATCCGCCGCAGATGCCGACCGCCCTTGAAGCAGGGACACAGAATGGGCATGGGCTGGCAGGGCTGCATGCGGCGGTCGCATATATAGAAGAAACAGGGATCGATGTGATTCGAAATACAGAGCTTGAACGGATGTGGCAGTTTTATCATGGGGTAAAAAAGATACCGGGTGTCACGCTGTACGGGGATTTTTCTGTAAAGGAGCGCTGCCCGATTGTTTCGTTAAATATCGGTGTCTATGATTCTTCGCAGGTAAGTGATGAATTGTTTGTAACCTACGGCATAGCTACACGCCCGGGCGCGCACTGTGCCCCATTGATGCACCGCGCGCTTGGGACGGTCCGCCAAGGTGCGGTCCGGTTTAGCTTTTCCCATTATAATACGCCGCAGGAGGTGGACACGGCGATTGCGGCCGTACGGGAATTGTGTACGGATGGATCCGAATAAAAAATGTGATCGACCGTTGGAAAAAAGCAGGAGGAGACTAATATGGAGAAAAAAATTGTAGACGCAAGAGGGCTGGCCTGTCCGCTGCCAGTCGTAAACGCAAAAAAAGCAGTCGAGGAGTTTACACAGGACGGTGTACTAACCGTGCTCGTCGATAATGAGATTGCCGTGCAGAACCTGCAGAAATTTGCGTCGCAGCGCGGTATGGAAGCTTTTGGAGAAAAGAAAGCAGAAAAAGAGTATGCGGTTACGATACAGGTGCCGGCGCACGCGCTGTCTGCCGCAGCGTCCGCCGCCGAAGCCGCAGCGCCGGCAGGCCCGGATCCGGCGCAGGAAGTAAGCTGCAGCCCGGATGCGCGGAAAAAAGGCATGGTTGTGTCATTATCCGCCGACGTCATGGGCAGCGGGGATGAAAAGCTTGGAACAGCACTGATGAAAGCATTTATTTTCGCATTGACAAAGCAGGATGTACTGCCCGAAACGGTGCTTTGCTATAATAAGGGCGCTTACCTGACCTGCGAAGGCTCGCAGTCCCTGGAGGATTTCAAGCAGCTTGAAGCAGAGGGCGTGCAAATTATGACATGCGGGACATGCCTGGATTTTTACGGCATCAAAGACAAACTGTCGGTGGGAAGCGTGACAAATATGTATGATATTGTGGAGACGATGGAACGGGCCTCTTCCGTCATCCGGCCGTAGTAACACCCGTTTGCAAGTTTTTGATTCCACACCATTTATATATAAACGGCGTAAAATTTCAGCACAATATCATTTGTTTCTGGCCTGCCGTTTATCGGGTTTATTGTGCAGTATGCAATCACCGAATAGATAGATGATGCAGTCATAGCTAAATACAATAGATCGTTTGGATTTTTAGAAACATGTGTTAAAATCAGAAAAGATGTAATTGGTGAAAGATAAGAAAGATAAAAATTAAGATACGAATAAAATAAGGATAAGATAAGGATAAGATAAAAGGGGGATTATCATGGCAAATTATGCAGAAATGTGGAAAGACCTTGGTATGGATTTAGCGTCGCATGACGCGCTCTGCCAAGTACTGCCGACGGCGTTCGGGGATGTATACCTGTCGCAGGAAAACCGTCCGCAGGGAATGGGGTTTTGGGATTTGGTCGTGGCGGATATCCATGGAATCCGTCCGTCTGAACTGATCGAAGAGCAAAAAAAGGGCCGTAAGGTCTTCGGGACATTTTGCGTTTATGTACCGGATGAAGTCATTATTGCCGCGGACGGCATTGTGACCGGGCTGTGCGGCGGCTCGCAGTTTTGGGTGCCGGACGGGGAAAAGGTATTGCCGAAAAGCACCTGTCCGTTAATTAAGGCATCGGTCGGCGCGCGTTTGGGCCGTACCTGCCCGTTCTTTCGGATTGCGGATCTGTATGTAGGAGAAACGACCTGCGACGGCAAGAAAAAAGCATGGGAAATTCTTGGCGAGGACGTGCCGATGCATATTATGGATATGCCGCAAATGAAACGCCCGCAGGATATGCGCAAATGGACGGATGAGATCAGGGAATTTGCAATGGTTGTGGAAAAAGTGACCGGAAATGCGATTACCCCGGAAAAATTAAACAGAGCGATCCATATTATCAATGAAAAACGCAGGGCGCTTGCACGTGTTTATGAAGCAAGAAAGGCAAAAGCGATCCCAATCAGCGGGAAAGACGCCCTGCTTGTGATGCAGATTGCGTTTTTTGACGATCCGGTGCGCTGCGCGCAGATGGCGAATAAACTGGCGGATGAACTGGAACAGCGCGTAAAGGACGGCGTATCGGTATTTCCAGCAGGAACCAAGCGCATCCTTGTAACGGGAACGCCGATGGCGATACCGAACTGGAAGCTGCACCATATCATTGAAACAAGCGGCGCTGCCGTTGTCTGTGAGGAAACCTGTACCGGAACCCGTTATTTTGAGCATTTTGTGGATGAAACCAAAACGACGCTGGACGAGCAGTACGAGGCTATCGCGCAGCGGTATATGAACATTCATTGCGCATGCTTTACGCCGAATACCGAACGTGTGGATGATATCCTGCGCCTGGCAAAGGAATACCAGGTAGACGGCGTCATCGACGTAAATCTCAAGTTCTGCTGCCTGTATGATACCGAAGGGTATACGGTAGAAAAAGCGTTAAAAGAAGCCGGCATCCCGGTTCTCGGCATTGAGACGGATTATACGGACGCGGATGCCGAACAGCTCCGCACCAGAATCGAGGCTTTTGTAGAAATGCTCGGATAATCGAAACATAGCTGTGGGAAGCAGGCTTGGAAAAGAGGGCAAAACAACGCATGGGATACGAATATGGAAGAAGAAAGAATCAATTATTATATTCTGTTTGAGGATTATACACAGGGTCTTTTGATGCAGGAGCTTTTGCGCGGCGAACAGATCAAATCCCGCATTGCGCCTACGCCGCATGCGATCCAGGGCAGTTTGGGCTGCGGCATGTCCCTGCTGATTCAGCCGGAGGATCTTGCGGCTGTCAAACGATGCATTGCGTGCAAGAAGCCGGAGTATTACGATATTGTGCCGCTTCCGTGCCAAATTCAGCCGAACCGGAATAAATTCTGCTGAATACCAGAAAAGGAAGGAGGATGTATGCATTATATAGGAATAGATATCGGTTCCACCTGTGCAAAACTGGCGGTGCTGGACGAAACAGGAAACCTGATTTTGACATCCGTACAGCCGACCGGATGGAGCAGTGTGGATACCGCGGAATCGATGCGGCAGAAACTGGCGGCAGAAGGGATCGACCTGGAGCAGGCCCGCTGCATCGCAACCGGATATGGGAGGATTTCCGTGCCGTATGCGGATAAAATGGTCACGGAGATTACCTGCCATGCAAAGGGCGCTGCATGGATCCATCAGGTTCGCGACAGCGTCGTCATCGATATCGGCGGCCAGGATACAAAAATTATCCGTCTGGAAGACGGCAGGGTCAGGGATTTTGTGATGAATGACAAGTGTTCTGCCGGAACAGGGCGGTTTTTGGAAGTCATGGGAAATACGATGGGGCTGCGGCCGAACGAAGTCTGCGAACTGGCAAGGGACGGAAACGGCGTTACCATTAGTTCCATGTGTACCGTGTTTGCCGAATCGGAGGTAATCAGCCTGATTGGACGCGGGGAAAAGAAAGAAAACATTGCGTTTGCCGTGGTGGATTCCATTGCGGATAAAGTCGTATCCCAAAGCAGCAGGCTAGAGGTTGGCGGGGAAGAGGTATGTCTGACCGGCGGACTGTGCGAATGCGGGTATTTGAAAGAAATTTTGGCACAGAAACTAAACTGTACCGTACTCGCCGCGGCGCAGGGAAGGTATGCGGGGGCGGTGGGGGCGGCGCTTTTCGGGCTGCCGGGTTAAAGTCCTATGAAAATCAGATTATCCGTTCGAAATTTTGTTGAATTTATTTTGCGAAGCGGTGATATTGACAACCGCCAGACAGCCGGCATGCAGGCCGACGCGATGCAGCGCGGCAGCAGGATCCACCGCAAGCTGCAAAAAAAGGCCGGGCCGTCTTACCATGCCGAAGTTTCATTAAAAATGGAATTTGTAAAAGAGCAGTATACGATTGTGCTGGAAGGCCGGGCCGATGGGGTGATCCTGGAAGAGGACGGCGCGTGCGGACAGCCGAATGCTACGGTCGATGAAATCAAAGGGGTTTTTAGCGACATTTCCCGTATGACAGAGCCGTATCCCCTGCATTTGGCACAGGCAAAGTGCTATGCTTATATGTATGCGCTGCAAAATCAGGTCGAAACCATCGGCGTCCGTATGACCTATGTAAACCTGGATACGGAAGAACTGCGCTATTTTACAACCCGTTATCCGTTTCAGGAATTGGAAGAATGGTTTCAGGCATTGATGCGCGCATATGAAAAATGGGCGCAGTTCCAGTATGACTGGCACAAGATCCGCCAGGCATCCATTCAAAACCTGGAATTTCCGTTTCCCTACCGGGAGGGGCAAAAGGAGCTGGTCAGCGGCGTGTACCGGACGATGCTGCGGGAAAAAAACCTGTTTATTCAAGCGCCTACCGGTACGGGCAAAACGATTTCCACGCTGTTTCCCGCGGTGCGGGCAGTCGGGGCGCAGCTTGCCGACAAAATATTTTATTTGACAGCCAAAACCGTTACGGCGGCCGTTGCGAAAGAAACACTGGATTTGTTTTACGAAAAAGGATACCGCGCGAAAACGATCCAGATTACGGCAAAAGAAAAGCTGTGCCGGATGGAAGAGACCGCGTGCAATCCGGATGCGTGCCCTTACGCGAAAGGACACTATGACCGGGTGAACGAGGCTGTTTACCGGCTGCTGCAGGAAGAAGACGTCATTACGCGCGACGTTTTGCTCCGGTGGGCGGATACGTGTAGGGTCTGCCCGTTTGAACTTTGTCTGGATACGGCGTCATGGGCGGATACTATGATCTGTGATTATAATTATGTATTCGATCCGAAAGTGTATCTGAAACGTTTTTTTGCGGACGGGGTGCGCGGCAGCTATTTATTTTTGGTCGACGAAGCCCACAATCTGGTCGAGCGCGGCCGCGAAATGTACAGCGCCTCGCTGTACAAGGAAGACTTTCTGGCCGTACGCAGGCTCGTAAAGCCATACAGCGCGAAACTTGCAAAAGAACTGTCGGCCTGCAACCAGATTTTGCTGGGATATAAACGGGAATGCGCTTCATTTCAGTACCATACGAACATTTCGCCGTTTTTATTTGCCTTGATGCGCCTTTGCGCCGAATATGAAAAGTTCCTGCAGCAGTACAGGGAGCTGGAGGAACGGGATGCCATACTAGAACTGTATTTTCAAATCCGCGGCTTTTTAGAGATCAGCGAGAGGCTGGACGAGCATTATGTGATTTATTCACAGCATACACAAAGGGAATATCAAGACGCACGTTTTCAAATCCGCCTGTTTTGCGTAGACCCGTCCGCGAATCTGCAAGAAAGGCTGGACAAGGGACGCAGTACGGTCTTTTTTTCGGCGACGCTTCTGCCGATCCGTTATTATAAGAGACTGCTGAGTACGAAAGAGGATAATTATGCCGTCTACGCAAACACGGTATTTCGTCCGGCGCAGAAGCTGCTTTTAATTGCGGGAGACGTCACAAGTAGGTATACGCGCCGTACCCAGGAAGAATATACGCGTATGGCGGAATATATCTATCAAACCGGCAGGCAGAAAAAAGGGAATTATATTGTCTTTTTTCCGTCGTACCAGATGATGGATGACGTTTTCGCGCTGTTTATACAAAAACTGCGGGAACCCGCGGGCATGGACTGTATTTTGCAAAAAAGCGGCATGCGGGAACCGGAAAGGGAAGCGTTTTTGGAAGAGTTTTCTGCCGCGCGCACAGCGAAACGGGAACGGTCCCTGATGGCTTTCTGCGTGATGGGCGGCATTTTCAGCGAAGGGATCGATTTAAAACAGGAACAGTTAATCGGGGTGCTGGTGGTAGGGACAGGCCTGCCGCAGATCTCGAACGAACGGGAGATATTAAAACAGTATTATGACAAACGCGCGCGGAATGGATTTGATTACGCATACCGTTATCCAGGCATGAACAAGGTACTGCAGGCCGCGGGACGTGTGATCCGTACGGTTTCGGATACTGGGGTAGTCGTGCTCTTAGACGACCGTTTTCTGCGGCGGGAGTATCAGGAATTGTTTCCGCGGGAATGGGATAGTTACGAGGTATGCAGCGCGGAAAACGTGGGTGAGAAAATAAGAAAATTTTGGGAATCACGTGATTTGTAGTTTCTTAGTCATTGCTACAAAAAGAAAACCGTATTTTGACGTTTTACAAAAAAATGACGATTCGACAAACATGTGAACGGGGAATGCGTTAAAATTTACAATTTTTTTCCTGTTTTGGGGTACTTTTGCAGTAATTTCTGTAAAAGTACCCTAAATTATCAGGAAAAAATGGAAAAGAGAAAATATTTGACATATAAAATAGAAAGTGAAATAATGCGTATAGCACTAGATGTTAACATTTTTTTACAATCTGATAACCAATACCCATTCATGCGGTGCATTGGAATGGCGTTGCATCGATAAACCGCCGATCGTCAAAATTTTGGTGCATGTTGTATATGACACTGCGATTTGGTTAAACTAATGGGAAAGACAACAGGGAAAGGAAGATGGCAATGAAAGAAAGAATGATCCGTTTGAACGAAACCAATGACGTGCAGGAATTTGTCAAGGCAGCCGAAAATTGTGACTTTGATATTAACCTGATTTACCGTCACATGTTTATTGACGCAAAATCAATCCTCGGTGTGTTCGGACTTATGATGAATGATATGAAAGTATCCTATACAGGCGAAAATCCGGTATTTGACCAGATTGTACAAAAATATGCCATAGCATAAAATGTGGAACGACCGCAAAAGGGACTGACTGCCGCTGCAACGAGCGGCCCGGTCCCTTTTTTGTGTTGTGGGTAAGCGCTAGGGCCTTAGGATGTCTGTTCTGCCAGGTATTCTTCCAAACAGATCCCTCTTTGATGGATTTTTTTCGCGGCCCGTCCGCCGACATACCGATAGTGCCACGGTTCATAAATGATCCCGGTCAGGCTGCTTTTTTCATTTGGATACCGCAGGATAAATCCATATTTCCAGCAGTTTTCCATCAGCCATTTTTGTACCAGGGTATTTTCCTGGGCAGAGTCGAGCATCTGCTGGTTTTTGTCGACAATATCCACGGCGAGTCCGAGCTGGTGTTCGCTTGTCCCTGGAATAGCAACGGAGGTCGCAGCTTTTTTGCGTGCGTCTTTTTGTGTGTATCCTTGTGCGGTCAGTTCGTCGATCCGCTCCTGGAAAAGCGCTTCCTGCATTTCCTGGGTGCGGTATGAAGAACAGATCAAAGGCTGTAAACCGGCAGCCCGGCAGTCCGTCATCATGTTTTGAAGCTGCGTCTGGCAGCGGGCGTCTATCGCCTGCCCTTCTACCATGGCTAACTGGATTTCATGGTCTTTGGGCAGCGGGTTCCAGGGATTGACCAGGGTTAGGTTCCAGGCATTGGATACGGAAGTAATGTGCGCGCCCGCACTGTCGGATTTGGAAGTAGGATCCGTGCGCTGTTCGGAAAGCGCCAGTTCTTTTTCCGCTTCTGTAAGCGGATCGTTGATTTTCGGCGCCGCGGTATCCGCAGCCTGGGTTTTCGTATTGTCTTTTTTTACGTTCTTTTGCGCGGATTTTTGCTTTGCCGTGGTATTTGGAGCTTCCATGGACAGGGCCGGGGCCTCCGCGGAATAATTGGAAATTTGCCAGACGGCTCCGGCTGCGAGCGTCAAAGAGAATACGGCGGCCGAAAGAAGCAGGCGGATTTGATTTTTACGGGAAAAACGGCTTTTTCTTGCATGATATTGACGGCGGTTCTCCTTTGTATCTGAAATTGGATTTTCGTTTGTATGCATGGGCAACCTCGCTTTCTAAAAAGGGGGATTGGGTAAAAACCCCTATATAGTTATCGGAATGTATGTCTTAACCATAATAGGAAAAGTGAAATAATTTTCAAATTTTTGGCATCAAATCCGCATCATGCCTGTTTTTTTATTCGTACAAGTTGTTCATAACCAAATAGTTTGTATGGATCCGCAGGGGAATCTGGATCAGATTGCCGGATGTTTCTTTAAATTGTATAATATAGTGCGTTTCACTGATAAAAGGCTGTTTGTCAAAAAAACTCGTAGACGCCGGTTCCATTTTCTGCAGGATCGGGTCCGCAGGAAGCTTGTAGTGATTTTCCAAAAACGCGCAGACAGAGTTTACCAGCTTCTCAATTTCGGTTTTGCTGTATGCCGACGCAATGGTCTGTTCGCTGAAAATCGAAAAGTCGATCATTTCCCCGCTCTTATCGTCGATTTTAAAACTGACCCAGTATCCGTTCGCAGAGTACAGGATGCACCGCCAGATTACGGCTGTTGTAATTTCCTGGGAATTGGAATTAGATTGCGGCCTGCTGCCTGTCTGTGCGGCCTGCTTTTCATACCCATTGTCTGCAGCGGACGCTTCTGTCTGCGTCTTTGTATTGTTCGAGGCGATTGCGAGATGTAAGTAGGTTTCATGGTTGATAATGGCATCGTCTTCGTCAAAGATTTCAATTCCATATTGTTTCAGTGTTTTTACAAGGTGAAGCGAGGTTTGATATATGTCGTCGTCACTGTGCCTGCTGGCGGTAACCGGATATTCTACAAGGAAATAGCCGGAAGAGATCAGCCGCAGCGTATCCAAAAGGCTGGAACTGTACGTAAATTCCATCGGTTCGATGGAAGAGTGTTCAATTGTGGAAAAGATACGCTCATCCTGGTATTCGTTTAACAACTGCGGCAGCAGAAAGCCGCCTGCTGATACGGCAAAAGTCAGAATGACCGAAAGAAAGGTCACAAGAAAACGTTTCATGGCCGTCCTCCTTTGAGTTCTACGGTGACCGTTGTTCCATGCTCCGGCGCGCTGTTAAAATCAATGGTTCCATGGTGCAGGTGTGCGATTTCCGCACAGAGCGTCAGTCCCAGGCCCGCGCCGCCCTGTTCTCTGGAACGCGCTCTGTCAACCCGGTAAAAAGCTTCTGTAATATGCGCCAGGGAGTCTTTGGGAATCCCTTTTCCGTTGTCTGTAACCGTGACAAGGCAGCCCTGCGGGGTCATCGTGGTTTTTACACAGATCGTACCGCCCTGCGGCAGTGCTTTTCTGGCATTTTCAATCAGGTTTACGAGCAGTGAGCCAAATAAATCCGTATCCAGCATACAGTATCCGGGTTCGTAATCACATTCCAGGCAGATCTGCTCCTGTGCAAGGCCGGATTTGAGATGACGGGTCAGGCTGTCCGCCAGCTCTGCTGCGGAAGCTTTGGATAATTTCAGCGTGTCGTGCTCCATAACAAAAATATCAATCAGCTTTAAAGACAGCCGTTCCAGGCGCCTGCTTTCCGAAAAAATATATCCCGCGGCATCCGTCTGGTCTTCTTTGGATAAGGTTTCGCTTCTTAACAGGTCCGCATATCCGATAATGGAGGTCATCGGCGTTTTCAGTTCATGTGTAAAATTTTCCACAAAACGGTTCTGGCGTTCCATCGCGTCTTTTAATTCCTCCATGCTCTGCTGCAGGTGGTCTGCCATCAGGTCAAAGTCCCTGGATACGGCGCTTACTTCGTCGCTGCCTTTTATGGCGCTGCGGAAGTCATAGTTGCCGCAGGCAATTTCGCGCGACGCTTTCGAAAGGCGCGCCAGGGGCCTTGTCAAAAAATAGGCCAGAACATAGGAAAAAAAGGCGCAGGCCGCCAGCAGGATCGCAAAAATATTCTGGTATAATTCCTGCTGCCATCGTCTGGCATCATAAATAGAGGTAATGTCATAAGCCGCGTCCAGATAATAAACCGTATGGTCCACGGAAAAAGAGCTGGAAAGCTGCAGATAATAGGAGGCATTTGCGCCGTCCGGTGCGGAAATAATCGTACAGGCAAGATGGGTCGTATCGATTTTGCCTGTAAGGTCGATAAAATGCGCGGCCATCGTTCCTTCGGAATAAACGGATCCTGTCTGTGTCGCCTGTGTATAGAGCCTAAGGGCGGCCCAGTAAGAACCTTGCGCGGAAAGCTGTTTTAATATTTTGGAAATGTCTTTTTCATCGGTCCATTCCTCCATGCGGTTGACGACCTGCAAAGTATTTAGGATCATACGGTAGGATTTTTGCGCCGCGATTTTTTCCTGCCGCAGGGACGTTTCGAATGTAATGGAAATCAACGCGCTGCTGCCCGCGCCAAATAAAAGGGACATCAGGGTAATCATACAGCAGGTCGCTTTCAGACGGAATTTCATGCCTCCACCTCGAAACGGTAGCCGACTTTGTTGACTGCCTGCAGCTCCTTTTCCAGATGGGCTTTGCGCCGCAGCCGCTGAATATGAAGATCTACGGTTTTGCTGCCGTACACAAATTCCTTTTCCCAGATGCGTTCATAAATCGTTTCCCGGTATAAGGCGGTATTCGGGTTTTGGGCAAATAATAATAACAGTTCATATTCCTTTGGGGTTAGGGCAATGAAACGGCCGTCGCGCGTCACCTTTCTGGATTTGGTATTAATCACAAGGCCAGCCGTTTGAATGATGTCGTCCGCCTTATGGTAGCGCCGCAGTACGACGTCAATGCGGGCAAGCAGTTCAATGATCTCAAACGGTTTTACAATATAATCTTCCGCGCCCATGCGCAGACCTTTTACTTTATCAGAAACGGAATTTTTAGCCGTTATAAAAATAACCGGGATTTCCAGCGGGCGGATATATTCCATTAATTCAAACCCGTCAATATCCGGCATCATAATATCTAACAGGATCAGGTCATAATTGCCCGATTCAATCAAATCGGCAGCCTGTCCGCCGTCGAACGCGCAGTCGCATAGATAACCAGCGTTTTTTAAGCTTAATTTTATTAAATTAGAGATGGGTTTTTCATCTTCGGCGATCAATATATGAATCAAGGTTAGAATCCTCCAGTTTGACAATGTGTGGTTACTATTTTATATAAGGAAAGCATCAAAATGGCAAATGCGTGATGCAAAGACGATGCGTTAAGCACACTATAACATAAAATGGCCGGGAATGAAAAGACGGAAAATAGAAACGGCGTGTTCTGGCGGAAGTTTTAGCGCGGAAATTGCGTGGTTGAAAATTAAACGAAGTATGTTATAATGCAGGTAAAGACATTCTAAAGTTTTCATAAAACAAACGTTTTCATAAAACAAACCCACAAGAGCAGGAGGAAAACAGAATGGGAAACGTAAGACGCGTATACGCAGAAAAGAAACCGCCTTTTGCGGTTGCCGCCAAATCCCTGCGGCATGAAATCAGGCATTATCTGGGCATTTCCGGTGTGGATTCTGTGCGGGAACTGATCCGTTATGATGTGGAAAATATTTCGGACGAGGTGTTTGAAAAAGCAAAGGTTACAGTATTTTCCGAACCGCCGGTAGACGACCTTTATGAAGAAACGTTTGACGCAAAAGGGGGCAGCGTATTTTCCGTTGCGTACCTGCCGGGGCAGTTTGACCAGAGAGCGGATTCTGCCAGACAATGCATACAGCTTTTGGACGACACGGAAAATCCGGTGGTACGAACGGCGGTTACGTATATCATTTCCGGCAGCATCAGCGACGCAGAGCTTGCGGCGATCAAAAAGCACTGCATCAATCCGGTAGATTCCAGAGAAGCCGAGGCCAAAAAGCCCGATACGCTGGTACAGAATTTTGAAGAACCGCAGGATGTCCGTATCCTTACAGGTTTTACGCATATGGAGAAAGAAAAGCTTTTGGAATTGTATGAGTCTTTCCATCTGGCTATGACTTTCCAGGACTTTTTGCATATCCAGCGTTATTTTCAGACAGAGGAAACACGCGACCCGTCCATGACGGAAATCCGTGTGCTGGATACGTACTGGTCGGACCACTGCAGGCATACGACGTTTTTAACGGAACTTACGGATGTTTCGTTTGGCGAGGGGGATTACCGCAAGCCGATCGAAGATACGTATCAGGATTATCTGCATACGTTTCAGGACCT
Source organism: uncultured Eubacterium sp. (assembly GCA_910586045.1). GTDB lineage: Bacteria > Bacillota > Clostridia > Lachnospirales > Lachnospiraceae > Eubacterium_J. The sequence continues at coordinate 56,541 of CAJUIH010000004.1, forward strand.
GTACGCGCAAAAAGAAGGAAAATTTGTTTGTCTGATGGACCTGGCCCTGATGGCCATGAAGCGGCTGAAAAAAGAAGGAAAGCTGCAGGATCAGGAAGAATCGGATGAAATCAACGCCTGCTCGATTGTAGTTCCGGTGGAAATTGACGGCAGGACGGAAGAATGGCTGGTAAATTTTAAAAATGAAACACACAACCATCCGACGGAAATCGAACCGTTCGGCGGCGCCGCTACCTGTCTGGGCGGTGCGATTCGTGATCCGTTATCCGGGCGTACTTACGTATACCAGGCGATGCGTGTGACCGGCGCCGCTGATCCGACGGTTCCTGTAAGCGAGACGCTGGAGGGCAAGCTGCCGCAGAAGAACCTGACCCGGGGAGCGGCGAGGGGGTATTCTTCCTATGGCAACCAGATTGGACTTGCAACCGGATATGTAAAAGAAATCTATCATCCAAACTATGCGGCAAAACGTATGGAAATCGGGGCCGTGATCGGGGCTGCGCCTAGAAAAGCGGTGCAGCGGCTGACTTCGGATCCGGGGGATGTCATTGTATTATTGGGCGGCCGTACCGGGCGCGACGGCTGCGGCGGTGCGACTGGGTCTTCCAAGGCGCATACGACGCAGTCGATCGATACCTGCGGAGCCGAGGTGCAGAAAGGCAACGCGCCGACGGAACGCAAGCTCCAGCGGTTATTCCGCAGGCCGGAAGTATCGTATCTGATTAAAAAATGCAATGACTTCGGCGCGGGCGGCGTATCCGTAGCGATTGGGGAATTGGCGGACGGCCTGCGCGTGGAACTGGACCGGGTACCGAAAAAATACGCCGGGCTGGACGGGACGGAGATTTCGATTTCAGAGTCGCAGGAGCGTATGGCCTGCGTGATTGCCCCGCAGGAGGTCGAGCAGTTTTTAGCCTATGCAAAAGAAGAAAACCTGGAGGCAGTGCCGGTAGCGGTAGTGACGGAGGAACCGCGTCTGGTGCTCGTATGGCGGGGAAAAGAGATCGTCAATTTATCGCGCGCGTTTTTAGATACAAACGGCGCGCATCAGGAAGCTTCCGTATTTGTGGAGATTCCGTCCAGGAAGCAATCGTTCTTTGCGCAGCCGGGCCGGGATCCGGAGTTTGAAGACCCTGCGGGTCAAAATAAAAAAGCCGCATGGCTTTCGCGGTTAAAGGATCTTAATGTATGTTCGCAGAAAGGGCTTGTCGAGATGTTTGACAGTTCGATCGGGGCAGGCAGTGTGTTTATGCCGTATGGCGGCCGTTACCAGCTTACGGAAACACAGTCAATGGTGGCAAAGCTTCCGGTGCTGCATGGAAAGACCGATACCGTAACGATGATGGCATATGGATTTGACCCGTATTTGGCAAGCTGGTCGCCTTATCACGGCGCGGTTTACGCGGTACTGGAATCATTGTCCAGAATTGTGGCAGCAGGCGGCGATTACCGCAAAGTACGGTTTACCTTTCAGGAATATTTCCGCAGGATGAGCAGCGAGCCGTCCCGCTGGAGCCAGCCGTTTGCGGCGCTGCTCGGCGCCTATGCGGCACAGATCGGGTTTGGCCTGCCGTCGATTGGGGGCAAGGATTCGATGTCGGGTACGTTTAATGATATCGATGTTCCGCCGACGCTCGTTTCGTTTGCCGTAGATGTGGCGCGCCAGCAGGAAATCATTACGCCGGAATGCAAGGCGGCGGGAAGCAGCCTGATGAAATTTACGATCGAAACGGACGAGTATGACCTGCCTGTCTATGAACAGGTAAAGAAGCTGTATGCTACGCTGCACAGCCTGATCGGTCAAAAAGCGGTAATTTCCGCCTATGCATTGGACGGCAAAGGCATTGCGCCTGCGGTAAGCAAAATGACATTCGGAAACAAGCTGGGCATCACGCTGGATGAAACGGCCGTTTCCTATGAAGAATTATATGCGCCGGGATTCGGCAGCCTGATTGCGGAAGTGCCGTCGGAGCGGACAGCCGATGTAACGGCGGCTTTTGCGGCGGCAGGCATAAGCGGCGCATGCAAAGTGATCGGCGCGGTGACGGACAGCGGTCAGATTTGCTATGGATTGGATCTGTCGATTCCACTGGAAGAAGCGATTGCCGCATGGACCGGTACGCTGGAAAAGGTATTCCCGACCAAAACAAGCGCCAGCCAGGACACGGCAGACCGCGGCGTATACCGCGCGGATGCGGTTTATATCTGCCGTCATAAAACGGCAAAGCCGACCGTTTTTATTCCGGTATTTCCAGGTACGAACTGCGAGTACGATTCCGCAAAGGCGTTTGAACGCGCAGGCGCGGACATGATCGTAAAAGTATTTAAAAACCTGCATGGGTCCGATATCCGGGATTCTGTCGCGGAATTTGAGCGGGCCATCAGCCAGGCGCAGATTTTGATGTTTCCGGGCGGATTTTCGGCGGGCGACGAACCGGAAGGCTCCGCGAAGTTTTTTGCGAACGCGTTCCGCAATGAGCGGGTCAAAGAAGCCGTCATGCGTCTGCTCAACGAACGGGACGGCCTGGCTCTCGGAATCTGCAACGGCTTCCAGGCATTGATTAAATTGGGGCTTGTGCCTTATGGGCAGATTACGGAACAGAAAGCAGATTCGCCGACCTTAACCTACAATACGATCGGGCGCCATATTTCCAAGATGGTATATACAAAAGTCGTATCCAACCGAAGCCCATGGCTGGCCAAAGCGCGGCTGGGCGGCATTTATACAAACCCGGCGAGCCATGGCGAGGGCAGGTTTGTCGCAAGCAGGGAATGGCTGGACCGCCTGTTTCAAAATGGGCAGGTGGCTACGCAGTATGTAAACGAAGCCGGGGCTGCGACTATGGATGAGGAATGGAATGTGAATGGATCCTATATGGCGATCGAGGGCATAACTAGTCCGGACGGACGTGTGTTTGGACGAATGGCGCACGCAGAACGGCGCGGGGAGTCTGTGGCGGTTAATATTTATGGGGAACAGGATATGAAGATTTTTGAGTCCGGGGTGGAATATTTCCGGTAAATGGTATCGAAGCGTGTGGATTTATTTGAAAAGATTCGGTTTATAACCAAGCAATATCGGTACTGGCTGGCCAGTACCGATATTGTAAAATAGAATCTTGTTCGGACGGAGATATCATCTAATATTCTTCGGTTTCTAATAACTTGTATATCTTCTCTTTTTTGCTTTCTTCCAGGCATTCCGCTATAACCGCCGTGTCCCATATTACGGCGGCTGGTAATCATATGGCATATATTTCCCATACAGGGAGTTTTTATTTGGTGCGGCAAGCGCAAATGCTGCGCCGTTTTGCTGTGCATATCACGAAATACAAGGTACACATCCGGTTTTTGCCATGCACGATCGAAAAAATATCCAGCGTGAACCTATGAGATATTTAATGGCCGATGTATCAGGAAAATGTATATTTATTTTTCCATATATTCCTCATTTACAAACTGATGTTCTAAATGCTAAGATAGATTTAACATCAAATTTAGAAAGGGGTGCCGCCGGTGGAAAGCATATTGTGTGTTGATATTCCGGTGCAGATGATTTCCTGTACGGATACGGATGGAAAAATCACGCCAATGAGGTTCCGGTTTCGTGATAAAACCGGAGAACTCATTACCGTTACAATAGATAAAGTACTGTCGCAAGACCAGGACAGAAACAGGGTGGGGGCAAATTTTTCATGTGCAGCCATGGTTCATGGAACAAGGAAAACATTTCAATTATGGTACAATTTTTTTTCCCATGAATGGCATCTTTCCCGGCTGTATGTCTGACAGCTCCATGTCTTGGAACAGCTTTCCCTGGATGGAAAAAATATGTCCGACCGGGACGGCTGTTCCGTCTGTAAAAATGATTTGGTGTTTATATGCATCCATCGTTTCGATTTTTCCATGGATTGTAAGATAACGTCCGCCGTTTTTTTTCGGATCCGGCTGAAAATAGGTAATATCACATTCCGGATGCTGTGCGATGTGTTCCCGCAGCAGGCGGAGCTGTCCGTCCAGATACTCTTTTCTGTCTTCAGCAAGCTCTATGAAAGAAACTGTCTGACGTGCTGTTTCCTGAATAGCCGCGTCATGCCCGGTGAGCGCAGCAAATGGAGAAAATTGTGCGGCGCGATTGAGAGGTGACATCTGCGGATGCCTTTTGGATACATGGTGCGGAAGATGAATGAGATCTTCATATAGATGGCCGGTCTGTTTTTTTTTCATGCCTTATGCCCTCCGATCTGGCAGTTTCGTTCTGTAGCAGTAGCGCCTTCCAGCAGGTTCATGCCCTTTAACATAGCATTTTTTCCGAATTTCTTTTTGACGGACAGTACCGCTTCCTGCAGGTTCCTTTCTTTTGTACGCATTCTTTCTTCTTCTGTTTGTTTTCTTTCCAAAGCCGCATAATCTGTAAATAAATCAAGCTGTTCATACTGTGCGATTGCCTGCGTTTCATGAACCACACGGTTTGCCGCAACCGTTATGCGGCGGATCAAAAGGTTTGGGTCAATGATGCGGTCATACAGATCCATAACGGCGTCCATGATGGTTTGCGTGGATGAAGTCTGACGTTCCAGGTTTGCGGTTCCATGGGCATGCTTTGGGACCTTTCGTCCATAATGGTCGGTTGTGATTTCACCTTTGTAGCGGTTTTTAATGTTGGCGTCGGTGAGGTTGTCCGTGTCGTAGCCAATCGTAAGAACCAACTGGTCTGTCACCAGCTTTTTTTCGACAAGGTCTAAAACAAGCTGGTCTGTCATTTCCCGTACAACTAACCTCCCATTTTCCGTATGATAAGGACGCTGCAGCACCTGTCCGGAACTGATGCTGTTTGTTTCCGGCTGATAGGCTTTGATCAGATCCATAGTAGTTGGCTCCCAGCCCCAGGCATGGTCGATCAGCAGTTCCGCGTTGACGCCGAACATGTCATAAAGCAACTCTTCGTTATGGTAATCTTCGTCCCCGCCCAGGGAGCATCGAGCGATATCGCCCATGGTATAGAGTCCCGCGGCCTCCAGTTTCTTCTGATAGCCATGTCCGACCCTCCAAAAATCTGTGAGAGGGCGGTGGTTCCACAATAATCTGCGGTAGCTTATTTCATCCAATTCCGCAATACGCACGCCATGCGCATCCGGATCGACATGTTTCGCCACGATATCCATTGCCACTTTGCACAGATACAGGTTTGTACCGATACCTGCTGTTGCGGTAATGCCTGTGCTGTCCAAAATATCCATTATGATTTTCGAAGCAAGATCTTTTGGCGTCGTCCGGTATGTTTTCAGGTAATGTGTTACATCCATAAATACTTCGTCAATCGAATAGACGTGGATATCTTCCGGAGCAATGTATTTTAAATAGATATTGTATATAATGGTGCTGTATTCCAGATAAAACGCCATTCTGGGCGGGGCGATAATATAAGAAAGCGCAAGTTCAGGACATTCTGCCAGTTCCGGTGCCAGGTAAGAGGTCCCTGTAAGCCGTCCGCCAGGAGCTTTGCGCTTTCGTTCCAGGTTGACTTCTTTTACCCGCTGTATCACTTCAAACAGCCTTGCCCTTCCAGAGATGCCCCAGGCTTTCAAGGAAGGCGATACGGCAAGGCAGATTGTTTTTTCTGTCCTGCCTGCATCTGCGACAACAAGGTTTGTGGTAAGGGGATCAAGCTGTCTTTCTCTGCATTCAACGGATGCGTAAAAGGATTTTAGGTCAATTGCAATATAGCTATGCATTTCGTTCAATAAAACTTCCTTTCTATATAAACGGCGTAAAATTTCAGCACAATATCATTTGTTTCTGGCCCGCCGTTTATCGGGTTTATTGTGCAATATTCAATCACCGAATATATAAATAATTAAGAATCAAATACCATTTGAACTAAACTGTACTAAATACGAGAATAAGATACCATTCGGACTAAACCGTTTAAACATATTATAACAGAATATTTGTTCGTTTGCAGTATATTTTGTAGATACGTCGTTATGGTTTTATAGAGGATACAATAAATCAGGCGTCTGTCTACAACGTTTTAAGGACACGGTTTACTGCAATATAGTAATCTCCAGTTTTCATTGGACCATACAAAATGCGCAACGTTCTTTTCCAATACCTATGAGTTATTTTGTGTAGAAAAGTATTGAAATTTTAACTTGTTTTTCTAAAACTGCTGATATATAATGAGGTGGAAAGAATATGAATCACGGAATGTATGATTCTAAGCGGGCAGAGTAGCTTGATCTCTTATTGTTTTAGGAACTGTGCAGAAATAACTTATGCAAGCTGCGCAGGATTTTTCTTCGAGAGTGCAAGTCGAAAATCAGGCGCCTGGTACATCGGACATTCAATATCTCATAGGTTCACGCCGGATATTTTTTCAATAGTGCATGGCGAAAACCGGAGGTGTACCGGGGATCGCCTCGGATTTTTGCCATGTGCTATCAGAAAAAAGACAAGCAAACTGTATCAGTTATTTTTGCACAGTTCTTTAACAGGCATGGATCAATAATGGATTGTTTTAACACTTTTACCACTTTTACCAAAAGATAAAACCGTTTCGGTATTTTTTACATTCTGTCGTATTCCTTTCGCTTTTGTTTTCACAATAAACCTCCTTTCTTTATGCTGGCGTGCAGACCGCGCTTTGTGCCATAAACGGGGAGGTTTTTTGCAAATCGGAAAATGCCAGGGCTGGCAGCCTGTCAGAAGTAAAAATGCAATGGTTTTAAAATAGTTGTTAAGTCATGATCGTACAAAAGTCACAATGATGAGAGAGGAGAAAACAATGGAACAGGAAAAAGTGATTGTCTTGGATTTCGGCGGACAGTACAATCAGTTAATTGCCAGGCGGGTGCGTGAATGCGACGTTTATTGCGAAGTGCATCCGTATCACACACCACTAGAAAAAATCCGTAGTATGAATCCAAAGGGAATTATTTTTACCGGCGGTCCAAACAGTGTATACAAAGAAGAATCCCCGATATGCGGCAAAGAAATATTTGACCTGGGGCTTCCAATCCTTGGCATATGTTATGGCTCACAGGTCATGGCGCATCTGCTTGGAGGAATTGTAAAAACGGCACCGACCAGTGAGTTTGGAAAAACAGAACTAACAGTCAATACAGAAAGCATATTATTTGAGGGTGTTTGTGAACATACCATTTGCTGGATGAGCCATACCGATTATATAGAGGCACCGCCGGAAGGATTTCAGATTTCAGGCCATACCGCGGTTTGTCCGGTTGCGGCGATGGAATGTCCGGATCGCAGATTATATGCGACGCAGTTTCACCCGGAAGTTATGCATACCGTACAGGGACAGAAAATGCTTTCTAACTTTGTATACAAGGTATGCGGCTGTCACGGCAGTTGGAAAATGGATTCCTTTGTAGAAGAAACGATCCAGCAGATCCGGCAAAAAGTCGGCGGCGGAAAAGTACTGTGTGCGTTGTCAGGCGGAGTCGATTCTTCAGTAGCAGCCGTTTTGTTAGCCAAAGCCGTAGGTAAGCAGCTTACCTGTGTATTTGTAGACCATGGCCTGTTGCGCAAAAACGAAGGGGATGAGGTGGAATCTGTATTCGGGCCAGACGGGCCATACGATTTAAATTTCATCCGAGTAAATGCCCAGGAACGTTTTTATCAAAAACTCGCGGGGATAGAGGAACCGGAAGCGAAAAGGAAAATCATTGGGGAAGAATTTATCCGTGTTTTTGAAGAAGAAGCGAAAAAAATCGGTGCGGTAGATTATCTTGTACAGGGCACGATCTATCCGGACGTAATTGAATCCGGCCTTGGAAAATCTGCTACAATCAAATCGCATCATAATGTGGGCGGTCTTCCGGATTATGTGGACTTTAAAGAAATCATAGAGCCGCTTCGCCTTTTATTTAAAGACGAGGTACGCAGGGCGGGCCGGGAACTGGGAATACCAGAAAAACTGGTCAGCCGGCAGCCGTTTCCAGGACCAGGGCTAGGCATCCGCATTATCGGGGAAGTTACAGCCGACAAAGTCCGCATTGTTCAGGATGCAGACGCCATTTACCGGGAAGAGATTGCGAACGCTGGGCTGTCTGAAAAGATCAGCCAATATTTCGCGGCGCTGACGAATATGCGGTCGGTTGGGGTCATGGGGGATGGCAGAACTTATGATTATGCAGTTGCTTTACGGGCAGTAACAACATCGGATTTTATGACGGCAGAGTGTGCGCAGATTCCGTTTGATGTGTTGCAAAGGGTGATGAACAGGATTGTGAATGAGGTGAAAGGGGTTAATCGGGTGGTGTATGATTTGACGAGTAAGCCGCCGGGGACGATTGAGTTCGAATAGTCGGAGCTAAGCCGCAAAGCCCGTAAACACTAGGGTTTGGC